>JBFYZW010000334.1:0-32605 GCA_041309305.1 Deltaproteobacteria bacterium | reverse complement strand
GCTCGAGCGCGGCCGCGTGCTGCTCCGCCTCGGCCAGCACGCCGACGCCGCCGGCGCGTTCCGCCGCGTGTTGGCCGCCGAACCCGGCTCGCCGCCGGCGCTCGAGGGGCTCAAGCAGGCGGTGATCCTCGCCGGGCGCAGCGAGCTGCTCCCCGAGCTGCTCGTCCGCCTGTGCGACGCGTACGTCGGCCTCGGCGACCTCGAGCTCGCCGGCCGGCGGCTGGACGAGCTGCAGGTGCTCGCGCCCGATCACCCCGACCAGGCGCGCTTGGCGGCGGCGCTCGGCCGGCGCGCCGTCGAGCGGGAGCTGTCGACACCGCTCGGCACCCGGCTGCGCAGCCTACTCGGCATCGTCGTCCTGCTCGGCCTCGCCTTCGCGCTGTCGGTCAACCGCCGGCAGATCCCCTGGCGCACGGTCGGCTTCGGGCTGGGGCTGCAGCTCTGCTTCGCGCTGATCGTGCTCAAGACCCGGCCGGGGTTGTGGCTGTTTGAGGGCGCGCGCGTCGTCGTCGACCGCGTGCTGCGCTTCACCGACGACGGCGCGGGCTTCTTGTTCGGCAACCTCTACCGCGGGGTCGCCGCCGGCGCGACGCGTGGGCCGGCGCAGCTGCTCGACGGCACCTCGGGTGACTACGTCAACATCGGCGTGGTCTTCGCCTTCCACGTCCTGCCGACCATCATCTTCATCGGCGCGTTGATGTCGATCCTCTACCACCTGCGCCTGCTCCAACGGGTGGTCCGCGCCGTCGCCTGGGTGATGACCCGCACGATGCGCACCTCCGGCTCCGAGTCGCTCTCCTGCGCCGCGAACATCTTCGTCGGCCAGACCGAGGCGCCGCTGGTCGTCCGCCCCTACCTCGAGCGCATGACCCGCTCGGAGCTGATGGCGGTGATGACTGGCGGCTTTGCCACGGTGTCGGGCGGCGTGCTCGCCGCCTACGCCCGCTTCGGGATTGACCCGGGTCACCTGCTCGCCGCCAGCGTGATGAACGCCCCGGCGGCGCTGGTGATGGCCAAGCTGATGTTCCCCGAGACCGAGGTCTCGGAGACGCGCGGCGGCCAGGTCATCGACCCGAAGCCGGAGACCGCCAACGTCATCGACGCCGCGGCGGCTGGCGCGAGTGACGGCTTGAAGCTGGCGCTGAACGTCGCCGGCATGCTGATCGCCTTCATCGCCTTGATCGCGCTGCTCAACTGGGGCCTGGGCCTGGTCGGCGGGCTGTTCGGACAGCCGGAGCTGTCTTTGAAGGTCATCTTCGGCCTACTCTTCTACCCGCTCTCCTGGTGCATGGGCGCCGACCCCAGGGACCTGTGGGCCTTCGGCCACCTGCTCGGCACCAAGATCTCGCTCAACGAGTTCGTCGCCTACGTCGACCTCGGGCACATGCTCGGCGAGCTGCAGCCGCGCACCGCGGTGATCGCCACCTACGCGCTGTGTGGCTTCGCCAACTTCTCGAGCATCGGCATCCAGATCGGCGGGATCAGCGCGCTCGCGCCGCTCAGGCGCTCCGACCTGGCCCGCCTCGGGGTGCGGGCGATGTTCGCCGGCAGCTTCGCCACCTGGCTCACCGCCTGCGTCGCCGGGATCCTGCTCTGATTCACAAGGGCAGGTTGTAGCTCACCGTCACCATCGTGCGGAAGCGGTCGACCGGCACCGTCTCGTCGCGGGTGAACTCCTCGCTCGGCTCCCCGAGCGGGCCGATGGTGTACGGCGTTCGGTCAGAGAGGGCGTAGCTCGCCACCAGCCGGACCTGCAGCTCCGGCAGCCCCGGCAGCTCGCCGGTGACCGCGCCGCGCAGCTCGAGCTGCACCGGCGCGCGCGCCTCGCCGAACGACGAGGCGTCGATGAGCCGCGAGCTGATCACCCGGGCGGCGAGCGCCAATGTCGGCCAGGCCGGGCCGCCGAGGTCGTAGGCGACCCGGGCGTTGCCGAACCAGCTGGGCGCGACGACCAGCGCGGCGTCGTCGTCGGTGCGTGTTCGCGCAGCGGTGAAGGTCAGGCCGTAGCGCAGCCGCCGGGCGAGCGCCGAGCCGTGGACCGCCAGGTTGCCGCCGAGGCTCTGCAGGCCGGTCAGGTTGTCGTAGCGTCCGGCCGCGGTGACGTAGCTCTCGAGCTCACCGGCGGCGATCGCCTCGGCCAGCTCCGCCTCGGTCGCGTCCCGCTCGGCGACCAGCGCGCTCCAGTGGGAGAAGAAGCCGCCGGCGAAGAGGCGAACGGTGCCGAGCCGGTGCTCGTAGGAGAGCTCGACCGAGCGCACCACCTCCGGCTCGAGGTTGGGCGAGGCGATGAACCAGGTCGGGTCGGCGTAGAAACGCTCATAGGCCGACAGGGTGCGAAACGCCTCGGCGTAGAGCAGCTTGACCGTGCCGTCGACGACCGGCGTGAACGCCGCGGCGACGCGCGGCGAGAGGTGCCCGCCGAAGACCTCGTCGTAGTCGAAGCGCGCGCCGGCGTTGAGCGCCAGGCTCGACCAGGGGTGCAGCTGCTGCTCGAGGTAGACCGCGACCAGGTGCTCGTCGATCGCGTAGTCCTGGGTCTCGATCGCCACGCCGGTGGTCACGTCGCGGTAGGCCTCGCGTGAGTCGACGAAGCGCAGCCGCCCGTCGACGCCGAGCAGCGTGACGAAGCGGCCATCGAGGGTCCAGTCGGCGGCGAGGCGCAGCTCGGCGCCGGTCCAGCGCGAGCGGCCGCGCAGGCGATAGAGGCACCCTCCCACCTGCCCCTCGAGGCAGTCCTCGGCGGCGGCGGCTGGCACGCGCTGGCGGTACTGATACAGGTCGCCGTACAGCCGGCCGGTGAGGGTCGCGAGGCTGCCCAGGGCCAGCTCCCGCTTCAGGTCGAGCTGCAGCCAGCGGTCACGCTCGTCGGCCTGCGGGTCGTCGAAGTTCCCGCCGCCGACCCACGGCGTCCCGCGCCGGGACTCGGCGGCGTGCAGCGCCAGCGTCCAGTCGGCCCAGCGGGCACGGGCGTAGAGGGCCGGGATCTCGGCGAACAGGGTCTGGCGCGCCGTGCCACCCCAGACGCCGGTCGCCGGGCGAGAGAAGCTGAAGCGCTTCGGCTGCCCGGTGACCGCGTCGGCGCCGTAGTCCTGCGGGCCGTAGGTGCGCTCCGGCCCCTCGCTGACGAAGTGCTCCACCTGCAGGGTGAGCTCGCCGCGCTCGCCGCCGAGCTCGAAGTCGACGCCGAAGCCGAGCGCCGCGCGGCCGGAGATCGGCAGCTCCGACTCGGCGACGACCAGCGCGCCGGCGTAGTCCTTGGCCGATTTGGTGACCACGTTGATCACACCGAGCATCGCGTGTGAGCCGTAGAGCACCGAGCCGGGGCCGAGCACGACCTCGATGTGATCGATGAGCTCGAACGGGACCGCAGCGCTGCGACAGAAGTAGGCCGTGCCATCCCACGGCTCGTTCATCACGTGGCCGTCGACCAGGAGCAGCATGTGCGCGCCGTAGTCGTAGGCAATGTGGACGCCGCGCGCGCCGATCTCGGGAGCGCTGCCGTTGTCCTGGGTCACGACGCCGAGGGAGAGGAAGTTGAGCGCCTGGTCGAGCGTGCGAATGCCGAAGCGGCGCAGCTCGTCGCTGGTGATCACCGTCGAGGTCGCCGGCGCGGTCCGCGCGCTCTCGTTGGTCAGCGACGCGGCCGAGACCACCGACTCGTCGAGCAGCGCCTCGAGGTCGGTCAGCTCCTCGCCGGCGCGGGCGACCACGGCCGGCGCGAACGCCGCCGCCAGGGTCAGACTCATCGCGGTGCGCCGCATCATTCAATCACCTTCATCAGCCGGAGGACCTCGGCCGGGATGACCACGTTGTGCCGCCGGGCCGCGCCGCGGTGGAGGATCAGCTTCGGTTTGCCCGCCGCCAGGTCGAAGGCGAGCACGACGCCCTGCTCGACGTAGGCGACGTCGGCGCCGACCGTGAGCAGATCGCGGTCGGCGATCGCGGCGACCAGCGCGGTGACCTCGCCGGCCTGGAAGCCGGGCATGAAGTAGAAGATCGCCTGCTGCCCCGGCGGCGGCAGCTCGCGTCCCTCCTTGATCTCGATCACCCTCACCTCGACCGGCAGCGGGCCGACGCGCCGGTCGCGCTCGAGCTCAGCGCGCAGCTGCCCGGCCGCCCGGGCCGCGCTGGCATCACCGCGCTTGGCGATCAGCAGCACGCGCACCGCGTCCCCGGCGCGGGCCGCCATGTTGCGCTCGTAGCCGGCGATCTTGATCAGCAGCTCGGCCTGCAGTCGCGCCGGCACGGCGAGCTCGGCGGCGCGCGCGCTCGACGGCAAGGCCAAGCTCCCGAGCGCCACCAGGAGGAAGATGGGTCGATGGGTGCTCACGGGATGGCACTGTACGCCAGGGCCGGGCAGCGGGCCAAGCGCCCGGACGCGCCGGCCGCTCAGGCCCCGAGCCGCCCGAGCACCAGCGGCACCGCCGCCGGCACCTGGGCGCCGACCGAAAAGGCGGCCGCGACCTCGGCCGCGAGCGGCTCGGCCCCGCCGTTGTGGTGCAGGACGGCGAGCGGCTGGCCGGCGGTGACCTGGTCGCCGGTATGAGCGCACAGCTCGACGCCGACCGCCGGGTCGATGACGTCCTCGGCGCGGCTGCGCCCGGCGCCGAGGCGCATCGCGGCGATCCCGAGCGCGAACGAATCGATCGCCGTGACGTAGCCGGCGCCTGGGGCGGGCACCTCGAGCCGCGCCGCGGCGGTCGGCAGGCGTCCCGGCTCGTCGATCGCGCGCGGGTCACCGCCTTGCGCCTCGACCAACGCGCGCAGCTTCGCCAGGCCCGCGCCGCTGTGCACCGCGGCGCCGAGCGCGGTGCGCGCCTCGGCGGCCGTCGCGGCCTTGCCGCCGAGCAACAGCATCTCCACCCCGAGCGCCATCGTCAGCTCGGTGGTGTCGGGCGGCCCCTCGCCGCGCAGGATGTCGATCGCCTCACGCACCTCGAGCGCGTTGCCGATCATCCGTCCGAGCGGCTCCTCCATCCGGGTGAGCAACGCGCGCACCTTCAGCCCGGCGCCGGTGCCGACCCGCACCAGCGACTCGGCCAACGCCCGAGCGCTGGCCAGGTCCTTCATGAACGCGCCGCGGCCGACCTTGACGTCCAGGATCAAGGCGTCGATCCCCTCGGCCAGCTTCTTGGACAGGATCGAGGCGGTGATCAGCGGGATCGACTCGACGGTGGCGGTGACGTCGCGCAGGGCGTAGAGCGTCTTGTCGGCCGGCGCCAGGTCGGCGGTCTGGCCGATGAGACACAGGCCGTGCGCTGCGACGATGGCGCGGAAACGCTCGACCCCGAGATCGACGCGGAAGCCGGGGATCGCCTCGAGCTTGTCGAGGGTGCCGCCGGTGTGGCCCAGGCCGCGACCGCTGATCATCGGCACCGGGACGCCGCAGGCGGCGACCAACGGCGCGAGGGGCAGCGAGATCTTGTCCCCGACGCCGCCGGTCGAGTGCTTGTCGACCTTGATCCCGGGGACGTCGCCGAGATCGATGACCACGCCCGAGTCGCGCATCGCCAACGTCAGCGCGACGGTCAGCTCCTCGGCCAGCCCCTGGTGGAAGACGGCCATGCAGAAGGCCGCCGCCTGGTAGTCCGGGATCTCACCGCGGGCGATGCCGAGGACGAAGGCGCGCAACGCCGCTGGCTCGACCGGCTGCCGGTCGCGCACACAGCGCAACAGATCGACTGCTCTCACCTGACACGCTCCCGGCGCGACGATCGGCGCCGCGCCTCAACGTCCCACCATAACCCGGAACGGCGGGCGAGATCGACCGCACACCGCGCCGGTCAACGGCAGGCGCCGTCGACGCAACTGGCGTCACCGGCCGCATCGCCGGTGCACTGCACGGTGACCGCCTGCCGGTACCGCCCGTCGCTGCGCGTGTAGCAGTACTGCTCGATCACCGCGCGGCCGTCCGGCGTACAGACGTCGGCGACGATCTCGGTGAGGCCGCCGCTGCTGGCCAAGACCTCGCCGGGCAGGTACGGCTCGAGCCCACCGTCGGAGTCGACGCAGTCGGGGCGCTCCAGATCGTCGATCGGCAGGCATTCGCCGTAGCAGATCCCGGCGCAGGCGTTGTCGATCGGATCACAGCCGGGCGGCGGCGCGCAGACGCCGTCCTCGGTCGAACAGTAGAAACCGAGCGCACACTCGTTCGAGCTCAAGCAGCCGTTGGCGACATCGGGCACGCAGGTCGGACAGCAGGTCGCCGGATCGATCTCAGGGTGGAAACCGAAGGCGCAGCCGATCTCGGGGCAGACGAGGACCGGCGCATCGCCGGTCGGCGTCGCGCCGCTGGCGACGTAGGCGCAGACGTCGTCCGGCACGCAGACGCCGCAACAATACGGATACCGGTACTCGACGTGCATCCCCAGCTCGCAGGCGATCGCCGGCGCGATCAGGCAGTCGACGTTGGCGCACAGGTCGCGACACACGCCGTCGAGGCTCTGCGAGCCATCCGGACAGACACAGATCGGATACGGGCAACCGGCCGCGTCGTAGCCGACCAGCCACTCGCCCTCGCACGGGACGATCGGCGCGCCGGCGCCGGAGGCGGTCGCGCAGCTCGGATCGAGCGGGCGGCAGGTGCCGGTGCAGGCCAGCGGCGCGCCGTTGCTCCCCGGCTCGGGGACCGCACCGCAGGTCGCAGCGTCGTAGGCACAGTACTGGCCGTAGGCGCAGTCGAAGTCGGACAGGCAGCTCGAGCCGCCGGCGCCGGCGACGCACTGGCCGCAGTAGGGGAAGTCGTCGCGCCAGACGTAGCCGGCCGGGCAGAGGCTGCTGTCGCCTGCGCCGCAGACGCCGTCGGTGCACAACGCCCCCTCCGGACAATCGAGGTGCGTGGCGCAGCTGGCCGGCAGCGGGTCTTGCATCTCGGCGCCGGCGAACGGCGTGCACTCACTGGGCTGGCACAGGTAGCCACAGCAGTCGCCCGGGTCCCGGCTCAGGATCGTCCCGGGCGGGCAGGCCGGCACAGCGAAGTCCTGCGCGCAGACGACGCCGCTGCAATCGACCGCCGCCTCGCAGCGCGCGCAGCACTCGTTCGGCCGGCGCACGGGCGCGAGGCCGGGCGGGCAGGCGAGCGGCGGGCAGATCACGGTGCCGCAATCGGGCAGGCACGAGTCGTAGACGATCCGCCCGAGCGGATCGAAGCAACGTTCGCAGTCCCGGCCGCCGGCGGTCGCGTAGCTCGCGCACTGGCTGCCCCGGCTCGCGACGCAGGTGGAGAAGATCACCGCGCCGTCCTGGTAGGCGCAGACGACGCAGTCCGGCTCGGGCAGGGTCACCAACACACAGGAGACGACCGACTGGTCACAGCCCTGCTCGAGGGTCGAGCCGTCAGCGAGCCGGCAGGTCTGGCAGGCGCGCGCGCTCGTCGGATCGATCTCGAGCTCGATCACCAGGCAGTCCCCATCGTACGGGAGGTCGGCGCAGGTCAGCTCCTCAGGCGCGACGCAGTCGAGGTTGCCGTCCAGGTCCTGCGCCAGCTGGATGCGGTGCATCGCCAGCGGCGTCGGCTCCCGACCGTCAGGACAGGCGACCGAGAGCAACGCCAGACCTACAGCGACGTATCCTGCCGGTGAGTATCTGCGCATGTGGTAACTCCTCGCCTCCATTGCGCTTTCCCACCTGGAGCGGTGCCACTTCCATGCCATAGGCAGGGCCGTCATTCCAAGCGCTTGTCCAGGCGACGTGGTGGGCGGCGCCCGCGGCTGCTGCTGTCAGTCGACATCACCCGTCGGCTCGAGCTCCACCGACGCCGACTCGGGCTCGGGCTCGGGCTCAGGGTGAACGAGTCGGAGGCTCAACGCGGCGCGGGTCGAGCCCTCGAGGCGGATCGCGACGACCAGGAACACGCCTTGCGACACCGGGCGGTAGCCGGCCAGGTCTCGCACCGTGGTCGCCAGCGGCGTGACCCAGACCTCCTGAGCGGGCTCGAGGCTCAACCCGACACCGCAGCCGTCACGATCGAGCAGCCGCAGCTCACCGACCGCGGGCAGCGTCGCCTCGACGAGCGGCCGCGCCTCGCCGTTGCACCACAGCTCGGCCGGTGAGGCGCCGAGGCGCAACGGGAGCTCGACCGCGAGCAACGCCGGCGCCGGCTCGACCTCGGCCTGATAGACCAGTCGCAGCTCGGCGGCGTCGAGCGGCAGGGTCAGCTCCTTGTCGAGGGTCACGCGCGTCGGGCGCAGACCGTCGAGGCCGTGCGTCGCGCGCAGGCGCAGGCGGTAGCAGACATCCCCCTCCTCGTCGATGCGGTTCTCGAGCAGCTCGCTCGGCGTCGCGGCGAGCGCGCCGACCCGGCCGGCGAACAGCTCGCTGGGCGAGACGTCGACCTCGAGCAGTCGCTCGCGGATGCCGCCCCGTTCGAGCGCGTCGCTGGTCATCGGCAGCTCGTCGGCCAGACGAATGAGGTTCTGACCGCGGCGCGGCGGCCCCTCGGGCAGCCCCCGCGGCGCCGCGGCCGCCTCGGCGAAGAACGGCTCCTCACGACGTGGGCCGGCGTCGAGCAACGTCCGGTCGAGCTCCCGATCGTCGAGGGCACGGACGAGACCGGCGCGCGCCGGCACGATCCAGGCCGCGAGCCGCCGGTTGGCGACGAAGACCTCGTCGACGCGGTCGCCGTCGCGGTCTTCCTCTTCGAGGGCGAGCCAGTCGTCTTCTCCCTGAACCAAGACATCGATCATTCGCTCGGCCTGGCACAGGCGAGTCATCACCGCGTCGCGCATCGCCGGATCGGAGAAGCCCGGCTCGGCGCCGCGCCAGTAGACCTCGCTCGCCTGGGCGGAGAAGAGCAGGCGCTGCGCGGTGGCCAGCGTGTCGCTCCAGTCCTCCTCGAGCCCCTCCTCCTCCATGCTGGTGATCGCCAGGCGCAGCTTGTCGCTCAGGCGCAACATGCGGCGCACCAGCGTCCCGAGCTCGGGGAACAGCATCGGGAAGTCGGCCCACTCGACCGGGCCCGGCTGCACGCCGACGGCGCCGAGCTCGGTGGCGAAGGTCGGCCGCAGGCGCAGCCCCTCGTCAATCCGCGCCGTGGCGAAGGTCGCGCGCGGCAGCACGGTTTCGATCTCGTCGCCGGTCAGCGCCGCGATCCATTGCGCCAGCCAGCCCTCCTGCGCGCACCAGCGCTGCGTCCCGGGCTCGAGGCCGAGCGACTCGGCGCGCACCCAGACGGACAGCGGCGACGACGAGGCCCCGGCGGCCGCGGCGGCGTGAACGGCCGTCAGCCACTCGTCGACCGGCGTGCCGGGCAAGCCGCTCGACAGCGGAGCGTGGAGCACGAACAACGGTTGGGCCAGCCCACCGCGCTCGGCGCGACCGAGCCGGGGCGGCACACTGCCGGCGCCGACCAGCTGGGTGCTGGAGACGAAGCCGTAGGCGAGGCCGGACTCGTCGAGCAACCGGGGCAGCTCGACCGCCCAGGCGAGGTCGGGCAGCCAGTAGCCGACCGGCGCGCTGCCGACGAACGACTCCCAGAACTCGGCCATCATCTGCAGCTGACCGCGCAGGTCGAGCTCAGGGAGCAACGCCGGCGGCCCGCCGTAGAACAACCCGCCGAGGACCTCGACCCTCTCGGCCTGCACCAGCTCGCGCAAGGAGAGCAGCAGACGATCCTGGCGACGCGACAGATAGTCGAGCAGGTGACCGGTGAAGTGCACCGCGACGCGCAGGCGCGGCGCGGCCGCGATTGTGTCCAACAGCGGCGCGTAGACCTCGTCGCAGGCGCGGGCCACCGCCGACTCGCTAGCGGTCAGCGGCTGGTGGAATGGGATGACCAGCTGCAGCGGACGTGAGCTCATGGCCTGCCTCTCGAGCGCAGCCGTCACTGCGCGCCTTTGCCCACCAGATCGGTGAGTCGATCACGGGCCTTCTTGTGCCGCGGGTCGTCGGCGTTGGGGAAGAAGCGCAACAGATCACGCAACGCCTCGATCGCCTGCGCCCGATCACCGAAGCGCAGCGCCTTCTCCGAGGCAAACAGGTAGGCGTCGAAGACTTTCTGCAGCTCGACGCGCGCCAGCTCCCCCTGGGCGTGGATCTCCTGCAACAACGCCGGCGGCGCGTCCATCGCCTCGAGGTAGAGCGCGGCCTCCTCGAAGTACTCGGCCGCGCGGTAGAGGTTCGGCGGCGAGACCGAGCGGGCCTCGAGCGATGCCTTGCCCAGCTCGAACAGCTCCTGCGCCTTCTCCTGGTTCGGCGCCGGCAACGGCTCTTGCTGCACGCGCACCTGGGCGATACCCCAGCGCTCGCTGGTCGCCGGGGTCATCGTGTTGTCGAAGGTCAGGATGTTGACCCCCGGGCGTAGGAGATTGCGCGGCAGGGTCAACCTGAGCCCCGCGGTCCAGCCGCTCGGGCTCGGCTCGACGTAGCCGACGTGCTTGTTGTTGAGCAGAATCTCGAGCTCGTTGGCCGAGTCGATGCCACCGGCGGTGTAGAACACGGTCGCACGACCACCCTGATAGTCGAACCGGAAGTTGACCCGATCGGCGGTGGTGATGTCCACTTTTCCGGCGCCGAACGACAACGCGGCGTTGGTCCGATCGGCGCTGAAGATCTCCGCCGAACGGTCACGCACCGGCCGGCGCAGGAGCATCGCCGCGGACACGGCAATCGCGCCGAGCACAACCAGCGACGCGACGACCACCGCGATGCGCGTCGAAGGCGGCAGTTGGCGGAAGTTGAGCCACCGACGACGTGAGTAGGCGACGAAGCTGCCGGTCATCGTCCGCCCGCGCGTCAACGCCGACTCGGCCGGCGGCGGCTTGACCGGCGGCGGCGGCAGAACTGGCCGGAAGGCGGTGGTCTTGCCCTCTTCGAGCGCCCGACGTTGTTGGTCGTCCTGCGGCCGGAAGACCTCGCCGTGGGTGTCGGCCGGCCGCGCCGCGCCGGGCGACGCGCCCAGCTCGATGCGGAAGACCACTGGCCCGATCTGAACGCGGTCCCCGCTCTGCACCCGGGCCTCGGTCGCGAGCACGCCGTTGAGCATCGTTCCGTTGGCGCTGCCGGTGTCGCGCAGCGTACACCCCTGCGCGTCAGCCAGCAGCTCGACGTGCAGCCGCGAGACGCCCATGTCGTAGAGCACCAGATCCGAGTCGGGCGCCCGGCCGATGCGCACGCGCGCCTGGGAGAAGAAGAACTCCTTCCCCGCGCTCTTGCCCTCGACGATGGTCAATCGAATTCCCATGCTTGTCCGGGCCGGCGCCACCCGCGTGCGGTCGAGCCGCACCTATCATGGGGTGCCCTTGAAGATCCACTCGAAGACCAGCGGCGCGGCGAGGATGATCCAGATGGTCGGGAAGATGAACAGCACGAGCGGCAAGAGCATCTTCACCGGCGCCTCGGAGGCGAGCTTCTCGGCCCGCTGGAAGCGCTCGTTGCGCTGCTGCTCGGCCTGCAGGCGCAGCGTCCGGCCGAGGCCGCTGCCCAGCCGATCGGCCTGGATCAACGCGCCGATGAAGTTGGACAGCGCCGGCATGCCGACCCGCTCGGCCATCGCCTCGAGCGACTCGGCGCGGGTCTTGCCCATGCGGATCTCGCCGAGGAAGGCGTTGAACTCCTCGAGCAGCGGCCCCGGCCGTCCCCGATCGACCATGCGCGCCACCGCGGCGCCGAAGTCGAGCCCGGCCTCGACGCTCAAGGTCAACAGATCGAGGTGGAACGGCATGTCGCGCATGATCTCCAGGTGCCGGCGCTTGACCTGGTCGCGCAGCCAGAGGAAAGGCAGCAGCGCGCCGAGCACCAACAGGCCGACGCCCCACAACGGCGAGACGTCGGTCAACGTGACCAGCATCGTCCCGGCGCCGACGGCGACGGTGGTCGAGATCAGGGCGTAGAGCATCACCTCGGCCGGCGTCATCCCCTCGAGGCCGCCGGCCATGGTGATCTGTCGGGCCAGGTCCCGGTCCATCTTGGCCGGGACGAGTACCGCGGCGCGGCGGATCAGCACCAACCAGAAGAACGGCCGACGATGCAGCTCGGCCGCCCGCTCCTTGGCGCGAGTGTCCGGCGGGCTGAGCGCGCGCACCGCGGTGCGCGACAGCGCGTGCACCGCGAGGAAGACGGTGGCGAAGACCAACAGCGCACAGATGATGAGCGCGGCTTCGATCATACGCGGATCGCGATCACCCGGCGGATGAAGAACGCACCGAGGAGCTCCATCACCACCACGGTGCCGACCACCGCGTAGCCGAACCAGTGCTGCAACATCGGCCGGGTCAGATCCGGGCGCACCAGGTCGAAGCCGATCCAGACGAACAGCGGCATCGCGCCGATGATGATCCCCTGCAGCTTGCCCTGCGCGGTCAGCGAGCGGATGCGGCCCTCGATGCGGAAGCGCTCGCGGATGGTCGCCGAAAGCGTGTCGAGCATCTCGGCCATGTTGCCGCCGATGCTGCGCGCGGTGTTGATGCCGGTGACCACGAGCCGGAGGTCGTCGGACTCGACCCGCCCGGCCAGGTTCTCGAGCGCCTCCTCGGTGCTCTTGCCCAGGCGTACCTCGCGTACGGTGAGCGAGAACTCCTGGGCGAGCGGCACCTCGGCGGTGCGGGCGATCTCCTCCATCGCCTGGTAGAGGGTCATCCCGGCGCGGAAGGCCGAGGCCATGCCGACCAGCGCGTCGACCAGCTGGCGCTCGAACAGCTTGACCCGGCGATGGCGATAGAAGCGGACCAGCAGCGTCGGCGAGAGCACGCCGAGCAGGACGAGGATCAAGGTCAACACCGGTCCGAAGAGCAGTAGCCCAACGGTGCCACCGATCGCGGTGACCGCGACGGTGAGGATGAACAGCTGCCGCGGACCGACGAAGAAGAACATCTCCGACAGGTCGGTGATCTTCTTGGCCAGGTAACGCTCCTCGTATTGGGCGTAGGCGGCGCGCAGCACCGCGACGATCAGCGTCACGAGGAAGAAGACCGCCCCGGCGGAGAAGACGAGCAGGAGCAGGTCGAGCGTCACGGCACCACCTCGACGTCGGAGCGTCGGCCGCGGATGATCTCGACCTTGAAGATGCTCGACTGGGTCTTCGAGATGCGCTTCGACCGCTCACCAGTGAGCAGCGTGGTGATCGAGGTGCGGGTGTCCTCGAAGTCGCGGATCTCGTTGTCCTCCGAGCTGCGCAGCGTGAGGTAGAGCGTGCCCAGATCCTGGCCGAGGATGAGCATCTCCGCCGCCTCGGGGAGGACGTGCAAGGTCACGGTGTTGAAGGCCCGCTCGTTCTCGTTGAGCAGCCGGAGATTGGTCTGCCCGCCGATGCGGCCGGTGGCCAGCACGATGACGTTCTGCAGCATGGTCAGTGAGATCATCTCGCGCGACTTCGGATCGCGGAAGACGCCGACGACGTCGACGTGGTCGCCCGGCTCGATCCAGTGGTGCACCGAGCTCTCCGGCGCGACCCGGATCGACACCGCCCGGCCGCGCTTCTGCACCGCGTCGGCGAGGTGCTGGTCACCGGTCTTGGTGTGGATGTGCGAGAAGAGCAACGGGTCACCGGCCATGATGTCCATCGACAGCTTCTGGCCGCGCACCGGCAGGCCCTGGTTGACCGCCTCGACGGTGATCACCGAGCCGGTGACGTTCTGCTTGGGCAGCTCGATCAACGTCAGCACGTTGTTGGTCAACGTCTCGCCCGCCTTCATGTCGCGGTTGACACTCATCACCTTGACCGGCTTCCAGCGGGCCGCGATCCGGTCGGTGCGCTCCTTGATGGTCAGGTAGGCGACGATCGACGCGAGCACCGCGAAGACCGCGGCCAGGATCAACGGAATGCGTCCCTGGAGCATGGGTTGGTTCGCCTCGTGCTGCCCGGAGTCACGGGACGGGCAGCGAAATCACCGCGTGGAACGAGTTGATATAGATGTCAAACACCTGGACGAACAAGAGAAAGATCGAGGTGTTCCCGCCATTGGGATCGGGGACCACCGGAAGGAACAGCGTCGCCAGCGCCAGCACGGCGATCAAGGCGTACTCGGTCATCGCCTGGCCGCGCTGCCGGCGGTCGTGCCGCGCACCGCTCATCGTCGCTCCTGCCAGGTGATCGTCGCGGCGACCCGCGGCGGGTCACCGCTCTCGGTGGCGGCGAGGCTGACCTCGTGGGTGGCGCCGGAGTAGGTGACGAAGAGCGACGCCGGCCCGCTCTCGCGCAGCCGTTCGCGCCGCTCGAGCGAGACCAACAGGTCGTCGTAGAAATCGACCAACTCGGCGAGGTACCCGTCGCAGGCCAGGAAGACGACCTCGGTGGTCACGCCGCCATCACGCGCACCGGTGTGATCGAGCAACACGCAGCCGGCCGGGCAGGGGAAGGCCGGCACCGCGGCGGAGCCGCGCAGCGGCCGAAGGCTCTGCACCAGCACCGTCCCTCGCTCCGTCGCGCTGGCGACCACGGTGCGCACCCAGGGGTCCTCGTCGGCGAAGGCGGTCACCCACTCGGCCCCGTCGTGCGCGCGCCGCTCGACGCGCAGCCCCTGGCTCCGCCAGATCCCCTCGTAGCGATCGGCGACCTTGTCGGGCGCGTCGACCGTCAACGCGTAGGCCAGCTCGCGCGCGACGCCCGAGACGTGCACTGTCTCACCGAGCGGCATCGCTCGGCTGTCCGGGTATGGAGGGACGTGCCGAGCCAGCGTCGCAGAGGTGACCAGCCGCTCGGCGAAGGCCTGCGCCTCGTCGTGGCGAGCGACCAGCACGCCGGCGAGCGCCGCGACGCCGAGCGCGACAGCGAAGACGGCAACGACGCGCCGCGCGCTCATTCCCAGCACCCACGCTTGCCGGCGGTCCTGCAGCCCATGAAGTTCGGCCCGCGCTCGTTGAGCGACTCGAGGTACTTCGAGCCGCTGGCGCTCTCTGGGTCGAGGTAGAGCGGCATGGTCTCGAAGTTGGTCACCGCCCCGGACTCCTGCGCCCGCTCGCCGACGTAGTGGAAGATGTCCACCTGACCCGGCTGCGGCGTCCCACGGTAGCTGGGCTGCTGGCCGCGCGGCCGGGTGTAGGGGCGGGAGACGAGGTGCGAACGCGGGTCGGAGGGCTGGAAGCCGAAGATCTGCGTCAACCCGCCGGGGAGCTTCTTGAGCGACTGGTTGAGGCCGGTGAGGAAGCCGATGATCTGCCCGCCCGGGAGCGCCTTCAGCCCGTTGTCACTCACCTCCTGGACCATCCGGGCGTAGCCCGAATCGCGCGCCGGGTGAGCCGAGAGCCCCTCGTGGATCTTCCACGGATCGGCGATCAGCGTCGTCTCGATCGGCCGGCTGTTCTCGTCGCGCAGCACCCGCCCAGACACCGTGGGCAGGAAGCGCCCGAGGTCCATCCCCCGCTCGGCGCCGAGGGCGGCGACCGCGACGTTGCGGCGCAGGCGGTCCGGTTGGATCGGCGGCACGATCCGCACGCTGGCGCGGGCGCTCACCTGGCCGCGATGGTTGAAGTGCAGGCGGGTGAACGGCCCGCTGGCGAACGACTCGGTGCCGGTGCCGAGGCCGAGGAAGTTCAAGATCAGTCCGATCGTCGACAACGGGCTGGCCCAGTCCTGCTGGGCCCAGGTGGGCAAAAACGCGGCCGGCTGGTTGCGGAAGTCGCTCCCCTGCGCCGGCTCGTACAGCGCCGTGGCGGTGAGCCCCCAGGCGCCGATCGGCAGCGCCCGGTCCTTCGCGCCGTCGAGGTCGAGGTAGACCGCGGTCAGCTCGTCGGCCACCGCGTCGCGCGCCCGGTTGAATCTGTCGTTGTGGTTGAAGTTGTCGCTCTCGTAGTTCGACAGCGGGTGCTGGGTGAAGGCCCAGGCGCCGTAGCGGGCGATCTCCTGGGCCTTGAGCTTGAAGGCGCCGAGCTCGGTCAGGTACATCGAGGCGTAGAAGACCGCGACCACCAGCGGCACGACGATGGCGAACTCGGTCAGCGACGCGCCGCGCTGCCGCTTCGGATCGAGGTGTGCCCGCCGTCGCATCATCGCTCCCTCAGTGCATCCAGATGTTATCGCCGATCAGCTGCCCGAGGGTGTCCCCGAGGCCGACCGCGCTGCCGAGCCGTTTGATCGCCGCGTTCTTCGGCGCCAGCCGCGCGCCCCAGAACGGGTTGAAGAAGTTGGGCGGCTCCTGCCACGCCCCCGGCCGGTGGTAATAGACCTGCGCCCGGGCGATGGCGTGCAGCCCCTCGCCGAGCCCCGTGTTCAACAGCCCCTCCTCGGCGATGCGCGCGTCGAGCGCGGCGCGCCGCCTCCCCTGGCTGATCTGGAAGTCGAGGTCCTTGCCCCCGGCGAGCGCCATCGCCGCGCTCGGCTTGTTCAGGTAGACCCAGACGTCCGGTTGGTTGAAGCTCGTCCGCTCGGCCGAAATCCCGGACAGCTTGGGCGCGAACTTGAGATAGGGCTGAATGCCGCCCTCGCCGATCAACGCCCGCCACCGGTGCCGGCCGTCCTCCTCCTCGCAGGCGAAGTCGCGCGCGAACGGCAGGACGAAGATGCGCCAGGCGCGCCCGTAGTCGCTCGGCTTGCCCTTGTAGCGGCAGTGGCGGCTCTGATCGGTCGCCGAGGTCACCGACGCGAAGACCATACCGCTGCGATTGAACGGCGGGACGAGGATCGCGTCGGACTTGAACGTGTCCTTCGCCGTCACCGCGTCGCCGCGCGCCAACCCCGAGTGATCCGGGTTGTGTCGCGCGGTGTCCTCGAGGTCGGTGCTCTCGCCGTCGGAGGTGAGCAGCTTGCCGGTACCGACGAAGGCCGGGACCAGGTTGTTGAGCAGATCGAACAGGCCGCCGAGCCGGTCGCGGGCCCGGTCCCCGGCGCGACCGCCGAGGTCCATCCCGCCGCTGACCGCGCTGAGCAGCCCCTCGATCTGCGCGAACGGACCGCGGGCGACGACGAAGTCGGCCGGGGAGTTCGGCGCCGTGCCGTGGCGCGCCGCGTGCGCCAGCTCGGTCATGACCCGCTTCGGCTCCTCCTTGCCGAAGCTCGCCAGGTCGAAGGCCGTCGTGTAGGAGACCATGTTGAAGCCGTTGAGGATGAACGACAGCCAGTTGCGCCGCGCGCCCGGGTCGTTGGCCTGCGTGATGTGGAAGGCCCCATCGCCGAGCTGCAGCTCGGTGCTGAGGGCCAGCATCGCCGCGACCGCGAGCAGCGCCTGATTCTCGGCCGTCTTCAGCCGCACGTACTGCGGCTGCCAGGTGTCCATCTGCTCGAGGCCGGGCTTGAGCACCTCGTCGTAGGCCTTCTCCAGCCCCTCGCCGAGCTGACGCAGGGTGTCGCCGACCGCGGCCAGGCTGCCGAGCCCGGGGATGTAGCTGAGCAGCTTGAGCGACCGACCGGCGGCCTGGAGGTAATCGCCGAGCCAGGCGGTGAAGCCTTCGACGAAGGTGGCGCTGGAGAGGATCGACTGCGACTCGAGGATCTGGACGTAGTTGGCCACCTGCGCCCGGTTGGCGAAGGCGATGAAGTTGAAGGTGCGCGCCTCCATCGTCGCCAGCGAGTAGGCGGTGGCGTCGGCGGCGTTCTGCAGCTGGATCTTCTCGTAGACCGCCCGCGACAGGTTGTAGGAGGTGTACATGCCGATGGCGAGGACGAGCAGCCCCACCACCGCCAGCAGGATGGCCTGACCGCGCGTCCGTGGCCGCCTACGCCCCATCAGTCTCCCAACGAGAACCAGACCGGCTCGCGCTGGTTCTCCTCGAACATGTTCGACTGCATCTGCATCGCGTAGGTCGCGTGCAGCGGGATGAGGTAGACGCCGTAGTTCTCGGCCACGTAGCGCAGGGTGCGCACCTCCTTCACCCACTGCCGGGTGGTGAAGAAGTCGTCGGTCGGTCCCTCGCCTTCGGCCTCGGCCACCGCCTCGTCGAGGTAACGCCCGGAGTGCCGACCGCCGACGGTACGACCGCGCAGCTCGGCCCACTCGGTGATGTCCGACTCGACCCGGCGGGTCTGCAAGAGCAGCTGCGCCAGCCACAGCTCGAAGATGATCTTGTTGATGATCGGGATCTTGAGCGGGTAGAGCACGCGCACCTCGATCCCCAGCCGCCCGCCCTCCGGGTGCTCGCGCAAGAACTCGACCAGATCGAAGTCGATCTCCTCGTAGCCCTCGGGGAAACGCAACCCCCGCTCGCCGCTGAAGCGCGCGTCGGCCTGCTGGGCGCGGCTCTCCTCGCGGCGCATGAACTGCTCCGCGGCGCGGAAGGCTTGTGCGTCCGGGCTGGTGACGTGCACCTCGATCAACGAGATGTCCTGAACGATGCCGGAGATCGGCACGCCGATGAGGTCGCCGGCCAGACGCTCGAGCGTCGCGCCGGCCGTGTCGATCGCCTCGGTCAGCTCGGCCGCGACCTTCACCGTCGCCCAGGTGCGCAAGAACTCCCCCGGGGTGTCGGTGCGCCGGTAGAGCGGCAGGGCGCCGATGAGCGCCGCGTTGCGCATCACGTTCCAGTTGGCGTTGTGCACCACCCCGGCGCGCGCCGCGTTGTAGGCGGCGTACTCGGTCATGATCCGCCCGTGCTGGATCATCATGATCTGCAGCGCGCCGAGGATGACGAAGACGAAGATCGAGATCACGATCGTCGTCTCGACCAACGCCTGGCCGCGCTGGCGCCGCCCACTGCCGCACCGCATGTGAGCGATTGTACTACCGGGCGCCAGAGCCGTCGACGCTGCCGTGCGTCACCAGGTGTGATACCAGCCTACATTCACTCGTAGCGCATCGCGTCCACCGGCCGCTGGCGGGCGGCCTTGAGCGCCGGGTAGAGCGTCGCCAGGTGGGAGATGACCAGCGTCGCGACTGCGGTGACCCCGACCTCGAGCGGCTGCAAGCGGACGCTGAGCGACTCGACCATGTAGACATCGGCCGCGATGCCAATGTGCGCCTCGGCGAGGAGCAGGCAGACCCCGAGCCCGAGCACGAGGCCGACCAGCGTCCCGACGCCGCCGACGAACCACCCCTCGAGAACGAAGACCTTCATCACGCTGGCGTCGCGCGCCCCCATCGACTTGAGCACCGCGATCTCACGCGCCTTCTCGACCACGGCCATGAACAGGGTCGAGGCGATGTTGAAGGCGGCGACGATGATGATGAAGGTCAAGACGAGGAACATGACGATCTTCTGCAGCTTCAGGGCCGTGAAGATGCCGATGTTCAGCTCGCGCCAGTCGAGCGTGCGGTACGGGTAGCGGCCGATGCGGTTGAGCACCCGCTCGGCGACCAGCTCGACCCGCTCCGGGTCGCGCACCTTGAGCTCCAGGCCGTTGACCGCCTCGCCGAGGCCCATCAGGCGCTGCGCCGCGGCCAGATCGAGGTAGGCCAGGCGCACGTCGAAGTCGTGCATCCCCGAGCGGAACACGCCGCCGAGCCGGAACTGCAGCCGACGGGGCGCGTTGCCGCGCGCGCCGGCGATGCCGACCGGCGTGGTCAAGGTCACCACCGCGCCGAGCGGTTGCTCGAGCTTCTTGAACAGCTCGGAGCCGACCACCAGGCTGGGCAGATTCCGCTCGCTGGCGAGCAGCGCGGGCAGGTGCGGCCCCCCACCGGCGGGGAAGGCGGTGCAAACGCCGTCGGCGGTGAACGAGGCGCACAGGTTGCCTTCGATGCCGGTGACCTGGCCGGCCTCGGCCGGCAGGATGCCCTTGATCAGCACGCCCAGCCCGCGCTCGCTGGTCGCCAACATCGCCTCATTGAAGATGAACGGCGTCGCGGCGAGCACCTCGGGATCGGCCAACGCCTCATCGGCGATCTCATCGTACTCGGTGAAGTCGAGGCCGTACTTCTGGACCACGAAGTGCGCGTTGGTGGTCAGGATCTTCGCCTGGATGTCGTTCTGGTAGCCGCTCATCACCGCGGTCACCGTCACCAGCGAGGCGACCCCGCCCGCGACGCCGAGCACGGCGACCAGCGCGGTGGTCGAGACGGCGGCGCCGCGGCCGAGCAGGTGCCGCTGGCCGATCAGGCGCTCGAAGCTGAAGCGCGGATCCCAGCGCCCCTCGTCGGCGAAGAAGAGATAGGCGAGCGAACCGCCGAAGATGGTGACCAGGAAGGCAGCGACGGCGCCGAGCGCGACCATCCGCTGCCACATGCTGCCGAAGATGCGCACCCCCGGCGGCATCGCGACCAGGAAGTCGAAGTGGCTCTCCGCTTCGCCCGGTCCGATGCCGAGCAGCCGGTGCCAGCCGACCGCCAGGTGAACGACGACCACGGCGACGGTGACGAGCAGCGCGAGGTAGCTCTCCCAGTAGCCGAGGCGTCGACCGAGGCGGCCGATGACGAAGCCGGCGACGAGCATCGTCGCCATCGTCCCGCCCCAGATCAGCTCGTCACGCCACAGGTAGGTCTGCTCGGGGGCGAAGGCGACAACCGCGGCGACGGCGCCGAGGCCGAGCTCCATAACCGCCAACCCGGCGACGAACGCGTCCCAGTGAAAGCGCCGAGTCGCGATCGCGCGCCACAGGCCGACCAGCAACGCCGTCCCCACGAGGCCGAGCAGCAGGCCGATCTGGTTGACCACCCACCAGACCAGGCCATGCGCGAAGTAGAGCCGAGCCAGGCTCGCGCCCAACCCTGCGGCCGCCAGGCCGGTGACCAGCAGGCCGACGCGCGCCCCGCCCGAGAGCGGGACGAGCGCCCACCCGGTCCAGTGCTCGACGGCCAGCAGCACCAACGCCAGGGCGGCGAACGCCAGCGCGCTCTCGCGCCAGGCCGCCCGCCGCTCGAGCACAGTGGCCAGCGCCGCGGCGTAGGCCAACGTCGCCACGACGCCGGTCCAGACCAGCACCTCGCGCAACCCGGTGATCGGGCTGCGCTCCGCCAACGTGAGCACCAGCGGCGCGAGCAGTGCCCCGCTCAGCAGGGTGGCAGAGATCACCGCCAGCGCCGTGCCGCTGAGCCAGCGACGACGCGGGGCGGCCACGGTGGCGGCGCTCATCGAGGGGCTCAGAGGGTCAGGTTCTCGATCACGACGGCAACGGCCTCACCGCCGCCGATGCAGATCGAGGCGCAGCCGAGCTTGAGCTTCTCCTGCACCAGGGTGTGGATCAACGTGGTCAGGATCCGCGCGCCGGAGGCGCCGATCGGGTGGCCGAGCGCCACCGCGCCGCCGCGGGCGTTGACCTTGGCCGGGTCGAGGCCGAGGTCTCGGATGGCGGCCATCGTCACCACCGCGAAGGCCTCGTTGATCTCCCAGCGGTCGATCGCCGCGACCGTGAGACCGGCGCGCTCGAGCGCCATCCGCGCCGCCCCGGCCGGCGCGGTGGTGAACCACTCCGGCGCTTGCGCCACCGAGCCCTGACCGAGGATCCGAACCAGGGGCTTCTTCCCCTGCGCCTTCGCCCACTCGGCCCCGGTCACCACCAGCGCGGCCGCGCCGTCGTTGATCTTCGACGCGTTCGCGGCGGTGATCGTGCCGTTCTTGTCGAACGCCGGACGCAGCTTGCTCATCTTGTCGAGCGGCGACTTGAACGGCTCCTCGTCCTTGTCGACCCGGGTGGTCTCCCCCTTCTTGCCCGGCACCTCGACCGCCACCAGCTCAGCGGCGAACTTGCCGCTCTCGATCGCGCCCTGGGCCCGCTTGTACGACTCGAGCGCGAACGCGTCCTGGGCCTCGCGGGTGAACGCATACTCGGCGGCGCACAGCTCGCCGCAGTTGCCCATGTGCTTGTCGCCGTACGGATCCCACAGGCCGTCCTTGATCATCGAGTCGGCGATCTTCGCCTCGCCCATGCGGAAGCCGGCCCGCGCCCCCTCGAGCAGGTGGGGCGCCAGCGACATCGACTCCATGCCGCCGGCGACGACGACCTCCCACTCGCCGACGCGGACGGCGTTGGCCGCGTCGAGGACCGCGCGCAGCCCGGAGCCGCAGACCTTGTGCAGCGTGATCGCGCCGGTCCGTTGCGGCAGGCCGGCGTAGATCAACGCCTGGCGCGCCGGCGCCTGGCCGATGCCCGCCTGCAGCACGTTGCCCATGATCACCTGCTGCACCGCGTCCTTCGCGATGCCGGCGCGTTCGACCGCCGCGCCGATCGCCGTCGCGCCCAGCCGCGGGGCCGGCACGGAGGAGAGGGTGCCCAAAAAGCTGCCGATCGGAGTGCGCGCAGCGGAGAGGATGACCGCCTCGTTCATCGTGACCTCCAGAAGGTTGACGGTCCTCTATATAGGCGGTGAGGGTTCGGTAACACAACCTCGCGCGCCTTGCGCGGCGCACGGGGAGCTGGCAAGACCCGCCCATGAGCCGGGTCCTGGGCGCCGCGCTGCCGGCCCGCTGGAGCGCGTGGCAGCGGCGCAAGAACACCCTCATCTACCTCCTCCTCCGCCTGGTGGCGACGCTCGCCCGGGCCCTGCCGTTCGGTTGGGTCCGCGCCGTCGCGGTCGGACTCGGTCACCTGGCCGCGACCGTCGACCTGTCGGACCGGCGACGTGCCCTGGCCAACCTCGCCGCCGCGTTGCCCGAGCTCTCCGCGCGCCAGCGACGTCGCGTCGTGCGCCAGATGTTCGTCCACCTGGGGATCTCGGCGGCCGAGATGGTGCACGTCGAGCGCTTCATGCGCGGGCCGGCGCGCGTCACGTTGCCGGACGAGATGCGGCGGCTGCTCGACGCGGCGCTCGCCGAAGGCCGCGGCGTCGTCGCCGTCGGCGGACACATTGGCAACTGGGAGCTGTGCGCCCAGGTCCTCGCCGCCCACGGCTATCCGATGACCGCAATCGCCAAGCCGCTGTACGACCCCCGCCTGACCCGGTGGGTCGATCAGCAGCGCACCGCCTTCGGTCAGCGCATCCTCTGGCGCGGCGACGACAACGTGCCCAAGGAGCTCCTCCGGGTCTTCCGCCACAACGGCATCCTCGGGCTGCTCATCGACCAGGACACGCGGGTGCACGGCGCCTTCGTGCCCTTCTTCGGTCGACCGGCGCACACGCCGACCGCCGCCGCCAGCCTGGCGCTCCGCCACGGCGCGCCGGTGATCGCCCTCGCCGGCCACCGGCACGGCGCCGGCCACCAGTTGCGCGCCGAGCGGCTGCCGCTGCCGACCATCGGCGACCACGACGCGCAGACGCTCGAGCTGACGGCGCGGATCAACGCCTGGCTCGAGCAGGCGATCCGCGCCGCGCCGGCGCAATGGGTCTGGCTGCACGACCGCTGGCGGCGACAACCGCTTGATCTCGACGCCACGGCGACCCCATAGTCGGCCTGCGATGTGGTTGCTCTACCGTGACACGTTGGCCCAGGCGATCATCCAGATCTGGTTGGCGATCAACCTCGGCCTGCCGGGCGCGGCGCCGGCCGAGCGTCGGGACGCCGAGGTCGGCGATCGACCGCTCGAGTTCCGCTGTGACGCGATGCAGATCTTGACCAAGCCGAACCGCGCGGTCTGCCAGGGCAACGTCGTGCTGCGGCGCGACGACCTGCTCGTCTGCTGCCGCTACTTCGAAGGGCACGCCGACACCGCCTGGGGCTGGCAGCGCTTCGTCTGCACCCAGGAGGTGCGCGCCCGCCGCGGCGACGAGACGATGTGGGCGGACAAGGCCGAGTTCGACGTCGCGACCTCGGCGTTGACCCTCAGCGGCCAGCCACAGCTGCAACGCGGCCAGAGCCTGCTCAGCGGGCAGCGGATCATCGTCGACGTCAAGCAGGACCGGGCACGGGTGATCAAGCCGACCGGCGTCATCCACCAGGCGACCGGCGAGCGGCCGGCGCCGGCGCCGGACCCGATCGCGGGCGCGCTGCCGGCCACCTGCCCGCTGCCCCCGCCAGCCGAGCCGCGACGATGACGGCGCTGCTCCGCGCCGAACACCTGAGCAAGGCCTACCGCCGGCGCGAGGTCGTCCGGGACGTCTCCTTCTCGGTCGACGCCGGGGAGATCGTCGGCCTGCTCGGCCCGAACGGCGCCGGCAAGACCACCTCGTTCAACATCGTCGCCGGGCTGCTGCCGGCCGACGGCGGCTCGGTCTGGCTCGGCGACCACGACCTGCAGCGCCTGCCGCTCTACGAGCGCGCCCGCCTCGGCCTCGGCTACCTGCCGCAGGAGGCGACGGTCTTCCGCGGCCTCACCGTCGAGGAGAACTTCCTCGCCGTGCTCGAGATCCAGCAGCTGCCGGCAGCCGAGCGCCGCGCTCGCGCCGCCGCGTTGATCGAGCGATACAACCTCGGCCACGTGCGTGACAACCTCGGCGGCCAGCTCTCCGGCGGCGAGCGCCGGCGGGTCGAGATGGCGCGCACGCTGATCCCCTCACCGCGGGTCGTCCTGCTCGACGAGCCGTTCGCCGGCGTCGATCCGATCACCGTGACCGAGATCCGCGGCTTCATCCGCGCGATGCGTGATCAGGGGATCGGTGTGCTGCTCACCGATCACAACGTGCGCGAGACGCTCGGCACCTGCGACCGGGCCTACCTGATCTCGGAGGGCCGGATCCTCCTGGCCGGGACGCCACAGGAGATCGTCGCCAATCCCGAGGCGCGGCGCGCCTACCTGGGCGCCGAGTTCACCCTGTAGACGCTCCACCGACCTCGCCCCCTTGACACGGCCGGCCGCGCGGCAGCAACGCGCGCCCGCCGGCGCGGGCCGAGGTTGGAGGCGCGGGGCCTTTCCGCTATCATCGCGACACCATGGCACTCGATCTGCGCTTGCAACAGAAGATGGTGCAGCAGCTGGTGATGACCCCCCAGCTGCAGCAGGCGATCAAGCTTCTCCAGCTCTCCCACCTCGAGATGGCCGAGGCGCTGCGCGAGGAGATGGACGGCAACCCGGTGCTCGAGGAGCGCGGGGACGGCAGCGACGACGCCGGCGAGGCGGACGCCCCGAGCGAGCAGCTCGACTTCGCCGCGCCGAGCGCCGAGGTCGAGACCAACGCCGCCGGCGAGACCGTGCTCGCCGCCGCGCCGGTCGAGCAGGCCGAGATCGCCAGCGACATGGGCACGGTGCTCAGCGACGCGCCGGCCGACGCCACCCCGGAGCCGACCTCGCGCGACGTGGACCGCGAGGTCGACTGGGAGGCGTACCTCGAGACCTACAGCTACTCGCTGCCGGCCAGCGCCGGCTCGTCAGGCCACGATGAGCTGCCCTCGTTCGAGGCCACCCACGCCAAGCCGGTCTCGTTGCACGACCACCTGCGCTGGCAGGTCCAGATGGGCGACTTCTCGACCGAGGAGGCGCGCATCGCCGCGATGCTGATCGAGGAGATCACCGAGGACGGCTACCTGGCGCCCGACGCCGCGCGGACCGTCGCGCTCGAGCTGGAGGTCACCGACGAGGAGGTCGACGCGGTGATCCTCGAGCTGCAGACGTTCGAGCCGCTGGGCGTCGCGGCCCGCGATCTGCGCGAGTGCCTGCTCATCCAGGTCAAGCGCCAGGCGCAGGCGCGGCCGCTGCTCGAGGCGATCATCGACCGACACCTCGGCAACGTCGAGCGCCGCAACCACCAGGCGATCGCCCGTGACCTGAAGGTCACGCTCGACGAGGTCCACGAGGCGGTGCAACAGATCGCCCGGCTCGAGCCGCGCCCGGGCCGAGCCTTCAGCGACAAGGAGCCGCAGTACATCACCCCGGACATCTACGTCCACAAGGTGGGCGACGGCTACGCGATCGTCCTCAACGAGGATGGGCTGCCGAAGCTGCGCATCTCCAACTACTACCGCACCGCGATGCAACAATCGGGCGGGCAGACCAAGTCGTTCATCCAGGAGAAGCTACGCAACGCGGTCTGGTTGATCCGTAGCATCCACATGCGCCAGCGGACCATCTACCGGGTGATGGAGAGCATCCTCAAGGCGCAGCGCGACTTCTTCGACAAAGGGGCCTCCTACCTCAAGCCTCTGACGCGCAAGGACGTGGCCGAAGACGTCGGCATGCACGAGTCGACCATCTCGCGCGTGACGACCAACAAGTACGTCCACACGCCCCAGGGCATCTACGAGCTGCGCTACTTCTTCAACTCCTCGATCAGCCGCTCGGACGGCGACAGCATCGCCTCGGAGTCGGTGCGCGAGCACATCAAGCGGCTGATCGCCGACGAGAACCCCCGGACGCCGCTCTCGGACCAACAGCTGGTCGAGATGCTCGGCCAGCACGGCATCGAGATCGCGCGCCGCACGGTCGCGAAGTACCGCGAAATGCTGAAGATCCCCTCGTCGTCACGGCGCAAGAAGCTCAACTGATCCGGCCGCCACGGCCCGGCCAGGCCCCCTATCGCTCGAACCGAGGCGTGTGATAAGAGCCGCGCGGGGAGCGCGGAGGACGGCGTGAGGCTCACAGACATCCTGACCGAGGCGCGGGTCATCGCCGATCTTCACGGCCAGGACAAGGCCGGCGTCCTGCGCGAGTTGGCAGAGGTCCTCTGCCAACACACCCCCGGACTCCCCCTGTCCGCTGAGCAGGTGCACCACGCCCTCAGCGATCGCGAGCGCCTGGGCTCGACCGGCGTCGGCGAAGGCGTCGCGATCCCGCACGCCAAGCTCGACGGCACCGTCCAGCTGGTCGCCTGCTTCGGCCGCAGCCGCGCCGGCGTCGCCTTCGACGCGATCGACGGCCAGCCGGTGCACCTCTTCTTCGTCCTGCTCGTGCCGGAGAACTCGGCCGGCACCCACCTCAAGGCCCTGGCGCGGGTCTCGCGGCTGCTCAAGAACGCCGCGTTCAGGCAATCGCTCTTGACCCTGCCCGACAACGCCGCGCTCTTCAACGCCTTCGTCACCGCCGATAGCGAGCAGTGAACGATGCAGATCCTGGTCGCCGCGCTGCGCGAGGACAGGGAGTTCGACCTCCGGCTCACGCTGGTCGCGGGTGAGCAGGGCCTCCACCGCACGCTCGAGTCGCCGCAGATCCAGAAGTCGGGGCTGGCGCTGGCCGGCTTCCTCGACGCGGTGCAACCGCACCGGATCGAGGTGTTCGGCGAGACCGAGATCCGCTACCTCGCCACGCTCGGTGACGAGCAGCGGAGCGCCGCGCTGGCGGCCCTGCTGCGCCTGCCGATCGGCTGCGTCGTGGTCACCGACGACGAGGAGCCGCCGCCGACGCTCCTGACCCACGCCGAGGCCGCCGCCGTCGCCGTCTTCCGCACCCCGTGGCCCACCGGCCGCTTCATCACCCTGGTGCAGGACTTTTTGGACGAGAACCTCAGCCCGGAGACCACCATCCACGCGGTGATGGTCGATGTCTTCGGCGTCGGCGTCCTGCTCACCGGCACCAGCGGCATCGGCAAGAGCGAGTGCGCCCTCGACCTGATCCTGCGCGGACACCGGCTGGTCGCCGACGACGTCGTGCGACTCCGCACCCGCCACCGCCGGCTCTTCGGGCTCGGCTCGCCGTTGACCCGCAACCACATGGAGGTGCGCGGCCTCGGGATCATCAACGTCCTCGATCTCTTCGGCGCCGCCTCGGTGCGCGAACGGAAGGTCGTCGAGCTGGTCGTCGAGTTGTTCGAGGGCGCGGCCGAGGCCGACCGCACCGGGCTCGACGACCTCTACGAAGAGTACCTCGATATGCGCGTCGCCAAGATCCGCCTGCCGGTGCGCCCCGGACGCAACCTGGCGGCGATCGTCGAGGTCGCGGCGCGCAACCATCTGCTCCGGCAACAGGGGCACCACGCGGCGCGCGAGCTGCAGGATCGGCTCGAGCGCCAGCTGGCCAGCGGCGCGCCGCCTGGGCTCCCGCGAGGCCCTCGCTGATGGCCTTGTCGCTGCTCATCCTCACCGGCCAATCCGGCTCGGGCAAATCGACCGCCATTCGCGCGCTCGAGGATCACGGCTACTTCTGCATCGACAACCTGCCGGTCAGCCTGGTCGCGCCATTGGTCGAGCTCGCCGACGACGATCCGACGATCCACAACCTGGCGCTGGTGATGGATCTGCGCGAGCCGCGCCTGGGCAGCGAGCTCCCGGCGATGGTCGGCGGCTTGCGCGCCGCGGGTGTCGACGTGCGCCTGCTCTACCTCGAGGCGAACGAGGCGGCGCTCATCCGCCGCTACTCCGAGACCCGCCGGCGCCATCCACTCGACGACGGCTGCGGTCTGCGCCAGGCGATCCTCCACGAGCACGAGCTGCTCGTGCCGATGCGCGAGATCGCCGACCAGACCCTCGACACCTCGGCGATGTCGCCCCACACGCTGCGCGCCCAGATCATCGCCCAGATCGTCAACGTGCCGCCCGGCGCTGACCTGCACATCGCCCTGCTCTCGTTCGGTTTCAAGTTCGGCCTGCCGCTCGAGGCGGATCTGGTCTTCGACGTCCGCTTCCTCGACAACCCCTACTTCGATCCCGACCTCCGGACGTTGACCGGCTGCGACGCCCCGGTGCGCGAGTTCGTGGTCGGCTCGCCCGCCGGTCGAGCGACTCTGGCCGAGCTCGTCCATCTGCTCGACTTCCTGCTGCCGCACTACACCCGCGAGGGGCGGCGCTATCTGACCGTCGCCGTCGGCTGTACGGGGGGACAACACCGATCGGTGGCGATCGTCGAGGCGATCGCCGCCGAGCTCAGCGCGCGCGGCGTGGCCGTCCATCCACGTCACCGCGACATCAGAGGAGTGAAACCATGATCGGCATCGTCGTCGCTGCACACGGAGACCTGGCCCAGGCGCTGGTCACCACCGCCCGTTCGGTCTTCCCCGGCGAAGGACCGCTCGAGGCGGTGGCGATCACCGAGACCGATGACACCTCCAGCTACGAGGCCCGCCTGCACGCGGCGATCGAGCGGGTCGGCGGTCCGGCCGGCGTGCTGGTGCTGACCGATATGTTCGGCGGCACCCCGTCGAACGTCGGCCTGACGCTCCACCAGCCCGGTCGCGTCGAGGTGGTCACCGGCGCCAACCTGCCGATGTTGATCAAGGCCATGCAGCTGGCTGGCCGTGACGGCTCGTTGACCAACCTGTCGACCGAGGTCAAAGACTACGGCCGTCGCGCCATCGCGTTGGCCAGCCAGGTGCTCGGGGTCAAGGACGAAGCGGACGGACAGGGGGCCAAGAAGTGAGCCCGCCAGCCAAACGCACCGTGCGGGTGACCAATGACCTCGGGCTCCACCTGCGCGCCGCCGGCGCGCTGGTCCAGACCGCGACCCGGTTCGCCGCCGAGGTGTGGCTCGAGCGGCCCGGGACGCGCGCCAACGGCAAGAGCATCATGAGCGTCCTGTCGCTCGCCGCCGCCAAGGGGACGATCCTCGAGGTCAGCGCCGAGGGGCCCGACGCCGACGCGGCGGTCCAGGCGGTTGCCGACCTGATCGAGAACGGCTTCGTCCAGGGATGACCGGCCGGCCGCGTCTGTTCCGGGGCATCGGCGCCTCGCCCGGAATCGCCAGCGGCCGGGTCCTCCTGCTCGACCAGGGCCGGCTGCGCGTCCCACGCCATCATCTGCAAGCAGACCAGATCGATCACGAGATCCGGCGTCTGCGCGAGGCGATCGACGCCGCGGTGGCGCAGCTCGACGCGGCCCAGGCGCTGCTACACGACGCCGGCGTCGAGTCGCGCTCGATCGTCGAAGCGCACGCGATGATGCTCAAAGACAGCGCGCTGTTCGCCGAGATCGCCGGCGCGATCCGCAGCCAACAGATCAACGCCGAGTGGGCGGTGACGCGCGTCGTCGGCCGCTGGCGCTCGTTGTTCGCGCAGGTCGCCGACACCTACCTGCGCGAGCGCCGCAGCGACATCGACTTCGTCGGCCAGCGCCTGCTGCAGCACCTGGGCGGCAAACTCGGCGAGCTGCCGCTCAATGGCCTGCCCGAGGCGGGCACGATCATCGTCGCCCACGAGCTGAGCCCGGTCTCGGCCGTGCTGCTCGCCCGACAGCGGGTCACCGCGCTGGTCACCGAAGCCGGCGGCAAGACCTCTCACACCTCGATCGTCGCGCGCTCGCTCGAGATCCCGGCGGTCGTCGGCACCGTCGGCGTGCTCGACGCCGCGGGTAACGGCGATCTGGTGATCGTCGACGGCCACGCCGGGACCGTCCAGCTGCGCCCGACGCGCGCTCACCTCGAACGCAGCCGGCAACGCGACGATCGCGACCGCCGTCGTGCGCTCGAGTTGCTCGAGACCCGGTCCCTGCCGGCGGCGACCGCCGACGGGACGTCGCTGGTGATCGCCGGCAACATCGAGCTGCCGATCGAGGTGACCACCGTCGTCCAGCGCGGTGGAGAGGCGATCGGCCTGTACCGCACCGAGTTCCTCTTCGCCGGTCGCGCGGCGCTCCCGGACGAAGAGGATCACTACCGCACCTACAGCCGCATCTTCGACGAGATCGGCGATCGGCCGGTGACCATCCGGACGCTGGATCTCGGCGGCGAGAAGGTCTTCGCCGCGCTGCGCAACGACCCGGAGCCCAACCCCGCGCTCGGGCTGCGCGCGATCCGCTACTGTCTTGCACACCCGGAGTTGTTCACCACCCAGCTCGCCGGGCTGCTGCGCGCCAGCGCCCACGGGCCGCTGCGCATCCTCCTGCCCATGATCTCCTCGCTCGACGAGCTGCGCTTCGCCCGAGAGCAGATCGCCGAGGTCGGCGACGAGCTGCGCGGCCGTGGGCGCACCTTCGCCGACCGCGTGCCGGTGGGCGTGATGCTCGAGGTCCCGAGCGCGGTGCTGATCGTCGACCACCTGGCCGAGGAGTGCGACTTCTTCGCCGTCGGCACCAACGATCTGGTCCAGTACCTGCTCGCCGCCGACCGGAGCAACGCCCGCGTCGACTACCTCTACAGCGCCTACCACCCGGCGGTCCTGCGCGCGCTGCGGGCGATCATCACCGCCGCCGCGGCCCGCGACCGGCCGGTGTCGATCTGCGGCGAGGCGGCCGGCGACCCGCAGTTCCTGCCGCTGCTCATCGGGCTCGGGTTTCGCCAGCTGAGCATGAGCCCGAGCGCAATCCCGCCGCTGAAGCAGGCGGTGCGCCAGCTGCGCGCCGCCGACTGTGAGCGCCTGGTCGAAGCCGCGGCACAGGCGACAACTCAGCGCGAGGTCGTGGCGTTGACCCGCGACTTCTTGCACGCCAACCTCGGCCCGGCCTACCGCGAGCTGGCCGACCGATGAGCGCGCCGGCGGGAGAGGCGGACTTCACCCTGCTGGCCGAGGACCGGCTGGTCGCCTACCTCTGGCGCCGCGCCGAGGGCGGGCACCTGCGCCGCGGCAGCGGCGAGGGCGCGCTGGCGCTCGGCGCGATCCCCTACGCCGAGCTGCACCTGTTCGATCGCCGGCGCGAGCCGTTGCTCCTCCGCCTGGTCGCCGAGAGCGCCGACCTCGAGGCCCTGCTCTTCGCCGTGCAGCTCGAGGGCCTGCGCGTCGTCGCCGGGCCGGTCACCCCGCACCCGCGGCAGGGACGGTTCTGAGCCGGGCTACTTCGCCTGCGCGGCGCCGAGCTCGAGCTTCAAGCGCGCCGTCTCGAACGGCTTGATCACGAACTCCTGCTGGAACTCGGAGAAGCCGGGGCGCTTGAGCACCACGACGTGCGGCCCGGGGAGGAGGTCTTCGACCGGCTTCGACAGCGGCGTGACGCCGATCTTCTTGCCGTCAATCTCGACCTCGACGCCGGCGACGTCGATGTCGATCAGCAGCGAGCCGCGGATCCGCTCCGGCGCCACCAGCTTGTAGGCGGCCAGGCGGACCTCCGGGATGAGCAGGTCGCGGTTGCCGGAGATGCGCGACTGCTGTCGTGCGGTCTCCTTACCGGTGCGCGTCTCCATGACCCGCAGGTTCAGGCTGAACGCCTCGCCGATGGTGCTGATCGTCCCGAAGACGACCAGATCGGCCTTGACCAACCGGCCGACCTTGACCGCACACTCCGGCCCACCGCCGCACTCGGCGATCGCCTTGTGCCGCGGGTCCTGCAGCGCCATCTGCACCTCGATCGGGGGCGTCACCCGGTGGCGGGGGATCGTCGCGATGCTGTTGCGCACCAACAGCTCGAGGTTCTTGCGCATCGCGGTCGACAGGCCGAGCGCGTTGAGCTCGAGCACCGCCACCTGCACCGGACGCTCGGGCGGCGACTCCTGCGCCAGCGCCGGCGGCGCCCCAGCGAGGTGTATCGCGACGAGCCACAAGGCCGCTCGGTTGCCTGCCATCCTGGGTCCCTCGCCGATCATCATAGGCCGCCGGTGGAGGCGGGGCAAATCCCCGTCCACGCCCCGGGCTCGCCCACCACTCGTCGGGCTCACGGGACGGGCTGCATGGTGATGCGCAGCTCGATGACCTTGTGCGAGACGATCCGCAGCTCGCGGGTCTCGGGCAGCCACCCGGCCTTGCGCACCGTCACCTGGTGCGGCCCGGCGGTCAGGCTCGCCGACGAGAACGGCGTCTCGCCGACCTGGACACCGTCGATCAACACCTCGGCCGCCTCCGGGACGCTGAGGACGATCACCCCACCCCGCTCGGGGCTCGGCGCCGGGCGCGTCCACCAGAAGGTGAAGGAGATCAAACCGAGCGCGACCGCGACCGAGGCGAGGACGATCATCACGTCGCGCCGACGCGGTTGGGTCGCCAGCGCACGACGGACCGCGGTCGGGTGCGCCAGACCGAAGTCGATCACCGAGCGCGGCGGCGGCGCCGGCGCGGTCACCCCGCCCGAGCTCTCGGCGATCGCCGCGGACGGCGGACCGCTGACCGGCGTGTCCTCGGTGACCGGTGGCGGCCCCGGCGGCTCCCGCTCCGCCGCCGGTCGCTCCTTGACGCGCGCCAGCTTCGACCCCCGCCGGGTGCTGGCGTCC
>JBFYZW010000333.1:0-2845 GCA_041309305.1 Deltaproteobacteria bacterium | reverse complement strand
GGCAGGCCTCACATCCCGGCCTGCGCGGGCCTGTGCGCAGGCCCCCTGCGCCGCCTGTCGGCGCGGTCGCCGCCGCACGCGTCTTCTCGGACGCCTGAGGTCGCTGGACGCCGTACCGACGACGACCGATCACACCCTGAGCGGCCGGCGCGGTCGACGGGCCAGTGCATTCGTGGTACGTCTCCGGCGTCCAATGGATCGAACTCAAACACCAGGTGGGGATGTCATGCGCACCGTGTCGCTCTCGCTCGTCGTTGCCTCGTCGCTGTTCCTCTCGCTCTCCGGCGCCCGCGCCGCCGAGGTCGGCCAGCAGCTCACTGACCTCGAGCTGCGCGACGCCAACGACAACCCGTCGCGCATCCCCGACTTCGGCAAGAAGGTGATCGCCGTCTTCTACAACGACGCCGACGAGGCGGACATGAACGACCCGCTCGCCGACGCAATCAAGGCGCGCAACTTCGATCTCGAGCGCTACCGTGGCATCGGCATCGCCAACCTGAAGGACTCGAAGGCGCCGAACTTTCTGATCCGCAAGATCATCCGCGGCAAGATCGAGAAGTACAAGTCGACGATCTTGACCGACCCGGATCTCCTGCTGGCCAAGGCCTGGAACCTGGGCGAGACCAACAACACCTCGATCTTCGTGCTGCTGGGCAAGGACGGCAAGGTGAAGCACGTGCAGAGCGGCCCGATCCGCGGCGCCGAGATCGACGCAATCGTCGAGATGATCGACCTGTTGATCAAGCAGGCCGGTTGACCGCCGGCGGGCGCGCTCAGGCGACGCCGAGCAGGATCGCGACGATCACCATGTCGGTGAGGACATGGGCCAGAAACGGGGCGAGTAGGCCGCCGCTGCGTTGGCGCAAGAGCCCGGTCGCGAGCCCGTAGACCGCGGCGAGGGCGACGCCGGTGCCGCCGCTGGGGAAGCCGTGCAGGTGGAGCAGGCCGAAGGCGATCGCCTGGCCGACCAGCGCGGCGGGCGGGTGGCCGAGCAGCCCGCCGAGGGTGTCGAACAGGACGCCGCGGAACAGCGCCTCCTCGACCGCCGCGTTGACCAGCGAGAAACCGAAGCCGGCGAGCAGCGTCGCCCACCAGGGGGCGTCGGTGAGGTAGGTCTTGCGGATCGGCTCGAGGTCGGGGTTGGCGAGCAGGGTCCAGGCGAGCAGCGCCGCGCCGGCCACCAGCGCCAGGCCGAGGACGAGGCCAACGGTGACCGGGTCGAGGCGGCCGCGCCGCAGCCAGCCGGTGCCGACCCAGGCGGGGAGGCGGTGGCCGAGCGCGACGAACGGGATCAACGCGACCAGCCCAGGCAGCGGCCAGGTGCCGAGCAGGGGGACCTGCGCGAGCAGCACGATCAGCGCGAACAGCGCCGCGGTGGTGGTGGCGCGCGGCCGCGAGTGGATGAGCGCGATGACGCCGATCAACGCCAGCGCCGCGAGCGACAGCTGCGGCGGCAGGGCGGTGGTGCCGCCGGCCGCAAGGCAGAGCGCCACTGCGATCAACCAGGAGTGGAGGAGCATCGCTGTTGGTTGTGGCACCGCCGCGGCGCGGCCGCAAGTCGCTCGCGTCAGGTCCCGCGCGCCGTGACGCGGGCGACGAAGTCGACGACGGCGCGCGCCACCTCGTCGGGCCGCTCCTGCGGCACGAAGTGGCTGGCGCCGGGCACCGGCATCAGCTGCGCGTGTGGCACCCTGCGGGCGAAGTCGCGCGCCGCCGGGCCGCGGAAGGTGTCGGAGCTCTCGCCGTAGACGAGCAGCACCGGGCAGGCGAGGCGGGGCAACAGGCGCCAGACGTTGTGCGGCGTGGTCGCGAAGACCTGCGCCTCCCACGCCGGCGCGCAGCGCAGCTGCAAGCGCCCGTCCGTCTGCGCGGCGAAGGAGCAGTCGAGGAAGGCGGCGAACGACTCCTCCTCCCAACCGCTGAAGGTCGGCTTGCCACGGAAGGCGCGCGCGACGGTGTCCCGGCTCGGCCAGACGCCCCGCCGGGCCGCGGCCCGGGCCGCGATCGGGAAGCGGTGGCCGAGGCCGAGCCGCTTGGCCACGGCCAGCGGCCAGCGCCAGCTGCGCGGGAAGATGGTCGGGTCGAGCAGCACGAGCGCGCGTACCAGCTCCGGCCGGGTCGCGGCGACCATCAGGCTGGCGACGCCGCCGAGGCTATGGCCGGCGGCGATCACCGGCTCGCCGAACGACGCGAAGACCTCGGCGAGGTCGTCGGCGAAGGTCGACCAGTCGCGCAGCGTGGCTGGCTCGGCGAGGGCAGCGGTCAGGCCGTGGCCGCGGAGGTCGGCGCCGACGACGCGCGCCGCGCCGACCAGGCGCGTCGCAAGGGGGGTGTAGCTCGCCGCGCAGAAGCCGTTGGCGTGGGCGAGGTGGAGCAACGGGCCGGCGCCGCCCCAGTCGCACAGGCTGAACTGCCCGCGGGGCAACGCCAGGTCGCGTCGGGCGGGGCGTGCTGACTCGGGCGCGCTCATCGTCGGGCGGTTTGCCACAGGCGCCGTGGCGCGACAACCCTGGCGTTCGGCCAACGGATGCGTATTGTAGCTCGATGCCGATGAGCCGAGGTGGGGCGTGAAGCGGCCGATCATCGAGATCGACCAGGAGAAGTGCGACGGCTGCGGGCTGTGTCTGCCGGCCTGCGCCGAAGGGGCGCTGGTGATCGAGGACGGCAAGGCGCGGCTGGTCGGCGAGGTGCTGTGCGACGGGCTCGGCGCTTGCCTCGGCACCTGCCCGCAGGGGGCGATCACCGTGGTCGAGCGCGAGGCGCCGGCCTTCGACGCCGACGCGGTCGAGCGGCAGCGCCGCGGCGCGCCGTCGGCGCCGTCCCGCCCGCGTCTGCAGGTCGTGCG
>JBFYZW010000332.1:0-3851 GCA_041309305.1 Deltaproteobacteria bacterium | reverse complement strand
TCGCGAGATCTCGCCAGCTCAGACGTTGAACTCTCTGCCTTCCAGTGCCGACTCCGCGCGAGGTACTATCTCCGCGCCGACAATGGCCGCCGGCGCGCCGCTTCCCACCGTGGCGGTGGCGGGGCGCGCCTCGTTTGAGGCTGGGGCACCGGCCGCCGGGCAGTGGCAGGCACAGTTGGCGCGGGCCGAGAGCGCCCGGGGGGGACTTCGGTACGACCTCGGGGCGGATCGCCGCGTGCGGCGCCCAGGCGCCATGGTAGCGGATCTGGTTGGCCCGGGGTGGCGGGATCAACGGGATGAGCTTGGTGACGAAGTCGAGCGGCTCGAACACGAACGAGCGCGTCCCGTCGACCCAGGGTCGGCGCAGCCAGTAGACCACCCGGCCGTCCGGCCGCCGCTCGAGGCGCTTGGTCGCGATCGGCGGGCGAAGAATGTAGCGGAGCAGGCGCTCGCGGCCGCCTCGGTCATGGGCCGAGGTCCGCAGGCCTGTGTGGAGGTTGAAGCCGTGCCCAGGGCCGGGAGGACCGTGGTCGGCGTCGTCGTTGGCGCTGGTGGGCTGGCCGACGCGGATGAGGCCCCGGCCGGCGCGATCACCCACGGTGACCATGCCCTGCATCGACGCCTGGTAGCAGGCGGCCAGGAGCGGGTGGGAGCGCATCAGCTCGTCGGCGTCGTTCGGGTCGGCGTCGGAATAGCGGCCGAGACGTAGCACCAGCTTCGTGGTCCGCTCGCAGATCTCCCACGCCAGGCTGAGCATGTCCCCCTTCTCTGGCGCCGGCAGGGCGCGAAAGACCGGCGGCGCGTCGGCGTGTTGGCGAACGAAGACGCCGTCGGCGAAGGCGCTGTGCAGGTGCAGATTCAGGTTGATGGCTGAGCCCACCCGGTGAATCACCGTCACCGCCGCGGGCACCGCGTCGGCGCGGCGCCGGAGGCCGAGCTCGCGCTTGGCGACGCGACGCTGCCAAGCGAAGATTGTCCGCACGAAGATGTTCAGCGCCTGCGAGCAGAGCTCGGTGTCGTAGGCGAGCAGGTAGCGCAGCGGTGGCGGGAAGGTCAGCGCCCAGTGGCGCAGCGGCACGTCGGCGATGACGTGGTCGGTCAGAAGCGCCGTGGTCTCGTTCATCCGCCGGCCGGCGCAGCTCGGGCACAGCGTGCGGGTCTTGCAGGAAAAGGGCAAGAAGCGGTCGAGGCCGCAGGCGGGGCACTTCAAGTGGGTGAAGCCGTGCGCGGGGTCGCCGCAGGCGAGGAAGGCCTCGAGCTCGCCGCGGACGAAGGCGGGGAAGCTGCAGTCGCCCTCGTCGGCCTGCCGGAGCAGCGCCGGCCAGGCGTCGCGGACCACCTGGTGCAGGACGGTGTCGCGAGCGCAGCGCGGTTGGTACTGCCTGGCGGGCGGACGCTGCAGCGGCGGCGCAGCGGCGAGCCGTGCGGCAGCGGAGACGGCCATCCGCGGCACCGGTGCAAGGCCCGGGCCGATACGGCCGGTTGAGCGGTGTTCCGCAAACCGCTGCGTTTGCGGACGGCTGGGTCGACCCGATGGTCGTCGGCCGGCGAGTGGGCGGGCGAGTGTGGCGAATTGGGACACCCAGCGCCGGGGGCCGGGGGCCGGGGTCTCGTGGAGGCGCAGGAGGTCGTCAGGGCAGCCGGCGCAAGAAGGTCAGCGCGGGGCTGACGCGCACACCGTCCTGAACGAGGTCGTCCTGGCCGTGCAGGATGACCTGCCAACTCTCGACCGCGGGGAAGCGAGCCCGGAGGTACCGCAGGCCGGTCGACACTGCGGCGCGCGAGATCTTGCACTCGACGAAGAGGAGCGGCTTGCGGCGCTCGACGACGACGAAGTCGACCTCGCGGCCGTCGACATCGCGGAAGTAGCGCAACTCGACGTCCCGGCCGTCGGTGTCCTGTTGGTGGTGCACCCACTTCAAGAGGTGACAGGCGATCAGGTTCTCGAATCGCGCCGCCGGCTCGGGGACGATGCTCCAATCCCAGTGGTAGTGCTTCTGCGCCTTCTTTGCCGCGCGGATGCGTGGCGCGCCGAAGGGAGGCACACGGAAGACGGCATAGAGGCGCTCGAACACGGCAAGCCAGCGCGCCACGGTCTTGTGACTCACCTGCAGATCCTCACTGAGCGCGTTGATCGACAGCGGCGCGCCGACCAGCTCTGGCAGGCCCAACATCATCAATTCGAGCTGGCCGAGGTCAGAGATCCGCTCCAGCGATCCCACCTCGGTGTGGATGAAACGGTCGCGGTACTCGCGCGCCCAACGTCGCGCGAGCTTCTCCGACCCACCGAGATACGGCTCCGGAAGACCGCCGAGCGTCATGAGTTGGTCGAGGTCGGCGACGCTCGTCAGGCCCAGCTCGCCGGCCGACAAGGGATGCAGGCGCAAGTAATGGTATCGCCCCTGGAGTGAGTCGCCGCCGAAACGGTAGAGATCGAGGCGGGCGGTGGACCGGCGAATTCTTGGACATAACTCCAATTTACTCGCGAGCAATTTGGAGTCAGGTACAAAACAATTGCGCGGTCTCGGCCGAGGGAGCAGCGACGCCGCCTGCCGCTCCATGCACGGCAAGAGCCGCGTCGAGCGAGAGCGCGGCGAGGCGACGCGACCGGCGCGGTCGCGCGACCTTGCCTGCCCGGCCGGGGGTTGACACTCTCAGGGGGCACGTCATGCACGCGGTGATGGTTCAGAACCTGGGCAAGCGACTCGGCGAGGCCTGGGTGGTCGAAGGGTTGAGCTTCACGGTCGACCGCGGCGAGGTCTTTGGGCTGCTCGGCCCGAACGGGGCGGGCAAGACGACCACGCTGCGCATCCTGGCGGGGCTGTATGCGCCGGACACCGGGTCGGCCGAGATCGATGGGCAGCGCGCCGCCACCGACGAGGCCGGCCGACAGCGACTGCGCGGCCGCGTCGGGCTGCTCACCGAGCAGCCCGGCTTCTACGACCGGCTGCCGGTGCGCACCAACCTGGTCTACTTTGCGCGCCTGTATGGCCTCACGCGCGCCGACGCCGAGCAGCGCGCCGATCGCCTGCTCGATCGGTTCGCGCTGCGCGCCAAGGCCGAGCAGCCCTTCGCCCGGCTGTCGCGGGGGATGAAGCAGAAGCTGGCGATCGCGCGGGCGGTGTTGCACGCGCCGCCGGTGGTGCTCCTCGACGAGCCCACCGTCGGCCTCGACCCCGAGGCGACCCGCGAGGTGCGCGAGTTGATCGGCGAGCTGGCCAGCGAAGGCCGGGCGATCATCCTATGCACCCACCAACTGGCCGAGGTCGAGCGGTTGTGCGACCGCGCCGCGATCCTGGCGCGACGGCTGGTCGGCGTGCATCAGGTCAACGGCGGCGAGGACGGCGCGACGCTGGTCATCTCCTTGGCCTCCGACCCGGCCGCGGCGCGCGTCGCCGTAGACGGGCGCCCCGGCGTGCGCGCCGCCGAACTGACCGACGGCGGGGTGCGCGTCACGCTCGACTCCGCCGAGCTCATCCCCGAGCTCTTGCGCGACCTGGCGGCCGGCGGCCATCGCTTGACCGGTGCGGTGCGCGCGCGACAGGCGCTGGAGGAGGCCTACGTCAAGCTGCTCGCCGAGGCGCGCCTCGCCGGGGTCTGGTCGTGAGGCTCACCTGGGTCATCCTCGCTCGCGAGCTGGCCGAGATCCGCCGCGCGCCGATCCTGCTCCTGTCGATGGCCTCGTTGCCGGCGACGCTGGTCGGCGTGCCCCTGGTCACCGTCTGGTACCTGATGGCGCGCGCCAGCCCGGTGGCGATCGTCTTCCTCGAGGAGCTCTACGGCCTCGACCCGGCGGCGCCGGCGACCACCATCGCCGAGGCGGCGGCCCTCAACTGGTTGCCGATCTTTTT
>JBFYZW010000331.1:0-5278 GCA_041309305.1 Deltaproteobacteria bacterium | reverse complement strand
ATTGCCGGTCACCGGCGGACCGGGGCAGGCGCGGCTGCTCGAGGACAACCGCGAGGCCTGGGCGTCGCGCTGGGGCATGCTCGAGAGCGCGACCCGGACGATCGACGTCGGCTACTTCATCCTCGAGAAGGACGCGTTCGGCTTCGCCTTCCTCGGCCACCTGCTGCACAAGGCCCGCCACGGGGTGAAGGTCCGCGTCCAGACCGACGCGATGGCCGACACGTTCGGCAAGCACGGCTTCAAGCGCACGCTCAGCGGCCAGGACTACCTGCAGGAGCTGGCCGCCGCCGGGGTCGCGGTCAAGGTCTATCACCCGATCACCTGGCGGCTGTTCGAGGTCTTCTCGCGCGACTTTTTGGCCAGCAACCACGACAAGATCCTGGTCGTCGACGGCGTGCGCTCGGCGACCGGCGGCCGCAACATCGCCTGGTCCTACTACGCCGACCCGGAGGATCACGCCGCCGCCTGGCGCGACACCGACCTGCACATGCTCGGCGCCGGCCCAGCCCAGGGGCTGACCGAGGCCTTCGAGCTCGAGTTCAACGCGCCGGGGATCAACTTCGAGGTCACCGAGGACCTGCTCGGCAACTGGCGCAAGCGCGACGTCGAGCTGCTCGGCGCCTACCTGCTGATGGACGCCTGGCTCAAAGGCCCGCCGCTCAGCCCCGACGAGAAGGCGGCGCTGCGCCGCAGTGAGCCGCTGCGCACCGCGCGGGCCGAGGCGTTGCTCGGCCAGGCGCTGGCCGGCCTGCCGGGCGTCGGCGTCAGCCGCACGCCGAGCCGGCGCGAGCGGGAGATGCTGCTCGGCCTGGCCAAGGAGCTGGCCGGCAACCCCGAGCAGGCCGGCACCGCCCACGGCTTCGACACGCAGGCCGAGCTGCACGCCGGGCCGATCAAGATCCTCGACAAGACCTCGCAGGCCGGCCACGAGATCGACCAGATCAACGACGCGCTGCTGGCGCTGACCCGCACCGCACAGACGCGGATCGTGATCGAGAACCCCTACGTCGTGCTGACCGAGACGATGATCGAGGCGCTGGCCGAGGCGGGCCGGCGCGGGGTCGAGATCATCATCGGCACGAACAGCCCGCTGTCGACCGACAGCGCGATGACCCAGGCCTTCTTCCTCGAGGACTGGCCTTACGTGATGGCGCGCGTACCGAATCTGCGCCTGCTGGTCGCCACCGGCGAGCGCAAGCTGCACGCCAAGTGCGCCGTCTTCGACGACCAGCTGGCGATCGTCTCGACCTACAACATGGACTTCTTGTCCGCGTACGTGAACAGCGAGGTCGCCGCGGCGGTCTGGTCGCCGGAGCTGGCCGGCGAGCTGCTGCAGAGCTTCATCGACGACCGCGACAACCCGAAGAACGGCGTGCTCGAGTACACCATCCTGCGCGACGCGGACGGCCGGCCGGTGCTGCGCGACGGCCAACCGGTGATCACCTTCGGCCCGACCCACCACCTGCCGGCTGAGCTGCTCGCCGACTACGACAAGCGGCGGCGCCTGGCCAACTTCATCCGCACGCTGCCCTGGTTCGAGCCGCTGCGCCACCCGCCGCTCGTGCCGCCGCCGGTCACCCTCGAGCCCGAACCCGGCCCCTGATCGACGTTGGCGCCGGCCCGCCATCTTGGGCATACTGCGGCCCGCGCGCCCGCCGCTGATCAGGGCGGGCTCAACCACTCCGCACCACCACCCCCAGGGGAACGACGATGATCGCCTCCACCTTGCGCACCCTGGCCGGCCTCGCCCTCTCGCTCGCCGGCGCGACCGCTCTGGCGGACGCGCCCCGGCCGCTCGAGGGGGCGCGCCTGTCCGCGCCGCTGCGCCCGTACGAGCTGCTGTCCACGGCCCAACGGCCACAGCTCAGCTGCCCGCCGCCGACCCTGCAGCAGTGCCAGAGCCTGTTCTGGCGCCGGTCCCGGTGCGGCAAGCTGGCGATGGCCGCGGCGCGGGTCGACCCCGAGGCGGCCTGCAACCTGCTGTTCAGCGCGGCGGCGCACGACTACGCCCAGCAGTTCCCGGCCCGCGAGGTCGTCGCTCCGATGCTCGTCGGCGCCAACGGCGCGGTCGGCGCGGCCGCCTCCCTGTCGTTCGCCGACTGTCTGCCCGGGCAGGGGCGCACCTGCGCACGGCTCCCCGAGTTCAGCTACAACGGCTTCGCCGCCACCGGGCTCGAGCACCTCGCCGCCGCCGACGCACTCAAGCGATCCGCCTTCATGCCGAGCAGCAACGTCTCGTCACTGGCACAGTCGTTCAAGTTCCAGGACGCGCTCCGCCGCTGGGGGTGGGAGCAGAACGGCAACCGGGTCGAGTCGTGCCGCGAGTACGTGTGGGAGAAATACTACGACTGGTCGCTGTTCGAGCTGGCCAGCGCCACCTCCGGCGGCGAGCCGCGCGTCGTCTATGACGTCGCCTACGGCGGGATCGACAACCTGGCCTCGATCGGCACGCGCGCCATCGCCGGCGAGCCGCTGCGCCAGCGCGACGGCACGCCGTTCGACGCCGACATCCCCTTCCCCACCGGGGTGGTCAAGAACGCCTTCTTCGAGACCCACCTCGCCGCGCCGCCCGATCCCGAAGAGCCCGGCCTCGAGATGGCCCTCCCCTGCCTGCAACGCAACCGCGTCGCCGCCTTCGCCGTCGCGCTCAACGACCCGACCCTCGAGGCGGCGCTGCGCGCCGGCCCGCTGCACAACGAAAGCTTCGCCTGGCACAAGGCGATGAACGACGCGATCATGCAGGCCGGAGCGATCGACGAAGAGCTCTACGATCTCGACCGGCGCAAGCGTGAGTTCGCCGAGCTGCTCGCCGAGCGCCGCGCTTTCGAGAAGTATTTCCACGCCTGGCTGCAGTCGGTGATGAACAGCGCCAACGACGAGATGCTGGTCAGCAACAACCCGGTGGCCGAGATCATCGACCCGATCACGCTCGCGGGCTTTCTGGTCGCCGCCGACGTCGCCAACGTCACCCTGCCGGCCGCCGGCGGACCGGGCGCCGCATTCGGCTTCTTGCCCCCGCCGGAGCTCGTCGGGCTCACGCCGGCCACCGGCGTCGAGCTGGCCGCCGGGCTGGCCGGGATGGCGGAGGCGATCTGTCTCAGCCAGGCGCAGTCGACCGCCGAGTACTTCATGATCAGGTTCGCCGGCTTCGATCAGCGTATCGAGCAGGCCCTGCTCGAGGCCCGGGAGCTGGGGTGCCTCGACGTCGGCAACCCGCACAGCCCGTGCGACTGGTCGCCGGCGTTGTTCGCCTCCCGCCTGGCCGGCCTGTTCGGCAAGGAGCGGGAGGACAACTACCAGACGTGTCTCGACTACACGGCCAACAACTTCGCCAAGCTCAACGGCAAGCAGTTCCTCGTCCCGCCGAGCACCGTCGTCTGCCCGGCCGAGGACTTCCGCGCCAGCCCGACCCGGGTCGAGGTCTACATCGACTGCATCGACGCCTGGTGCGCAGCCACGGTGGCGGCGGTCGAGGCGGCGATCGGCGGCAAGGTGCTCGACCCGAACACCGGGCGGCTGCGCATCGGCAAGAGCGTCAACGGCGGCGCGGAGCTCGGCGGCAGCGTCGCCGGCGCCGCGTTCAGCTACGGCAGCGCCTGGCAGGTGGCCGGCTTCGACATCAACCCGGAGGCGGAGGACGCGAGCAAGCTGAGCATGGTGATGAACGGCAGCGCCACCGCCACGGTCTCGCTGTTCGGCGTCTCCGCCGACGTGCTCTCCGCCGGCTACACGATGAGCAACGAGCAGATCGCGATCGACTTCGTCGTCCTCGGCCAGGACCTCTACCCGTCCGCGGTCGAGCAGCAGTTCGTCGCCAGCGCTCTCAGCCCGGTGGTCGACAGCCAGAGCGTGAGCGCCACCTTCGTCGAGGGGGCGGTCGTCGTGCCGGTCCTGGTTATCCCGGTCACGGTCCGCGGCTGGATCACCGGCTCGGCCGGCCTGAGCTACACGGCGACCGCCTTCCGCCAGGCCACCCCGGTCGCCAACCAACTGGTCGCGCTGGTCACCCCCGGGATCGCGGTCGACGCCGGCATCTCGGCGAGCGTCGACGCGGCGATCCTCGAGGTCGGCGTCAAGGGGAAGATCGCCATCCTCCACCTCGACTTTCCGATCGCCAACGGCCTGCTGGTCGGCAGACCCGCCGGCTCGGCGGACGTGCTGCTGGGAGTGACCAGCAGCGCGGATCTCGAGCTCACCTCACTGTCCGGGCGCGTCGCGGTCTTCGGCGAGATCGATGTCGGCCTCTGGTCCGAGTCGATGGAGGTGGCCTTGTTCTCCTGGTCGGGTTTGCGCATCAGCAAGAACTTCTACCAGATCACCTTCGACGTGCCGGTCGAGCCGCTCTTCTTCATCTCGCAGATGGCGGGCTACTAACCGGCGCCGCGATGAGCAAACGACGCCTGCTCCCCTGCGCCGCCGCCGGCGCCGCCCTCGTCCTGGCGGTGAGCCTGGCGTGGGTGTGGGCGCGCCGCGGCGCACCGGAGGCGGCGGACACGACCGCCGCGCCGCCGTGGAGCGCGTGGACCGAGCCCGGAGCGGCGACCACCTATCGCTTCGCCTACCGCGCCCACCAGGGGGACCAGCACCTGACCGGCGCGCCCGGTCGCTCTGACGAGCTCGCCGGCGGAATGCAGCTCGCCGGCGCGCTGCAGATCGATGGCCCGGCGCCGGGCGAAGCCCGGCACCTCACCGCGTTGCGCTTTGTCGAGATCGAGGACGCCGAGCTCAGGCTGCTCGGCCGCGCGGCGCTGCCGACCGCGGCGGCGGCGCGCCAGGCGCTGGTCGGTCACCCGGTCTGGCTCGAGCTCACCGCGCAAGGCGCGATCGCAGCCGTGCACCACGCCGCGGACACCCCGGAGCTGTGCTGGCGCACGCTCGAAGCCCTGGCCCTCGAGGCCCAGGTCGTGCGCGCCGAAGACGACCGCGCCCACTACCAGGTCGACGAGCGCTCGCCGCGCGGTGAGCTGGTCGCGAGCTACCAGCGCCAAAAGAGCGCGAACGGCGTCCGGCTCGACAAGCGCATCGAGCGCTACGGGCGCGTCGCTGCGCTGGCGGCGCTCGGGAGCACGCCGGCCGAGGTGCTCGTCGACGGCGCGGCGGCCATCGAGCTCGACCCGGACGGCCGGCTGCTCACGCTGCGCCGCGAGGAGACCCTCCTCGCCGAGGCGCTCGACGAGCGGCCGCTACTCAGCGCCACCAGCGCGCTGACCCTGTCGCGCGTCGGCGCGACCCCGAGCCGCGCCGCGCCGCCGGACCTCGCCGGCCTGGTCCGTACCCG
>JBFYZW010000330.1:0-10165 GCA_041309305.1 Deltaproteobacteria bacterium | reverse complement strand
CGCTGCTGGCCCCCTGGTGCAGAGTGGCAGCGATGGCCCGCAGGGCGCGGGCGCTCTCGGAGTCGGGCGCGGCGCGCAGGATCGGCACGCCGCCGTCGCCGGCCTCGCGCACCGCGGTCTCGAGCGGCACGCGGCCGAGGAAGGGGATCTGCAGCTCGCCCGCGGCCCGCTCGCCACCGCCGTGGGCGAAGATCTCGTGGCGGGTCTGGCACTGGCTGCAGACGAAGTAGGACATGTTCTCGATCACGCCCAGGGTCGGGACCCGCACCCGGTCGAACATCGCCTTGGCCCGGACCACGTCGTCGAGGGCGACCGCCTGCGGCGTGGTCACCAGCACCGCGCCGGTCACCTTGAGCTTCTGGGCCAAGGTGAGCTGGATGTCCCCGGTGCCCGGCGGGAGGTCGAAGAGCAGGTAGTCCAAAGCGCCCCAGGAGACCTGTTCGATCAGCTGGGTCACCGCGTTGGCGAGCATCGGGCCGCGCCAGATCATCGCCGTGTCGCGTTCGACGAGGTAGCCCATCGACATCGTCTTGATGCCGTGCTTCTCGACCGGCAGCACGCTCTGGCCGTCGTCTGCCTTCTGCACCTCGGCGTCACCGAGCATCGTCGGGATCGACGGGCCGTAGACGTCGGCGTCGAGCAGCCCCACCCGCGGTCCGAGGTCGGCGAGCGCCAGCGCCAGGTTGGTCGCCACGGTCGACTTGCCCACGCCACCTTTGCCGCTGGCGATCAGGATGAGCTTGTTGACCTGTTCGTGTCCCATGACGATGACCTCCTCGGGCTGGGCGTCGGCGCGGCGTAATGTAAGGCAGACCGGCGTACGCGGTCAACGCGCGCCCCGGCGCCTACAGCTCACCCGACTCGTCGGCGCTGAGCGGCCGCGGCCTGCCGTCGCGCTGCAACACGACGGTGCCCGGTCGCAGGTCGGGCTGCGCCTGGCCGGTGTAGCTGAGCACGATCTTGACGTTCGACCAACGGCCGGCGGCGACCTGGGCGCCGAGCTCCCGCACCGCCGAGCGGTAGGTCTTCGCGTCGTCGTCGGAGAAGTGCCACAGGTGTAGGGCCGCCCGCCCGTCGCCGCTGGGCCGACGCACCCGGCGGGCGTGGAGGGCGAACGGCTGGTCCTGCAACGCATCGAGCAGCTCGGCCATCACCTTGAGCTTCGAGGCAGTCGGGTGCCCGGGCGTCCCCTGCAGCCGCTCACGCAGCCCGGGGCTGTCGACCGGGTAGATGTTTTCGACCGGGGGCAGGTGGGCGATGAGCCCCCGGGCTCTCAGGCGCGCCAGCGCCGCGTGGATCGACGCCGGCTCGTGCCCGCGAGCGGTGATGATCGTCGTCTGCCGGGCACCCTCGGCGGTGCGGAGCGCGCGCTGGAAGTCGGTCCAGCGCGGTCCCTGCCAATCGCGGTCGGGTCGGGCCAGCGCCAGCTCGACGTCGCGGAGGAAGACGTCCGGGTCCCACAGATCGTGCGCGTTGCGGAACGTGCCGAAGCGGTCGTCGGCGCGCATCTCCCAGTCGGCCCACTCGCCGCTCTGGCCGAGCTGCTCGCGGATCACCGCCCAGCGGCCGGTGTCGACCCGCTGCTCCGCGCCGCTCGTCTTGTGGAACAGGACGACCTCGGTGGGCATGCGCATCACGTTGTCGTCCCAGTCGAAGGCCCGGGCGACGATCGGCTCGAGCCGCGGGCGGCGGGCGGCGGGCGCGAACGCGCCGGAGATCGAACGCGGGGCAGGCGGCGCGGACCGACGCGAGCCGGCGACGCGCGAGGTGGTCGGCGGAGCCGGCGTGGGCGTTGGGTAGGCGATCGAAACGGCGCGGACGGCGAGCACCCTGACCTCGTCTCTCCCCTCTCTCCCCCGGTTATCGGTGCCGCGCCCGCCGGGTTGCCTCGCGCCGCTGGTCGGCGGCCGATTTCTTGGGCCGGCGCGGCCGGCTGGCTAGGATCAACCACAGATGACGCCCCAGCAGATTGACCAACTCCTGCGCCAACGCTACCCGACCATCGAGGCCCACGAGGGGGAGCGCTGGCAGGTGCAGACCGGCGGCCAGCGGCTGGTGGTGCTCAGCGATGCGGAGACCGACCGGGTGCGGGTGCTGGTGCCGGTCGCCCAGGTCGACGAGCCGGACCCCGGCACCCTGCTCCGCCTGCTCGAGGCCAACTTCGCCGACACGCTCGACGCGCGCTACGCGGTGTTCAACGGCGTGCTCTGGGCCGTCTTCGTCGCGCCGCTCGGCGGGCTCGACGAGCACGCCTTCGAACAGGCGCTCGGCCAGGTGCTCGAGCTTGCGCAGAGCACCGGGACGTCCTATAGCGCCAGCCCCAGCGGCTTGGGACGCGGCTTCTTCCACCTGCACTGAGGTCCTCGATGGCCCACGACGATCTGTCCGGCGAGCTCGCGGTCGCCGAACGCCTGGCGCGCGCCGCCGGCCAGGTGATCCTCCGCCACTACTCCCAGCCGCCGGCGGTCGAGTACAAGGGCAAGGGCCACTCCGACCCGGTGACCGCCGCCGATCGCGAGGCCAACGCGTTGATCGTCGCCGGCCTCGCCGCCGCGTTCCCGAGCGACGCCATCCTCGCCGAGGAGTCGGAGGCCGATCCGCGCCGCCACGACCACGCCCGCCTCTGGTGCGTCGATCCGCTCGACGGCACGCAGGAGTTCATCGCCCACAACGGCCAGTTCGTGGTCATGATCGGCCTGGCGATCGACGGCCGGGCCCGCCTCGGCGTCGTCTACCAGCCGACCGAGGATCGCCTGGTGCGTGGCTGGGGGGTCGGCGCCAGCGTCGAGCAAGGCGGCGTGACCCGCGAGCTGCGGCCGAGTCGGGTCAGCGACCCGCGTGACGCCCGCCTGATGATCTCGCGCTCCCACCCGTCGAAGACGGTCGCGCGCGTGGCCGAGATCCTCGGCATCACCCGGGTGCAGCCGCTCGGCTCGGTGGGGCTCAAGGCCTTGCAGGTCGCCCTCGGCGAGGCCGAGGCCTACCTGTCGGTCTCCGATCGGACGCAGGAGTGGGACGCCTGCGCACCGGAGGCGATCCTGCGCGCCGCCGGCGGGCTGATGACCGACTGCGTCGGCGCCCCGCTCGGCTACAACAAGCCGGCGACGAACACGCCGCGCGGGCTGCTGGCCACCAACGGTCTGATGCACCGCATCTGCCTGACCGCGCTCGCGCCGGTCGCGGCGGAGCGCGGCTGGCGCTGAGACGACCTACAGGCAGAGGGGGAAGGTCCCCCCACTCGCGCAACTGCCGGGTGAGAAGCGAACCCCCGGCGCCAGGGTCGTGTGGAGCACCAGCGGCGCGCTGCTCGACCCGTCGGTCTGCCGGGTGTGCGACTGGTCCGGGTTGTTCGCCGCGTAGGCCTGGTAGTCGATCTGCGCCGTGCCGCCACCGGCGCTCGGGCAGTCGAGCGAGACGTTGCCCGAGTCGTTGGCGAGGACCAGCGAGCCGGTCGAGGCGATGACCACCTTGGCGCCGCCGAACGTGCCGGTCGGTGCGCCGCCGCCGAAGACCACGAAGCCGGTCTTGTCGGCCAGCAGGTTGGCCGCCGGGTCGGCGGTGGACGAGAACCGGTGGCGCAGCGTCCCCTTCACCGTCAGCGTGCAGTCGGTCAGATCGAGCGTCTTGCCGCTGTTGTTGGTGATCTCGATGAACTCGTCCTGCACCGCGTCGCGCACGCCGTCGCCGTTGGCGTCGCCGCGCTCCACGTCCGGCCCTGGGTCGGAGAGGATCTCGTTGAGCACCAACTCACCGGCCAGCGGCCGCACCACGGTCACCTCGCAGGCGTCGCCGGCGCCGTTCTGGTTCGAGTCCTCCTGGCCGGGGTTGAACACGACCGGGCAGTTGTCTGGCTGACCATTGACGTAGACGCAGCCGGCGGTGCCGGCCTGGACGCCGGGATCGCAGACCCCGTCGTTGTCGTCGTCGGCGTCGCAGGCGTCGCCGAGCCCGTCGCCGTCGTTGTCGAGCTGGTCCGGGTTCGACAGCTGCGGGCAGTTGTCCGGCTCACCCCCCGGGCTCTGGCAGACACCGGGCGTGTTCTCGCCCGGATCGCAGATCCCGTCCCCGTCCTCGTCCGGGTCGCAGGCGTCCCCTTCGCCGTCGCCGTCCAGGTCCGCCTGGTCGGGGTTCGCCGCCCGGGCGCAGTTGTCACCCAGCTGCTCGCAGACGCCGACCGGCAGGATGCAGACCCCGGGGTTGCAGAAGCCGTCGTCGTCGAGGTCGGGATCGCAGGCGTCCCCTGCTCCGTCCTGATCGAGATCGGCCTGGGTGTCGTTGGCCACCGCCGGGCAGTTGTCGCCCAGCTGCGTGCAGTCGCCGGCGATCGGCGCGGCGATCCCGGGGTCGCAGACGTTGTCGCCGTCGTCGTTCGGGTCGGCGTTGTTCAACGCGCTGTCGCTGTCAGCGTCGGCGAGTGGCCCGTCGAGGTCGTTGGCGTCGACCTCGTCCTCGACGCCGTCGCCGTCGCCATCGAGGATGGCGCTCTCGACCGCGTCGATCCGACCGTCGCAGTCGGCGTCGAGCGGCGCGGCCAGGTCAACGACCTCGGCGAGATCCTCTTCCCCGTCGCCGTCGCTGTCGCGCGCCGCCGGGTTGGTGCCGAGCAGCGCCTCCTGGCTATTGGTCAGCCCGTCGCCGTCGTCGTCGTCCGGCGTCGCGCCGGAGGGGCCGTAGTCGACCGGGACGCGCGGGGCCAGACGATACTTGCTCCACGTGTAGGTCACCGGGCCGACGACGAAGCCGAACTGCTGGTCGACCACCGGCGTCTGGGCCGCCCACCTGGTGCCGATGACCAGCGGGACGAAGAAGCCGGAGGCCGACGCCTCGATGACCGAGAAGTCGTCGTACTGCGGGTCGCCGCCGCCCTTTGATTCGACGCCGGTGGCGACGACGCGCACCGCGCCGAGCCCGACCAGCACGCCCTCGTACGCCTCGGCCAGCTCGTCGGTGCTCAGCTCCTGCGTCGACAGGCTGGTCGGCGAGACCACCGGTGCCGGTTGGTTGTCGCAGTCGGCCGCGCTCGCCGGCTCGAGCTTGCCGAACAGGACCTCGGTCAGGCCGAAGTACTCGGTGTAGAAGCCGGTCAGGTTGTAGCGCTCACCGATGGTCACGGTCGGGCTCTGGCTGCCGGCGAAGACCTCGACGCCGCGGTAGCGCGTGTCGGCGGGCGGGAAGGCCTCCTGGACGAAGAAGGTCTTGGCGCTGGCGCCGGCGGCGAGCAGCGGCGAGGTCACGGTGACGCAGCGGAGCTTGACCCGCACCCGGGTCTGGCCGGTCGGGATGACCACGTGGTTGGCGTCGAGCGGGTCCTGGAGCGCCTTGATGGTCGCCAGGATCGGCGCCGGACAGACCTCCAGCGCCGCGTTGTTGTAGCAGTCCGGATCGGCGCAGTCGGTCTTGCCGTCGTTGTCGTTGTCGATCGTGTCGATGCAGGCCGCGTTGGTGTTCTCCAGCGTCGCCGTGCCGCAGACGGTCACCGCCGCGGTGTTGAGGCAGTCGTTGTCGGCACAGTCGACGAAGCTGTCGCCGTCGTTATCGAGCTGATCCGAGCAGCGCGCGTTGGTGTTCTCGGTGCAGGGATCGATGCCACGGCAGTCGCGGTCGGCGCAGTCGACCCACGGGTCGTTGTCGTTGTCGACCCCGTCGGAGCACAGCGGCGTGGTGTTCTCGGTGCCCAGGTCACAGCCGGCGCCGGCGATCGTGACGCACTCGGTGTCGCGACAATCGGCGGCCAGATCGCCGTCGTCGTCGCTGGTGTTGGTGCACAGCTCCAGGGTGTTCTCACCCGTGCTCGCGCCGCAGCTCGGGATACAGTCCTGGCAGCCGCGGTCGGCGCAGTCGACCTTGTTGTCGCCGTCGTTGTCGATGCCGTCGTTGCACTGCGCCGGCAGCTTCTCGGCGCCCGGGCAGACGGTGACCGCGCAGCCGTAGAGACAGTCGAAGTCGTCGCAGTCGGTGTGGCCGTCGCCGTCGTTGTCGACGTCGTCGGCGCACAACGCGTCGCTGCCCTCCTGGCACTCGGGGAAGGCGCGGCAGTCGAAGTCGGCGCAGTCGACGTAGGTGTCGCCGTCGTTGTCGAGCTCGTCGCGGCACTTCTCGGCCGTGTTCTCGACGCAGTCGCCGAGGCCCTGGCAGCCGCGGTCGGCGCAGTCGATCCACGGGTCGTTGTCGTTGTCGATGCCGTCGGTGCACTTCTCCAGCGTGTTCTCGCTGCCGTTGTTGCAGCAGGTGGATGGGCTCGCGTCGCAGGTCGGCATGCCGCTCAAGAAGACGCACTCGGTGTCGCGGCAGTCGATCGCCAGGTCGTCGTCGTTGTCCTGACCGTCGGTGCACAGCGCCACCGTGTTCTCGCCCCGCCCGAGCTGACAGGCCGGTGCGCAGTCCTGACAGCCGCGGTCGGCGCAGTCCTTGTAGCCGTCGCCGTCGTTGTCGATCCCGTCGCTGCAGTCGGCCGGGCTGCGCTCGAAGGTGCCCGGGCAGACGGTGATGGCGCAGCCGTAGAGGCAATCGAAGTCGGCGCAGTCGGCGTAGGAGTCGCCGTCGTTGTCGAGCGTGTCGCTGCACAGGGCGTCGGTATCCTCGGGGTCCTCTGGCTCGCAGACGGTGATGGTGGCGCCGCGCGAACAGGAGAAGTCGGCGCAGTCGACGTAGCCGTCGCCGTCGTTGTCGACGTCGTCGCTGCACTTGGCGTCGGTGTCCTCGGTGCAGTCGCCGATCCCCTGGCAGCTCCGATCGGCGCAGTCGATCCACGGGTCGTTGTCGTCGTCGAGGCCGTTGCTGCACAGCTCGAGCGTGTTCTCCTCGCCGGTGTCGCAGCCCTCGACCCCGTCGCGGAAGACGCACTCGGTGTCGCGGCAGTCGATGCCGCCGTCCTCGTCGTTGTCGATCGTATCGGTGCACAGCTCGATGGTGTTCTCACCCAGGCCGACGCTGCAGGCCGGCACGCAGTCCCGGCAGCCGAAGTCCTTGCAGTCGGTCCAGCCGTCGGCGTCGTTGTCGATGCCGTCCTGGCATTCGGCCTCGGTCTTCTCTGACGGACCGCCGCAGACCGTGACCAGGCAGCCGTACAGGCAGTCGAAGTCCTGGCAGTCGGCGTAGCCGTCCGCTTCGTTGTCCAGCCCGTCGGCGCACAGCTCGTCGGTGTTCTCGAAGCAGCCGGCCAGCTCGCAGTCCGGGTCGGCGCAGTCGACCAGGCCGTCGCCGTCGTTGTCCTGGGTGTCGTGGCACAGGGTCGTCGTGTTCTCGACGCCGCGGCAGACCGTGACCGACGGGGTCTGCAGGCACTCGAGATCGTTGCAGTCGATGTAGCTGTCCCCGTCGTCGTCGACGCCGTTCTGACACAACGCGTCGGTGTTCTCCTTCTGCCTCGGCGCCGGCGGCGTCGGGCCGGGGTCATCGCCGTTGCAGGCCGAGACGGTGAGCAGGATCGAGGCGAGGGTGATGCGGAGGGTGTTGCTCATGGACGGGACTCTGTGACCGACCGACCGGCGACTGTCAAGCGATATCGGTGGGGGGGAGAGAGGGAGAGTGGCGCGAAGCTTCAGGCCTTCTTGGCAGCGGTCGGCTTGGTGACGCCGGCCTTGTCGAGCACCTTCTTCTGCCCGACCCGGGCGCCGACCAGACGCATCGACTTGGCGCGGTGCGAGTTGCGGACGACGCAGTCGCGGGCGAACTCGTTGCCGCCGGCGTGGGCGACCGCCTGCGTCTGCGCCTGGGTGTTCTGGGTCGCGGAGGCGACTCTCGCGAAGGCCATGGGATTGAAACCGAGTCCGACGTTCATCTTCGTTCTCCCTCGCCTTGAGTATCGGCCCGGGGGCGCGGAAGTTGCGCGTCGGATTCCGTCGTTTTTTTGATGCGTTGACGAGTCAGACGAGCTCTTTGAGCAGGGGCGATACCTCGGCCAGCCGCCGCTCGATCGAGCCGAACAGGGCGAGCATCAGCTTGAAGCAGGCCTGCGGCTTGGTCTTCATCAGCTCATTGAAGTCGGCGCGGCGGAGCTCGACCAGCTGGCAGGCGGTGCGCGCGCGGGCGCTCACCTGCCTGCGGCCGCCCCTGACGAGGGCCAACCCGCCGAAATGTTGGCCTTTCTCGAGGACGCAGAGGCGCTTTGGTTGGGCGGTGCCGCCGGCCAGGATCTCGACCTCTCCGGCGTGGACAATGAAGAGGCTCTCCCCGGTCGCCTCCTCGAGGAAGATAGAAAGGCCTTGCGGAACGTCCCGCAACTTACCGATCTGAGAGATGATTCCAATTCCAGCCTCGGTGAAGCCGTCGAACAGATCGCAGCCCTTCAGATGTTGCGGCGAGACCGGCATGGGCCCCCCTCCCTCGGGATCACGGCGTCGCGGGCGTGGCAGGCGCCTTCGGCCCCGGCGCGGGCGCCGCGGCTGGCGCCTGGGGCTTCGCCGGCTGCTCGGGCGCGCTCGACGCGACCGCCCCGGGCACCGGCTCTCCGGTCTCGAGCGCGGCGAGGAGCGGCTTGGCCGCGGCGCCGTACCGCCCGCTGCTGGTGACCAGCTGCTTGAGCAACGGCAGGGCCTCGTTCGCCTCGCCGAGCCGGGCCAGGGAGGCGCCCAACATGTAGTTGACCTCCTCGACCATCGCGCGGTCCTCGTTCCCCTGCTTCAGCTCGCGCAACAACGGCACGAGCTCGGCGTAGCGGTTCAGCTTCCACAGGTGGGTCGCCATCAGGTAGCGGGCCGGCAGCACCAGCCGGCCGTCGGGCTCCAGGGTCACCACCCGCTGCAGGTCGGCCAGGCCCGGTTGGGTGCGGCCGGCCGCGAGGTTGGCCTTGCCGCTCTTGTAGGCGTTGTCGGCCAGCTTGCGCCTGAGCTCGCGCACCCGGCTCTCCGCGAGCCGTTGGACCAGCGGGTCGGCGGCGGCGAAGTCGAGCTGCTCGAGCAGCCGCTCGGCCTGCCGCTCCTGCCCGGCGTCGAGCGCCTTGAACAGCTCGCCGAGCGTCGTGTGGGCCGTGGTGCGGCGGGTCTCGAGCTGCTCGCGGGCGGCGAGCTGCTGCTCGAGCCGCTGGCTCTTCTGCGCCCCCTCGCGGCGCAGCTGATCGGCCTCGCCGGCCGCGGCGGCCAGCGCCTCGTCGAGCCCGGCGACGCGTACGGCGTGAACCAGGTAGGCCGCGCCGAGGATGACCAGCGCGACGATGACGTTGGCGCCGAGGCTGGCGATGCGCGTGCGGCGCTCGAGCGCCTCGAACCGCTTCTCGAAGCCCTTGAGGTCGAGCGCCAGGTTCTTGATCTGGTTGTCGGTCTTGATCGCCTGGTTGCGGGCCTCGACGATCTCCTTGCGCAGCTCGGCGAGCTCGCGGCCGGTGTCCTGGTTGGTCATCACGCGCCCCGTTGGCTGGTGGGCGGTCGGGGACTCGAACCCCGGGCCACCGGATTAAAAGTCCGATGCTCTACCGTCTGAGCTAACCGCCCAGCGCAGCGCAACCTACCGGCCGTCGACGCCGAGGTCAATCATCGAGCGCCAGCCGGCCGCGCGACACGTGATGCTCGGGCGCGACCAGGCGGAGCGACAGGTCGTCGTCAATGCCGACGACCCGGCCGCCGGCGAGCGGTGTTCCGGCTCCGCCGATCGGATCGTCGTTGTCCTCGGGCCAGACGGTGACTGACCGGCCGACGACGCAGGAGGCGGCGCGGTAGGCGTCGATCAACGCGCCGAGCTCGCCGGCGGCGATCGCGGCGCTCCAGGCCGACAGCCGGGCCAGGATGGCCAGCGCGAGCGAGACCGGATCGGCGGCGACCCCGTGGGCCGCGAGCGACGAGATCGCCGGGACGAAGCGGGTCGGCGGCACCGGCGGCGCCTCGGCGACGTTGAGGCCGAGGCCGAGCACGGCCCGCTCGAGGATGGCGCCACGGCAGAGGCTCGCGGCCAACACCCCGCCGAGCTTCGCGCCACCGAGCCACAGGTCGTTGACCCACTTGATCCTGAGCGGCAACCCGAGCGCCCCGACGGCCTCGACCGCGGCGACCGCCGGCAGCGCGATCAACGCCGGCACGATCGCCGCCGCCGGGCGGTCGACGGGCAAGACGATGGTCAGGTGGAGGTTACCCCGCGCGGCGACCCAGCCACGCTGGCGCTGGCCACGAAACCCGCGGCCGGTCAGCGCCAGCGCCGCGAGCGGCACCGGCGGCAGCGCGCCGGCGCGGCAGGC
>JBFYZW010000329.1:0-18283 GCA_041309305.1 Deltaproteobacteria bacterium | reverse complement strand
CTGTTTCTTCATTAAAAAAGGGCGCGCAGCATGGCTTCCACCTCGAAGCCGAGCACCAGCAGCCAGGCGAACATCGCGATGCCGACGCCGGCTGCCGCGATGTCCTTGATGATGCCGATCTTCTCGTTGTGCCGGGTCTCGACGAAGTCGCACAGGGCCTCGGTGGCGCTGTTCATGATCTCGGCCACCAGCACCAGGGCGGTGACGACGATGATCAGCAGGACGTCGACCCAGGCACGGCCGTAGAGCGCCGCCGCCAGCACCAGCACGGACAGGACCAGCTTCCAGGCGACGCTGAAGTCGTAGACCACCGCATAGCGGAGCCCCCGGAAGATCGTGCGCAGCTTGCGCAGGGGGTGGTAGCCCGGCTCGCCGGTGCCTAGGAACTTGTGACGCATCTGCCGCCTCCATGACTGCCCCCATCCGCGCTCGCCCTGGCGCCGAACACCAGGGCGTGCAGGCCCATCACCCAGAAGACCGCCGCGACCAGCCCCAGAGCCAGGGCGAAGGCCGCGGCCTGCATGGTGTGGGCCCTGGGGTAGGACCAGTCGGCCGGGTGGATAGGGAGGACAACCCCCTCCCCGATGACGAACCCCGCCCGACCTCGCCGCTCATCGACTGCCCTCGCCAGCGCGACGACCATCAACGCACGACCGGAACCCCTTTGCAACACCGGCTGCCTCGGCCGAACCACAGATCGTCACCGGATGGACAGAGCTGCGCAGGCCGGGCCTTCGCCGGCGCCAATCATTCGGCCCCGGCCTCGCTCAACGGCGACGACCCGAAACGGCAACGGCCATTGAACCGCCCCCGATCGACTCCCGCCTACCGACCACGGCTCCGCGAATCAACTCCCCACATCCACACAGTTCTCCATCGGCCTCGCAGGACCGAGCGAACTGCACGGTTGCGGTCGAGGGCGGAGACGCCGCTGACGGCGCTCGTGGGGTCCTCGGTGCTCAGAACGAGGAACGGCGGGCAGTCGGCGCACGATGCAGCCCAACAAGGAGTGCGGAGGTGGTTGCGGCGGCAAGCCAGGTCTTCGACATGGGGGCACCTTCCGAAGGATGAGTCCGGAAGGCGCGACCGGGGCGGACACGGGCCATCACTGTCGTTCTCGACCCACAGGCTCCGATTGGCGCCATGCTTCGGGTAGAGCCTGCGTTCGTGCGGCGCGGCGCAAACGGCGCAACGAGAACTCCCGATCCATCGGCCTGAGTAGAACCGCCGACTGATATGCGAATGCTGGTTCGAGACAAACCCGGCGGTCGCGTCGCGACCGAACGTTGATCATCGCGGGCGCTGCGAGTGGTGCACCACATGAACTCTGGGGTACCCTGTCCAGGTGAAGACCAGAACCTGCGTTGGAACGGCTTTGGCGTTCGCCGAGATTCTCCTGGTCACGACCGCTGCCGGTTGTGACCGGGGGCGACTTGGCCAGGCAGCGATCAAGGATGGCAACGACTCCGGCCAGCCGATCGGCGGCGATGCCGGCCTCGGTGATCCGGGTGGCGCCGACGCAGCAGCCAGTGATTCGTTCACCGGCGATCCGGGAGTCGGCACGCACCCGTGTGACGATGGCAGCTGCACGATAGGCGTGAGTCCGATCGAGACCGATGATCTCCTTCACAACCCCGGCATCGGCTTCACGGATTTCGTCGGCGTCACTCTCGGTGAGGATGAGCAACCGCGCGCCACGGTGCGCTACAACCGCTGGTATTGGGACCAACTCGAGCCGCAAGAAGGCGTGTACGACTGGGCCAACACCTTCGATCGAGAGCTCGCGATGGCACGTGAGCGGGGACAGACGGTGGACTGGCGGATCATGCCGAATGCTCCGCAATGGCTCATCGACAAAGGCGTCGCGGCGATGCCGGTGCCCGACGCGCAAGAAAAGAACATCCCCGATCACAACAACCCGACCTTCCTGTCGGACATGGAGGAGCTCATTCAGGCGATCGCCGCGCGCTATGGCGAGTCGCCGGACTTCAACATGATCGACATCGGTTCAGTCGGGCGTTGGGGTGAGTGGCACAACTGGGTCGATGCCTCGCTCGACGTCGAGCGCGCGAGCTCCTATCTCGTCACTGCGGACAACGCGGCGATGGTCGTCGACTGGTACTATCAGTACTTCCCGACCGTGCCGAAAACCGTTCTGGTCGGCTATCTGTCGACGTTCCAGGACATCGGCTCGGCGCTGCCGCGCGGGGCAGGATGGCGCGCGGACTGTTTCGGCGACTACGGCTGGACGAGCCCTTCGGACTGGAACCACATGACGGACGCCTACCCCGCCGTGGCGAACGGCATCGCAAGCACGGCGTGGCAACGCGGGCCAGTGAGCATGGAGTCGTGTGGCGTGGCCCAAGACTGGCTCAACGCCGGGTTCGACATCGATCTCATCCTCGCGAAGGGCCTGGAGTGGCACGTCTCCACCTTCAACAACAAGAGCTCACCGGTGCCGCAGGTTTGGCGCGCGAAGTTCGACGAGTGGCTGAAGCACCTCGGGTATCGCTTGGTCGTGACAGAGATTCAGCATTCCGACAACATCATCGCTGGCGGGCAATTCGTCGTTCGTTCCTCCTGGGCGAACCGCGGCGTCGCGCCTGCCTACTATCGATGGCCGATCGCGTATCGGCTGAGATCTGGCGCTGGCGAAGTAGTCGCGCGATGGACGAGCTCGGCCGACATTCGAACGTGGCTCCCGGGAGATCACGATCTCGACGAGACCTTCGCGGTCCCGCCCGGCATCCTCGCGGGGACGTACGCGCTCGACGTCGCCATCCTGGATCTCGGCGCCGACAGGGCCCTCCTGGAGCTGGCGTTGACCGACAGGCAGAGTGATGGGTGGTACAACCTCTCCGCGGTTGTTGTCCGATAGCACCGCGTTAGGACGCGGGCCCCTTCCTCGCGGCCGCGGCCAAGACAGACTGCCGGTGCAACGCAGCGGGCTTCAGAAAGCCGCCCGACAGGCATCGCGTTCGGCCTGTGTCGGCCTGGCGATCGATTCGCGGTCGCAGATAGCGCCCGCACAGCCGGGGCGGTCACTCAATCCGTTCCTCCAGGACGGTTTGTGCTTTGAGGGCGACTACCCGACCCGATACGGCAACGGCAATTGAACCGACCCCGACGGAGGACTGCGAGCCCGATGACCAGTTGCAAGAACGGATTGTGGCTGTCACGCCCCGCGGGGGCGGAATGCCGGCAGCCGTGCGTACCTGTCCTGGATCGCGTCGAGCGCAAGCTGTCCCACCGTGCCCGATTCATGGACCGGCCTCGGGGCTGAGGTAGCGGACCACGAGCTCCAGGGTCTCCTCGAGCAGTGCGTCGCTGTCGGCCTCGGTGGGAATGTCGTGGACGAGCCAACGCGTTAGCTGGGCGATGGTCTGTCCGAGGACCATGGCCATGGCAACTGCGTCTCCCTCGCGAACGTCCGGCCGCGCCCTCAGGATCTCGGCGACTCTCTCGACATCGTCGTCGTCGTCTTTGTGGGGATCGTCGGCCGCGGGCGATTCGCGCAGCACGGCGGCAGACAGAGCGCGGGTGAGCGCCGGGTTCTCGCGGTGCAACGCAACCAGGTTCTCGAGCAGCTCGCGCATGCCATCCTCGAGCGGCGTGGACAAATCGGCCAGGCGAGCGAGCGCGGCCCCGATCACGCGATGGACGTCCTCGTGGTGGCGCGCGAGCAGGCCCGCGAGCAGGCTGTCCTTGTTGGGGAAGTACTGGTACAACGACCCGACCGACACCCCCGCCCGCGCTGCGATCTTGTTGGTGGTGGCGCGCGCATAGCCGAGCGACGCAAACACCGCGGCGGCCGCCTCGAGGATGGCGGCGACCATCTGCACCGACCGGTCCTGACGCGGTTGCTTGCGGGCCACGAGCCCGCTGCGCCCCCGAATGCGAGCAGCAGCCCGCCCCGTGGTGGCCCGCCCCCTCCCCTCGCGCCGTTTCTCAGCTGTTTTGACCGGCTTTCTTCTGCCCGCCACGTGGTTCCTCCTGCGCGAGTAGACAACACGAGCAAATACTCGCATACTAACAACAATACGAGCAATTGCTCGCATTGTCGAGAGGAGAACGCCGTGACATCGCTCGACACCCGAATCGAAGGCCTGCCCGAGCCGCACACCTGCCCCTGGTGGGTCCAGTACGTCCTGGTCAGTCCCCTGCGCCGGCTGGGGGAGCCACCGGCCACCCTGGCAGGTCCTCACGTCCAACCCGGCATGACCGTGGTCGATACCGGGTGCGGCTTCGGTTACCTGAGCATCCCGCTCGCACGCCTGGTCGGCCCCGAGGGACGCGTGGTGAGCGTGGACATCGAGCCGCGCGCGGTGGCCAAGCTCGAGCACCGAGCTCGGCGCGCAGGGATCGCCAACCGCATTGACGCACGCGCCTGCACGACCCGTGACCTCGGCCTCGCCGACTACGAAGGCCGAGTGGATCGGGTGTTCGTCATTCACACACTACACGAGCTCGCCGACCTCCCCGGATTCCTCGGGCAGGTCACCCGGTTGCTCAAACCGGGTGGACGCCTCATCGTGGTCGAGCCCAGGGGGCACGTCCAGCCCGAGCAATTCAGCGCGGAGATCGAGGTGTGTCGCAGCAACGGCTTCCGGGATGTCGAGCCCCCGGCTGTCGGCAAGCGCCGCATGACCGCGGTGCTTGCGCCCGCATGCGCGCTCTCAACGGACGGGCACGATTCCCGATCGCCAAGGCGCGGTTGAATGCCGTGATTGGCTCGACTCCCGGAACGCGTCCATCAACGTTCGCTCCACGGATCGATGCAGGCGACGCCAAACGACTCGAAGTCGGCGACGTTGCGCGTGACGACCGGCATGTTGTGAACCAGGGCGGTGGCGGCAATGAGACCATCGACGACCGGTGCGGGGCGGCCGCGGCGTTCGGCGTCACCGGCCAGGGCCCCCCACCGCGCGGCGACCACCGCGTCAATGGCGAGGACGCGGCCGGCGAACCAGGTGGCCAGGTCGTTCTCCAGCCACTGGCGCAACTTGGCGCGCCGCTTCGCGTCGCCGAGTGTCTCGACTCCCTTGGCGATCTCACCGAAGGCGATCACGCTGAGGAAGAGCGCCTCGTCGTCCTGGGCCTCGAGCCAGGCAACAACCGAGGCGGCCGGCCTCGGTCGGATGACTTCGGAGATGACGCAGGTGTCGACCAAGTAGCTCATAGATCGACCTTGCGGCCAGGGTCTCGATCGCGGGTCAGGTCGAGTCGCGCGGCACGCAGCGGCGAACGGCGCAGAAAACCGACCAAGCCGCTCCGCGAGCGCTTGCTGAGCTTGCGGAATTCCGCGGCGTGAACCACGACGACCGCGTCCTTGCCGTGGACAGTGATCACCTGCGGCCCTTCCGCCGCCGCCCTGCGGACCACCTCCGACAGGCGGTTCTTGGCGGTCTGCAACTGCCACCGGGTCATGGCCCACCTCCATCAATCTAGACAGTCTAGCCATAATCGTGACACGGCCGTCGCCCCCAGACAAGCCGGATCGACGTCCAGAGGCACGTCGAGCAACATCGAGTGCCCCCCGTCATCGACCCTGTTGTGGGACTTCGAGAATCCCTGACCGCAAGGTCGTCCGGGGTCGACCCCGATCCCCGGCACCAAAGCCACAACAAGGCGAGCTTGTGCGACACGCTGTTGCAGCCGGGGTTCGGTCGTGTCTTGATTCTCCTCGGGCTCGATGCGGCAGTGGATGAGTGGAGCCCCTGAGACTGGGGTTCGTCGCGCCCACATACAGCGTGGGCCGTGCGCGGCAACGGAGGTGGAGTGCATGCAACCGGCGAAACCGACGATGCCGACCGCGGACGAGCTGACCGAGATGCGCGCGCGCTGTGTCTGCGCATCGCCCGGGCCATGGCGGTTGCACCGCGCTGGCACCGGCTACGACTACATCGACAACCTCGAGAGCGCCGCCGAGCCGAAGCGCACCATTGTCGCCAAGGAGAAGATCCACGGCGCCGTCGAAGACTACGAGTTCATCGCCCACGCCCGCCAGGATCTGCCGCGATGCCTCGAGGTGTTGGCCGAGGCGGAGCAGTTGCTGCGCCGCGCGCTGCCCATGGTCGACGCTGAGCTGCGCGGCGAGATTGCCGCCTTCGTCAGAATCCGACCGACTTGAAGATGAAGGGGTAGCTCACCACCACCTCGCCACCCGTCGGCGCCGGAAATCTCCAGCCCCGAATCGCCGTCATGATGCAGTTGGCCACCGCGCTCGAACCCGTGGAGTCGTAGACCACGCGCACGCGCGTGACGCGACCGTCTTTGCCGATGATCCATTCGACGACGAGCTTGCCGGAGAGCCCCGGCTGGCGCAGAAGCTCGCGCTCGTAGCATCGTTGGATTCGGGCGATATTCCGGTTGACAACCTGCTGGATGACGTTGCGGTCTAACGACCCCTGCCCGACGCTGCGCATTGCGCTGGGGCTCTTCTGCACCAACCCGCCCACCGCCCAACCGGAGCCCGCCGCGCCGCCCGGTTTGCGCAACTGGCCCAGGACTCCGGCCGGTGCTCGAGCCACACCTCCACCCCCACCGCCGCCGCCGATCGGCGACTGCCTGATGACTCTGCGCACCTCGTGCCCGGCTGTCGGCCCAACCAGCTCGGCACCGGCCATGGCGCAATCCACCCCCTCGGGGCACTCGACCGGCTGCACCATCGTCGTCGACGGCCCGTCGACCTTGCGCGAGCGGTCGACGGCCACGAAGCTGGTGTAGGCGGTCACCAGGCGGTGCTCGAGGGCGAGCCGGGTGATGGACTCCGCGACCTGCCCGGGATCCTCTTCCGAATACGCGTCGCGGCCCAGGTCCTCGATCTTCGTCCGCGCCCACAAGGTGCCGAGCACGTCGTCGGCGCGGGTCTGGTCCAGATCGACCTCGACCGGCAGCTCGATCCAGCGCCGGTTGGCCCAGCCCCTCACCACGATGCGGGCGCGACCGCTTCCGGTGACTTTGCCGTGCAACACCAGCGGGCGCGTGGCGAAGAGGTCGGGCACCACCGAGGGGAGCACGTCGTTCACGGTGAGGTCACCCCAGTCCACCTCGACCTGGGTCATCACGGCCTTGTCGATGACATTGAAGTAGCGATTGACCGCCGCGAGCGGGTCCTGCCGCGTGCTGGCGTAGACGGCGAGGCCGTTGCCGTAGCGCGCGATATCGTCGAGCAGGGCGCGGTTCGTGGACGAGCCGACACCGAAGGAGAAGACCCGCGCGCGCTGCTGCTTCTGGCTCAGAGCGCCGATGAAACGACGCACCAACCGGGTGATCTCGTCCTCGTTGCCGACGTAGCCGTCGGTGAGGAAGAAGACGGAGCGCTGCCGGCCGGAGGCGACCTCGGGGGAGAGCGCGGCCTCGACCCCGAGGCCCATCATCGTGCCGCCGGCCGCGTAGAGGTCGTTGACAAACTCCAGCGCCGCCTGGAGGTGGGTGTCGTTGGCCGGGCGCGGCTGCTCGAACCGCCGCGCCTCGCCGCTGGCGAAGGTGATGACGTTGAACGTGTCGCTCGGCCGCAGGCGGCGGATGGCCTCGCGCATCGCGTCCTGGCACATGGCCAGCGGCGCGCCGGACATCGAGCCGGAGACGTCGACCACGAAGACGAGCTCGCGGTCACCGACGAGCGCGTCGACGTCGAGCGCCGGCGGCTGCACCATCAGGGTGAAGTAGCGCGAGCTGCCCTCCTGCGAGCGCGCCTGGGTGAGCAGCGCCGCCTGCGCCTTCTCACCGGCGACGTCGTAGAAGAGGACGAGGTCCCGGTTGGGGATGCGGTCGTGCGGGGCGAGGCGGAGGTGCAGCGGTGCGCCACCCGACACCTCCTCGACCTCGTGCGTCGGCACCTCCCAGCTCTCGATGGCGACGCCCGGATCGACGAGGAGCTCGAGCGAGATGTCGTGACCGGAACGGACGCCCGCGCCGAGCACGGGCGGGGTGATCCGCGAAGCGTCGGGCACGGCGTCCGTGTCGTCGGCCGAGCCGTGACCGCTGCGGCGTCCCGTGGGCTTTCCGGGAACGAAGCGGGGACCCACCACCATGGGGAAGACGACCTCGTAGCGGCCGGCGTCATAGGTCAGTGTCTGGAGGTAGGAGATGACGACGTCGACGGTCTCTCCGGGAGGGATGTTGGCGACCGACTGGGTGAAGACGTTCCGACGCTCCTGCTCGAGCAACGCGGCGGTGTGGCCGTCGCGTCGCGCGTCCTCGTAGGTCTGCCGCGCCTCCTGCCGTCGTTTGATCTCGGCAACGATGCGACGCTCGCCGATGATCATGGTCATGCCGTCGACGGCGCTGTTCTCGGGCAGGGGAAAGACGTAGATGGCCTCGATCGGCTTGGGCTGCGGATTCCTGTAGGTCTGCTTCACCTCCACTCGGGCCACCGGGCCGGTGACCCGGATCTGGACCGCCGTATGCGACAACGGCAAGAGGAGCGTCTCGCCGGCGGCGCGTAGCTCCAGCCGCGGCAGCTCACCCGGCTCGGTGCGGACGCTCGCGAGCGCCTCGCGCAGCTCGGCGTCGACCCGGACGACCTCTTCCTCCGGACTCGCCGCACAGTGCACCAGGGACAGCGCGAAGGGGACGACACCGACGAAGATTTGTCGCATGCATCTAGGAACGCACCGCGATGCGAGAAGATCTCCGCCCTCCCATCACCCGGGCGAGGCACGGATTGCACGTGACTCGTGTCGCGGACCAGCTTCTCCATCGTGTTGTACTCGTCCGGAATCAACATGCTCCGGTCACCGACCGTCCTTCGCTGGTCGACACCTGGATCGCCGTAGCACCTCGCAGGCGCACCGCGACGCGATCGCCGGCCGCGCGCTGGGCCTGGGCGCCGGGGGCACCGGCGCCTATCTGCTCGTCGACAACCGGGCGGCTGACCGGCTGCGGGCCCACGCTTTCGCCCGCGACTGAACCCGCGCGAGGGGGGTTGCGGCGACGCGGCTACCGGATCAGCCCAAACGGATAGGTGACTCCGCTGTCGTTCACCGGGTTGACCCGAGTGGTCGGGCCCGGCACGCCGGTCGGCATCACCTCGAGGACGTAGAGCTCGAGCACACCCGAACGCGAGATCGCGAACGAGATGTGGTGCTCGTCACTTGAGATGCGCGGGCTTTGGGCCGTCTCATTCAGCTCCGTTTTGCGCCGGATGGACAGAGCGGCGCCTGCCTGACCTTCGCCGGCGCCAATCATTCGGCCTCGGCCTCGCTCAACGGCGACTATCCGGCCCCAAACGGCAACGACAGTTGAACCGTCCCCGACGGAGGACTGCGAGCCCATCGGGGTCGTCGCCCGAACCGGGGTCGCGATTCGCGCGCACCCCGTTTGCTGTCCTTCCTCGGCACAGCACGAGGATCCGTTCGAGAATCACGATCGACCGTTTGGAACGACCGCCCGACCCGCCCGGTCGAGCTCGTTGCCTTCTCTCCCCGCTCGTTGGATAGTCTCCCGGTCTCGCCCCCGGGAGGGGCTTCATGAGAACCATCGCCGTCCTGCTCGCGCTCTGCTCCGCCACGTTGGCCCGGGCCGAGCCCTTCCCCGGCAAGGCCGACACCGAGAAGCTGTGCGCCGACGTCGTGCCCGGCGAGGGCCGCCTCGCCGCCTGCCTGAGCGATCACGTCAAGGAGCTCACCTACGACTGCTACGTCTGGCTCGACGACGTCAGCAACTGAGCCGGACGGCAGGAGGGAAGGGAATCCATGCGTCTCCGACTGAATCGGCATCCGGGCGTCGGGCGCCTGATGGCTCTGTTCCTCCTGCTCGCGTGCCTCGGGTGGGTACCGGGGGAGACCGCCCCGGGGTGGCGCTACTGGCGAATCGAGACCATGCCCGTGCCCTACTTCGTCCAGGACACCGCGGCGTCCGTCGCCACCTGGGCCGAGTCGGCGGTCACGCGCGGCATCGACCAGTGGGGCGGGGTGCCGACCGCCTACCTCGCGTTCTCCTATCAGGGGCTGAGCGCGGATCTGATCGGCCGAAGCAGCGTGCGCTTCGGCGATCTCGGCGGCAATCAGACCGGAGGCTACTCCACGGAGAATGAGGTCTGGCTCCCCATGGGGCGAAGCTTCCCGGTACGCTTCACCGTCAACATCGACGACAACTGCGGCGGCAGCACTTGGCCGGGGCCGGACAACATGAGCAAGACCGCGGCGCACGAGCTCGGGCACGCCTTGAGCCTGGACCACACGCCCATCGCAGACGCGGTCATGTATTACGCGAACCACACCCATTGGACCCTGCACCAGGACGAGATCGACGCCACCTCCTTCCTCCACGCCTACCCGGCGCGTCGTCCGATTGCCTGGTTCACCACCGTGCCGGCACCCGCCATGGGGATGCTGCGCATCGCCACCCCCGCGACGGTCACCTTCGACGCTTCCCCCAGCCTCGACCCGGACGGGACCATCGTCGAGTACCGCTGGACCTTCGCCGATGGGCAGACCGCCGTGACCACGGAGCCGACGGTCGACCACGACTACGCGCTCGGCCTCGGGTTCGTTCAGCCGACGCTCGAGGTGGTGGACGACGATGGGGCGTTCGATCGCATCCGGGCCGTGGCCATCCTGCCGATGGACGGGCCGGACACCGCGGTCCCCGTCGTCACCATCACCGCGCCGACCACCGAGCCGAGCTTCTCCACGTCGGCGCCGACGATCTCGGTGACGGCCACCTATAGCGACGACCTGCTCGCCTACAGCGGCTACTGGGAATCGGACCAGCCCATGACCCCGCCGCCGATCCACACCAACCTCTTCCCCAGCGGGACGAGCGGCACGGTCCAGGTAGACGACATCCCCCTGGTCGTGGGCGACAACACCATCACCGTGTTCATCGAGGACTACCCCGGGAACTTCGGCAGCGACGCCCTCGTCGTCACCCGCCTCGCTCCCGGCGACGACGGCGGTGGTACCCCGGGCGACGACGGCGCGGCCGATGGCGGTGATCTCGCTCCCCCCACCGACCCCGGCGGGGACGGCGCCGCGGATCCCGCGAGCAGCGATCCGGGCGGTGACACATCGCCGGGTGTCGACGCGTCGCCAGCTGACGACGCTGCGGCCAACGCCGTCGATGATCCAGGGCGGCAAACCGCGGTCGCCTCGGGCTGCGCCTGCACCGGGGCAGGTGCCGGTGCGCTGGACCTCTCGGTTCTGGCGCTGCTCGCGCTGTGGCTCCGGACGCGCCGCCGCCGCGGGCGCGGATGCCATGCCACGCTCCCCGTCTGCTTGGCGCTGGCGATCGGTTCGCCGTTGCTGCCCGGCTGTGCGACCGAGCCCGCGCCAATGCCGGAGCCGCCAGCGGCGGAGGATGGCACCTGGCACCAACGCCACCTCGCGCTCTGGGCGCTCCTGCACGCAGGAGATCGGGCGACAACGGAGACGGCGCTGGCCATGCTCGACGACCCGGACCGTCGCAACCGACGGGCAGCGGCCGAGATCCTCGGCTACGTCGCAGACCGCGGCGCGGCCGAGGTCAGCGCCGGTCTCGTCCGCCACCTCCAGGACGCCGACCCCTTCGTGCGTCAGGCCAGCATCACCAGCCTGGGCCAGCTGCAGGCGCGGCAGGCGCTGCCGGCCCTGCTGGCCTTTGCGCCTGGGGACGAGTGGACCGAGCTCCGCCGCCGGGCCGCCCTCGTCGCCCTCGAGTCCCCCGAGAGCCTGAGCTGGCTTTGGCACCTGCGTCAATCGCCCGTGCCGAGCCAACGCCACCTCGCCGCCCTGGTCATGGGCCTCGCCGGCCCCGCGCACCTCGCCGAGGTCGCCGCCATGCTCGGCGACGACGGTGAGACCGGGCGCGTCATCGAAACCGGGGAGCCCTCGCTCCGCGGCCCGGAGCGGGTGCGCCACGGCGCCGCCGCCGCCCTCCGCCACCTCGAGGCCGTAGCACGCGTGCGCGGCGACACCGCGATGCTCGGGCCTCTTCTCGAGCGCGTCGCTGCGGCGGAGCAGGTGACACCGACCACGCAGAGGTCGATGACTCCGGAGTGAGGGTGTCCGAATGATCGCCTCCTCCCGCCCCAGGCATTGGCATCAACGTCGCGGCGATGATCGACGCCTGGGGGGGAGACGTCAGTCGCTTCCCCGACGCCCGCTCGTTGGCATCGTACGCGGGTCTGGTGCCGGTTGAGGATCGCCTACCGGGGAGGCAGACGATGAAGGCAACCATCTACATGGGCATGTCGTTGGACGGCTTCGTGGCCAGGCCCGACGACACGCTCGACTTCCTGCCGGAGCCGCCCGCGGGCGACGACCTGGGCTTCTCGGCGTTTCTGGCCACCATCGACGTCATCGTCATGGGTCGGCGAACCTTCGAGGTCGTGCAGAGTTTCGGTCCCCAGTTGTGGCCCTATGGTCGCACGCCGGTGGTCGTCCTCAGCCGGGGGCTGGACCCGACCCGACGTCCCGCCGGCGCGCCCGAGACGGTGAGCGTCAAGTCGGGCGAGCCGGCCGCGTTGCTGCGCGAGCTGGAGGCGACCGGAGCACGCCACGCCTACGTCGACGGCGCGGTGACCGCGCGCGCCTTCCTCGCCGCGGGGCTGATCGACGAGTTGGTCATCACCCACGTGCCGGTGCTCATCGGCAGCGGGGTTTCGCTGTGGGGGGCGCTGCCCAGCGACATCCGGTTGCAGCTGATCGACAGCCGCGTGCAGCCGGGCGGCGTCGTTCAGTCACGCTACGCCGTGCGGCGCGACCCGGGCTAGGCGGTGGGCGCCGGCCGGCGCTGGCCTCAGGGGGTCGGGCCGGCGGCTGGATTGCCTTCTGCCGCGGCGGCCGTGGCGCGGGCCTGTTGCTCGGCGATCGTCTTCAGGTTGGCCAGCCCATCGTCGTAGGCCTTGCCGATCATCTCGTCCATGCTGACGAACAACCCGATCGCTTTGCCGACAAAACCGTTGTCACCCTCCATCGTCCACTTGACCCTCGTCCCATCCCCGTCCGGCGCGAGCCAGAAGGTGGTCGTCGCGGTACCGGCCATCGGCTCGACGAAGTTGAGGCTGATGTCGAGGCGCGTAGGCTCTTCGGCCGACGTGATCGCCATCGTGCCTTGGCCGGTCTTCTCGCCCACCCAGGTGTTGGCGTGGCCGACCGTCCCCGGCGTACCGGCGAAGGTCGACTTTTGCGTCGGGTCGCTCTTCTCCCAATGGCTCCAGTTCTTCCAGGTGGAGAAGTCGCTGATCTGCGACCAGACGGCCGTTGCCGGCGCCGCAATCCTGATCGAACGCTCGACGTGATAGGTCGACGGCTGCGCCAGCACGACGACGACCAACCCGGCCACCAGGATGCCCGCGCCAATGAGGATCTTCTTGAACATGGTGGTCCTCCTCCTGCCTCGCGGCAAACGAGTGAGGTAGGGACGCGGACCTGGTTGGTCAAGGGACGTTGGATGCCTACATCGACCTGCGCAGTCGCCGGGCCAGACCGGTGAATCGGATGATAGGCAATGTCCTACGCGCGAGCCATCACGGCTTCACCCTCGGGCCGATGTAACGCTTCGACACTACGACGTGGCTGATGCGAAAGTGCGCGGGCGTCGGCCAGTCTGTGACCCCGTTTCCGCCGGTGTAAAACTCGACCCCGGCGCCTTGAATACCCATGTCCATGTTGCGACGCCAGCGGAAGGTCGTCTTCTCGTCAACCAACACCCCATTGATCCAGGTGCGATGGATGCCGTCTGCGTTTGCTTCGTAGTTGTCGTAAAACGAGCCATCCTTCAGGCCATAGATCGGCTGCGACAAGTCGACACTATTCATCTTCATGTACTGCTCGAGGCAGTACCAACGGCCCAGCTTGAACCGCCATTGAACGACATTCGCCAGAACTGACTGCCCCTGACCGTACACGTTGGGCGCATCAAGATTGTAGTTGTAGCCGGACAACGGTCTCACATCCCAGTGCGGATCCTGCACGCCGTGATACGCCGCTTGCCTGCCGCCGAGGCCCCCCAGATTGAACTGCATGTGCCCCTTGTAGACGTACTGGTTGGCGACCGCATATTCCCAGGTGTTGCTCGGCGTGTAGCTGGGGTCGCTGGGATTATCCAAGTTGCCCGACCCGTGGTGCATGTAATACGTCGGGTTCGAGTTCGTTTCGGGCGGTGCGAAGCCCGAGCCGCCGCCATCGTGGCAGTCTCGGTAGTGCTTCATACCATCGCCGTAGCTGTTGGAATTCCCACCCTCCGGTTCCCAGTACCCCGACGAGGGTCCGGTCGGTGTCCATACGCCGAATTGAGCGCGAATGCCGATACCCATCTTGATGCCTTCTGTGGTGTCGGTCCAATCCGGCTCCATCATGAAATAGATGCGGACGTAACACTCATCGACCCGCTTGGATACATCGATTGGGTGGAGCGGGTCGCCGTAGACGGCAGGAGTGAACTCGTGGAACTCCTTGAACAGCCCCCGATTGGTGCTGCCTGCGACAACATTGACAGCCTCGCCGCGCCAGTACGACGTGTCCGGTGCATCCGGATCGGGAACGATCTGCACGGCATTATCGTAGGAGATGCTGGTGAACCCTCGGATACGCGGCGCGTTCGCCGTTCCGCCACCCAATGTCGTCCCGGCGAAATGCCCGGCGCAATAGATGTCTGAGTGCAACGGCGTTCCGTCCGCTGCCGCGAGGCTATTCTCGCCCACCTCAGCGGCGATCCCGGTCGCGATCGTGTTCGGCGGAACTCCAGTCACCCCATCCAGGCTGTGCACCGCTGCCGTGGCCGAACCGCATCCGAGTTGGAAGCGCGGCGGACGCAGCTCGAACATGTTCAGCACGCGATTGCTGCCGAACAACGCTTCGGCATGGAGCGACATGGTGGCCGACTGCACCGTGCCCGTGACCGCCGATACGTCGAACTGCACGACGCCAAATCGGCTCGAGGAGGTCTGAAACCCGTTTGCGCCGTTCACCGGCAGCTCGGTGCTGCTGCTCGGATAGACTGCCGTCGACAGGATGCACGGGCACGGAAACGCCTGCCCGAGCGTGTTCGTGACCGTGAGCAACGGCGCATTGGCGTCCAGCCGCCCGCTCCACGTCACCGACGGACCATTGCTACCGCTCATGCGCAGGTAGATGCCTTTGTTGACACCGGTCGTGACGGCACGGCGCACCAGCTCCGTCACGTCGAATGCCTTGTAGCCGACGCCCGAGGGGACCGACCCTGTAGAAAACGCAGTACCGCCCTGTGACACGTCCGACCCAATCGCCGGCAACGCACCGGAATGCCCGGTGAAATCGCCGACGTTTGGATTCTCCCAGCGCAGCTTCAGCCGCTGGTAGTAGTACTGATACGAGACGCCGCCGATGCCTCCGTCCGTGGTGTCATCCACGGTGCGGTACACTTCCGCGTCAGGGATCTGGGGCTCGCCCGTGATCGCCGGCTCGAAGTCACCCACCGCCACCGGAACCGCTGCCACCGTCACCGCGCACGTCGCGTCGGCCGTCAGCGTGCCGTCCGAGGCGCGAACAACGATGTTGCCGGAAGTGTTGGCGAGCGAAGATGGAACTGTCACAAGGCCGGAGGACGAGTTGATCGTGATGGACGTGCTGTACTGAGAGGCGAGGGAGTACGTCACCGTATCGCCGTCGGGATCCGTCGCGATGAACTGAAGGGTGCCGCCGGCCGACGGTAGGTTGCCCGATGGGGGGGCCACCGCGAAGACCGGGGCCTGGTTGGTGTCGATCACATACGACTCCGTCACGATCGGCTCCGAGTTGCCGGCGTTGTCGACACTCATGAACTTGAGCACATGGTCGGCAGAGATTGGGATCGGCGCGCCATAGACACTCGAGCTTGAGCTTGGTGTGCTGCCATCGAAGGTGAAGTGGGTCGCGGCGCAGCCCGAGCCAACGTCGGTGCAGGTCAACGTGACGGACACGGCCGCGTTGTAGGTTCCGCCGACGGGCGAGGCGCTCGTCGAGGGCGGCGTTGTATCGGTCGGCGGGGTCGTATCGGTGCCCACGGTGTTGTCCTTGCGGCACGTTGTTGCAGCCAGCGCTGCCCAAGCAACCAAGCCAAGGAGGCGCATCTTCATCAGGTTTCTCCTCTCGTTCGTGCTCAAGCAGAATGGTGGGCCTGAGCAAGACCTCTCGCCTGCAAGCGCTCAAGCGCCTCGACCCCACCGCACGCAGCATCACCCTCAGCGCCGAGCCGGAGGTCGAGCTCGAGGCGATCATCGACGTGATGGACGCCAGCCGGGAGATGGTGTCGCCCACCGGCCAGCTCGTCCACCTGTTTTTCACCCGGCAGCCTTCTTGTTCTTGATCAGGGCCCGCAGTGTGCGCGCCGACGATCAGGTATTCAGCCCGATGGTCGTTGACGGCGCGTATGAGATCGACGCAGTCGGAGCTCTGGTTCATGCTTGCCTGTCCAGAGGAGACACTGAACGGTCAGGTGCCACACGGCGTCCATTCGTTCGGCCATGGTGCGAGGCTCGGCACGGTGCTCCGTACCCCGGCGCGTGACTGTGACGACTTTCCCGCCAGACACTCCGCGATGATATCACCCGCCGTCCGTGGAGGCCATGGGACCTCGACGGAGGCTGGCGTCGGCTTCGCCGCCCTGCGACGCAGCTGGCCCCGCGTCGCGCCGTCGCATCGTTCGCAGGGTTCGGCGGCGCAACACACAAGCGGCACAAACCCCCGCCCCCGATGACGAGCCCCGCCCGACCTCGCCGCTCATCGCTTGCCCCCTCCATCGCGACGACCATCAACACACGACCGGAACCCCTTGGCAACACCGGCTGCCTTGGCTGAACCATGGATTTGCGCCGGATGGACAGAGCGGCGCCTGCCTGACCTTCGCCGGCGCCAATCATTCGCCCTCGGCCTCGCTCAACGGCGACTTTCCGAACCGAAACGGCAACGGCAGTTGAACCGACCCCGACGCAGGACTGCGAGCCCAATGGTGAATCGACTCCCGACTACGGCCAACCGCTCCACGAACCAACTCATCACATCCACACTCCACTCCATGCCACGGCGCTTGAGCGGGCCCCGGCGATCGGCGCCGCTCGAGAAGTCGGCGCTACCCGACGCTTCTCCCCTGAATGCGCGACCTCGAGGACACCCTTTCGTGATCAATCAAGGCGAGCCGGTATGAGGGGAGCGCACTGCGGCGGTGCACGATTGCTCGAATTGTTATCGACCGCGGTCGAACACATATTGCGCTGCGACGCCAACGACCGCGTGCGTGGCGCCCACACATATCCGCCGCTCGGGCAGAAAGGTCTCCATGGCGTACTTCCCGCGCTTGAGTCGCGGGTATCGGCGCATGGCCCCATCGAGGGTGGAACCCACCAGTCGACGGAACTCCTGCATCGTGCGCCGAGGGGGACGACGTCGCACGCCAGGCCAGTATCCATAGACGGCAAACAGGAGACCGAAAGCGGGGCAACCCTCGTTGCGTGCGGCCGAGGAGACCTGTTTCAGTAGGGTCTTTACATAGGTGTCGATCTTGCCGGGTTCGTAGCTGGAGTAGACGACCTTGGCCTCGATGATAGCGGCTGCCTCGCTGGTTATCGGGCGACCGTCGACGACCTCCATCAACGCGAGGTCCCGCTTGCCCCACTCTGGGTATACGGTGAGATCTCCCGAACCGCTCAGATCGCCAGCCAGATACCGGAAGAATTCGGCGTTGAGCCACTGTTCTGCGGCCGAGCCGGCGAGGACGGTGGCGAGTCGTCGCGGTTCGAGGAAGTCGCGGAAGCTGTAGAACCACCGATGTGGATTGATACCCGTTCGTTGCGTCATAACGTCGTCCCTTCGTTGTGGGTTTGAGCTGCAGTGGGTCCATTGACCGTCATCGCGCTGTCGGTCGGCTCCCGACCCGTCCCCGTGGTCACGACCAGCCGAGCAATAGGGTCAATACTACTGAGCCAGCAGTCCGACGACCTGGGGAACTGCCTTCTCGAAGAGGGAGACCAGCACGTCAGCAGGTCCACGGGCCTTGCCGCTTCCTCGCACAACGACCTGTACCTGGTGAACGTCAACTACCGACATAGACACGACATACGTCGAGCCTACGCGGTTGACGCTGGAGAGAAGAATGCCGTCCACTCCAAGCGCGCCGGCCATTTCGGCGATGCAGGACACGTCGTCCTGGCAGCCTAGAAGGTCGCGTTGACGCTCGAGCCCGATCACCGCTTCGACCTCGGATGGGCTGATCACATTGATTCGTGTCCCTCCGGCTGGTGTGCATCCCGCAGAAATCGCGCACGGGCACGTACGCTCAGGTGGAGGCGGCAGCGGCGGGCTCGGCGTGGGCTGAATCAATGTTCCAGGGCAACCAACGGCGT
>JBFYZW010000328.1:0-4384 GCA_041309305.1 Deltaproteobacteria bacterium | reverse complement strand
GGGGCGAAGTCGGGCAGGTCCACGAGGTCGGCGCGCACGGCGCGGGGCTGGCCGTCGGCGGCGAAGCGGACGGCGATCGCGCTGCCGAGCACCGGGAGGCCTTGGTGCGTCCGTCGCGCGCGGACGATCGCGCCGGAGGGCAGCTCGAGCTCCTGGAGGTCGGTGAGGCCGTCGCCGAGCGACAAGCCGAGGAGCGCCGGGCTCTCGCGCGCCAGGCGCTCGACGAAGGCGCGCGGGCTCTCGGAGGCGGCCAGGTGGTCGAGATCACGATGCAGGACGGTCGGTTGGGCGACGACGAGGAGCGGGAGCCACAGGTGCAACATGGTCGTTCCTTTCCACGAGGGAGTCGACGCTGGGCCGGGGCACTATACGCCGCCGGGTTCGCCCCGGGGAAGCCTTCTTGCTCCGCGGGGGCCAGCCGAGGCAAGGTGGGTCGATGGACAGCCCGGGGCAAGAGGCGACGTGGATCGTCGCGGCCAGTGACGCGGGCGACCGGATCGACCGCTGGCTGGCGCACCGGGCCGGGGTGTCGCGCCGACAGGCGCGGCTGTGGATCGCGCAAGGTCTGGTTCGGCTCGACGGCCGGTCGGTGCGCATCCTCAGCCGCGAGCTGCGTGCCGGCGCCCGGGTGGAGCTGCGCGGCGGCGCGGCGAGCCCGGCGCCGCATCCCGAGGCGCGTGAGCCGGTGCTGCTCGCGCTCGACGCCCAGCTGGTCGTCGTCGACAAGCCGGCCGGGCTGTTGAGCGAACACGACCGCAGCGGCGCCCCGTCGCTCGAGTCACTCGTGCCCGGGCTCCTGGCGCGGCGCGGTGAGCGCCGCACCGACGTGCGGCTGGTGCATCGGCTCGACGCCGGAACGACCGGGGTGATGGTCCTTGCGCGCACGCCGGCGGCGACCAGAGCGCTGAACGCCGCGTTCGCCGCCGGGCAGGTGCACAAGACCTACCTGGCGCTCTGCGTCGGTCGTCTGGCCGAGGCGGTGCGCGTCGACGCGCCGATCGGCCGGGTGGCCGGCGCCCGTCACGGGGTGGTCGCCGGCGGCAAGCCGGCGCGCACTGTCGTCGAGCCGATCGCGGTCGGCGAGCGGGCGACGTTGGTGCGCGCGCGGCCGGAGACCGGCCGGACGCATCAGATCCGCGTTCACCTCGCGCACCTCGGGCACCCGCTGCTCGGCGACCGGGCCTACGGCGGGCCCGGCTACAGCGAGGGCGTGCCGCCGCAGCCGATCGGCCGACCGATGCTCCACGCCCAGCGCCTCGAGCTCGTTCACCCGCGTACCGGTGAGTCGGTCAGCTTCTCCGCCGCGCCCGCCGCCGATCTGATCGCCCTGGCCGAGGCCTACGGGGTCTGGCCCGCGGGGGCTCTTTGAGACGGTTGCGCCGCGCGCGGCTTTTGGCTATCCGCCCGGGGGATGGAGACCGTGCGCCGCTCGACCGCTCGACCGGGAAGGACGATGGCCAGCCGGGCCGATCCGCGGGCGCTGTACGAAGCGTCGGTCCAGGACACCGGCAGCGACATCCGCCTGGTCGTGCGCGCCTTCCGCAAGCGGCGGGGTCGTCAGCCGCTCCGGCTGCGCGAGGACTTCTGCGGCACCGCCCGCCTGTGCGCCGACTGGGTGCGGCGCCGGCCGGACCGCCGCGCGGTCGGCGTCGACCTCGATCGGGAGACGTTGGCCTGGGGTGAGGCGAAACACCTCGCGCCGCTCGGCCCGGCCCGCGCCCGCGTGCGCCTGCTCCGCCAGGACGTGCGCGCCGCGCGCGGTTTGTTCGACGTCGTGTTGGCGTTCAACTTCTCCTACTCGGTGTTCAAAGAGCGGCGCGAGCTCGCCGCCTACTTCCGGGCCGTGCGCCGCAGCCTGGTCGGCGACGGCGCCTTCTTCCTCGACCTCTACGGCGGCCCCGAGGCGCAGAAGGAGGGGGTCGAGAAGCAACGCTTCGACGGTTACGATTACGTCTGGGAGCAGGAGCCGCTCGACGCGGTCAGCGGCTGGGGCAGGCGCCACATCCACTTCCGCTTCCCGGACGGGAGCGAGCGGCGGCGCGCCTTCACCTACGACTGGCGGCTCTGGTCGCTCCCCGAGCTGCGCGAGCTGCTCGCCGAGGCCGGCTTCGCCGGCAGCGACGTCTACTGGGAGGGCGCGCGCGCCGACGGGAGCGGGAACGGCATCTTCCGGCCGGTCCGGAGAGTGGCGAACGAGGAGTCCTGGATCGCCTACCTGGTCGGCTGGCGCTGACCGGCGGCGAGCAGCGCGGCGATCGCGTCGGCGTTGCGCGCCGCCGCGCCGCTGACGCGCCGGACCTGCGCGGCGGCGGTCTCGCCGAGCTCGCGCGCGTGCGCCGGGTCGGCGAGCAGATCGCGCATCACCTTGGCCAGCTGGCCGGGGTTGGCGACCTGCAGGCCGCCGCGGCCGAGCAGCACCTGCACCGAGTCGGCGAAGTTGTCCATGAAGGGGCCGAAGAGGACCGGCTTGCCGGCGGCCGCCGGCTCGAGGATGTTCTGGCCTCCGCGCCGGACGAAGCTGCCGCCGACGAACACCAGCGTCGCGAGGTGATAGCAGGCGCCGAGCTCGCCGATGGTGTCGAGCACGATCACGTCGGCGGCGCTGCCCGGCTGCGAGCGCCGCCGGGCCGAGAGGCCGCGCCGGACCGCCTTCTGCTCCACGGCGCCGGCGCGCTCGACGTAGCGCGGCGCGACGACCAGGCGCAGCCCTGGGTGCTGGCCGCGCAGCTCGGCGAGCACGTCGAAGAGGAGTTCCTCCTCCCCCTCGTGGGTGCTGCCCGCCACCCAGATCGGGGCGTCACCGTCGAGCGCGAGCGCGGCGCGCAAGGTCGCGATTGTCTCCGCCGCCGGCGCGCGGGCGAGGTTGTCGAACTTGGTGTTGCCGGTCACCCGGAGCTGGCCCTCGGCGGCGCCGAGCAGCCGAGCGCGATCGGCCTCGGCCTCGTCGCGCATCAGGAGCAGCGCGAAGGGACGGAGCAGGTTGCCGACCAGGGAGAAGAGCAGGCGGTAGCGGCTCAGGCGCCCGTGAGAGAGGCGGCCGTTGTGCAGCACCAGCTGCACGCCGCGGCGGCGGGCGGCGTGGATCAGCTGCGGCCACAGCTCGGTGTACTCGAGCACCAGGATCTCGGGGCGGATCCGATCGAGCGCTCGACCCACGGCGCCAGGGAGGTCGTACGGCAGGTAGGTGACCGCGGCCAACGACGCCCGCTGGCCTTCGGCCATCGCCCGGCCGCTGTTGGTCAGGGTGCTGAGGACGATCTGACAGTCGGGCAGCCGCGCGCGCAGCTCGCGCACCAGCGGCATCAGCGCCAGCACGTCCCCGGCGGAGGCGCCGTGTAGCCACAGGCGCGGGCCGGGGGCGGGCGGCGGCAAGGCCGGCGTCTGCAGGCCGAGCCGCGCGCGCCAGCCGTCGCGCACCTTCGGGTGGAGGAGCAGGAAGGGCAGCGCCAGCCAGAACAGCAGGTAGCTGAGCAGCGTGGCGAAGAGGCGCATCCGATCGGTCAGGCGAAGGTCAGGGCGACTGGATCTTGGCCAACAGCGCCTGGAGGTCGGCCTGGGTCACCCAACCGTCGGCGTTGACGTCGGCGACCGCGAGGGCGTCGTCCTCGCCGGTGAGCACGCGCACCAGCTGGTCGACGTCAGCGGTGTCGATCACGCCGTCGCGGTTCAGGTCACCGCGCGCCGCGGCGGGGAAGCGCTCGTGCAGGACGTTCGAAGGGCCCGACTCGCCCTCGGCGTTGAACGCCGTCGCCCAGATGAAGTAGGGCTGGTCGTCGTGCAGCTGCGGTGGATCGTCGACGAAGTGGTAGCGCCGCGTGCCGCTCGGGTCGGGCGGGGCGAGGCCGATCTCGATCTGGTGATCGGCGGTGAAGGTGCCGTCGGCGGCCGGCGGCGTGCTCGAGAAGTAGAAGCGATAACCGGTGGTGTTGGCGCCGTCGTGGCAGAAGCTGAACAGCGCCTCGCGGATCAGCTCGGCGCTGCCGTTGTCGAGCGACGGGGCCTGCTGCTGGGCGGCGCCGATCCGCTCGTCCTCGGCGCGCGGCAGGCGGTTGGCCAGGTCCCAGAGCATCTTGATGCCCAGCGCGTCGATTGTCGGGGGCATCCGGTCGGCGACCCGGCGGGCGACGTCGGCGAGCGCCGGATCACCGCGGCGGCGCAGGGCCACCGCGACGCGGCGCAGCTCGCGCTGCACCAGCGCGCGGGTCCGGCTCGAGACCGGGGTGTTGGTCAGCGCCTCGACCTCGCGGCGGTCGAGCTTGTGCACCGGGTAGCGCACCGCCCGGTCGATCAGCGCGCGGTGCTCGTTGCCCAGGTCACGGACGAGGTCACGGGTCAACGCCTCGGCGGTCGCGCCGAGTCGCCACTCCTGGATCCGGCGCGCCTC
>JBFYZW010000327.1:0-10386 GCA_041309305.1 Deltaproteobacteria bacterium | reverse complement strand
GCGCGCCGTCGACAGGTCGCGTCGGTGCTGCGTCGCGTTGGCGTTGGCGTGCGGCGGCTGTCTGGTCACCGAGGTCGACCTGCGCACCGCGCCGCCGGCCGGCGGCGACGCGGCGTGCGGGTGGCGGGAGCGCTTCGACGCGGCGGCTGGCGAGTGTCGGCCGTGCACCTACCGGCTGCCGCACCCGATCGACGGCTGCCCGTGCGCCTGGCGCTACCTGCCGGCGCCGCTCCCCTACTGCGACGCGCCGGAGGCCTACTACGAGTGCCTGCCCTGTGCCGGCGACATCGAGAGCTGCAACGCCTACGACCGCGAGAGCGGCACCGGCCGCGACTGCGCGCTGCTCGGCCGCTGCTGCGCCGAGCTGGCGGTCGCGCCCGGCGCGACGCCCTGCTGCGCCGCCGGCGAGGCGCTCGCCTGCGTGCTCGATCCGGTGGCGAGCCAGGGGAGTCTGGTCTTTCGGCTCGATTGTCTGCCCGACCCGTGCTGCGTCGGCGGGCCGTGTCCGAACGGCAGCGGCGACTGCGCCGCGTGGCAGAGCTGCAGCGCCGGGGTGTGCACGCCGGCCTGCGAGCCCGGGGTGAGCGAGTGCCAGGTCGTGCTCGGGCGCGACGGGCTCGCCTGTCTGTGCGTCGAGGTGGTCACGCCGCCCTGACGGGCGTGCCATCGGAGGGTGGGTATGGTACCAGAGGAGAGCGCTCGCGCCTGCTCGAAGGAGGTCGTCGTGAGAACGTCGCGCCTGGTTCTGGTCGTCGTGCCGTTGGCGTTGTTCGCCGCCTGCAATCCGGACACCGAGGGCGAGCGCTATTGTTTCGGCGACGGCGTCTGCGTCGAGCCGGACGGCAACATCGTCGACCCGAACGGCAACACCGTGTGCAGCATCACCGGCACGTGCGGCGACACCGGCCCGGGCGACGCCGGCGGCGACAGCGCGGCCACCGACGAGCCGCCGCCGGCGGCGTGCAACAGCTGCACGCCGTCAGCGAACGACCTCGACGGGGACTGCGTCGCCAATGCCGACGAGGTGGCCTACTTCGCCAGCAACGCGAGCTGCGCGGCGCTGACGCTCGACCCGACCACCAACTCCGACGTCGACGGCGACGGCGTCGACGACGGGTGCGAGAACCTGAACTTCGATGGGGCGCGCCAGCAGTACGAGATGAACGCCTGCGCCACCGACACCGACGGCGACGGCATCGATGACGGGCTCGAGGACCGCAACCGCAACGGCCGCGTCGATCCGGGCGAGTCGCACCCGGTGCGCACCGACTCCGACTTCGACGGCATCGCCGACGGGCTCGAGGATCGCAACCAGAACGGCCTGGTCGACCCCTGGGTCGACGTCAATGGCGACGGCTGCTACACCGCCGGCACCGACACCGCCGGAGAGAGCAACGCCGCGAGCCTCGACTCCGACCTCGACGGGTTGCCCGACAGCCTCGAGGATCAGGACCTCGACGGCCTGTGCGACGCTGGCGAGACCTGCCTGTGGCTCGCCGACAGCGACTGCGACCTGTTGCCCGACGGCAAGGAAGACAAGAACGCCAACGGGGTGATCAACACCGGCGAGACCGATCCGCTCACCCCCGACACCGACGGCGACGGGCTGCGCGATGGGGTCGAGGACGCGAACCGGAACGGCGCCTGGGACCAGGCCACCGAGACCAGCCCGCTGCGCGTCGACTCGGACGGTGACGGCATCCGCGACGGGGTCGAGGACCGCAACCTCGACGGCCAGGTCACCGCCTGGCACGAGTGCGGCGCCAACACCACCGAGGCGGCCTGCGCCGTCGACGCCGCCTACTGCGTCTGGACCGGCGCCTGCGCGGCGCTGAGCGCCGGCGGTCGGCCGGGGGTCTACGATCCGGGCATCGACGTGCCCGGCGAGAGCGACCCGCGCCGCTGGGACAGCGACGGCGACGGCATCGGCGACGGCAACGAGGACCTCGACCGCGACGGCGTGTGCAACGTCGTGCTGGTCGACTTCATCTCCACCAGCGGCCAGACGCGGCTGTGCCCCGGGGGCACTGACGCCGAGTGCGCCGATCCGGGCACGAGCTGCCAGGCGGGCGTGTGCAAGATCGCCGGCTTTGTCGAGACCTGCGCCTTCGTCGCCGACACCGACGGCGACGGGCTGGCCGACGGGCTCGAGGACATCAACCGCGACGGGCGGCTGGGCATCGGCGAGACCAGCCCCATCCGTCCCGACTCGGACTTCGACGGTCTGCTCGATGGCTGCCCCGCCTGGGCGGCGCTGGCCCAGTGCGAGGACAAGAACAACAACGGTCGGGTCGACGCCGGTGAGACCGACCCGCTATCGCGCGACACCGACGGCGACCTGCTCGCCGACGGCTGCGAGGTCAACTTCGATCCGGTCAACTGCGTCACGGTGCCGTGCAGCACCAACCCGCTCGACGAGGACACCGACGCCGACGGCTTCTCCGACGGTGAGGAAGACGGCAACCACAACTGCACCTTCGAGCTGGGGATCGGCGAGACCGACCCGCGGCTGTTCACCGCGCCGCCAGGCGAGGGGACGCTCGAGCGCGCCGAGTTCGAGGTCTGCGCGACGCGTAACCTGAAGCCGCTCAGCTTCGCGGTCAGCGCGCGCGAGACGCACGACTACCGCGTCGCGTTCGAGGTCGAGCTCGACGAGGGTGGGGCGCAGCTCCCCTACCTGGTCCACGCCTACGGCGCCGATCGCAACGGCAACGGCTTCTCGGCCGACGACCCGCTCGACGCGCTGTGGGGTCACGCCTTCCAGTCGCCCGAGGACGTCGACGATCCGGTCTACGGTGAGCTGAACCGCGACGTCTACGGTTTCACCCTCGCCTCGACCACCGGGCTGCCGCTCGGCCTCGACGACATCCTCGACGGCGACGTCCGTGCGGCGATCGAGGCGATCCGCTGGCCGACCGAGCTCGGCGCGCTGTTGCAGCTCGCCGACGTCACCTCGCGGCCGGCGCACGACGACATCCAGCACAACGACCCGGGGTTGACCGACTTCCGCGTCAACCGGGCGCAGCGGATCTACCAGCTGACGGTCCCGGCGCGGCGCTCGGCGCTGCAGGTGCGCAACGAGCTGTTGCGCGCCCTGCTGTTGCGCCTCGACCCGGGGGCGACCGCGGCCGACGCCTGGCCGGCCAACCTGCCGCAGCAGGACCCGAGCTATCCGAACATCAACTGCCCGGCCTCGCCGCAGTGCTATCTGACCTACACCGTGCAGGTCGGCGTGGTCCAGCGCGTCGATCGCGGCGTGCGCCTCGACGACCACCGGCTGGTGCTCGACGCGACCAATGGTCGGCCGCAGCTGGTCTTCGTCGTCGCGGTGACGCAGAACGACTCGACGGTCGGCGCCGATCAACGCGCCCGCTACGAAGACCGGCTCGCCCGGCTCGAGGATCTGACCGGCGGCTCGGCGGTGGCCCGCTACGACGCCGATCGGGGCAAGATCTGCGAGCGGCGCGGCACGCAGCAGGCGACGGCGGATCTATTGTGGGTGGTGGACGACTCGCGCTCGATGCAGTCGATGATCAATCGGCTGTTGCAGGCGGCGCAGGACGCGCGCGCGGTGCTGCTCGCCAACCGGGAGATCGTCGACTTCCGCGTCGCGATGACCACCTCGAACCCGGCGATCGGCTATCGCAACCAGTGCCCGGCGAGCTGCAACGCCGCGTGCACCGGCAACGCCGAGTGCAGCTACAGCTGCTCGAGCGAGGCGCTCGGCTGCCTGAAGGTCTGCCCGGCCGAGTGCACGGTCAGCGGCTGCAACGGCACGACCTGCACCTGCGGCAGCTGCTCCGGCACCGCGGTCTGCAGCGGCACCTGCCTCGATCCGGCCGGGCTCATCGCCCGCGTGCTCGACGAGTCGGCGCTCTCCGACACCGGCGCCGACCCGCGGGCCTGGCTCGACGCGGTCGCCGCGGCCGACGTGACCCGCTACCCGATGCCCGGCGGCGGCGGCACCTTCTACTTCGAGGACAGCGCCTACCTCGACTGCAAGTCGGCGTCCGGCAGCTCGGCGGTGCAGAACCAGGACCGCTTCATCAACACCTGCGCCGGCAAGACCGGCTTCGCCGACTTCTTCGCCCCCGGTGACGCCCGCCTGCAGCTGCTCGCCAACGCCGGTTTCCTCGGCGCCGACGTCGACGCCACCTGCGAGACGGCGCCGATGAACCTGGTCTACGACGTCGACGCGGTCGGGCCGGCGCCGGTCTGCCAGGGATCCTGCCCGCGCCTGACCGAGGGCTGCAGCGACGGGCCGACCGTGCTCGTCTCGCAGATGTGTGACCTGATCCGCGCGATGGGCGGCTTCCCCTGCACCATCAACCCGGCCGACGTGGCCAACGGCACCACCAGCTCGACCCGCACCCACTCGGCGCTGGAGATGGGCACGCGCACCGCCCGCCGTTTGATCGAGAAGATGCTCCCCGCCTACCCGCGCGACTACGGCAGCGAGGCGGAGCGCAAGGTCCACCTGCGGCTCGACTGCTCGGTCGCCGGCTCGGGGCGCGCCTGCCCCACCGGCCTCGACCTCGAGTGTGACGACCACGAGGTCTGCACCGCCGGCACCTGCCAGCCGACCGGCAACTGCGCGGTGCCCTGCGATCCACGGGCGCCCGTGCTCGGCGCCTCGGGCAACTCCTGCACCGACGACGCCGACTGCGTGCGCGGCGAGTTCTGCAGCGCCGGGCAGTGCTACGTCGACTGTCGGCCGGTGCCGCTGGTCTCGGTCTTCCTCTCCGACGAGGAGGACGCCTACTTCAAGGACGAGTGCTCGATTCAGCCCGGCCTGCCGCCGCCGCTGGCCACCTGGGACAACCTGGCGCGCGACAAGACCGACACCGCGCAGCTGCCGGAGCTGTGCTACTGGACCGCCGGCGATCCCTTGGCCACCGACGCGACCTGCCAGGGCCTGGGCGAGACCGCCTGCCAGGCCGAGCCGAGCTGCGCCTGGAACGCCGGCGCCGCGACCTGCCGCGCCGCCGTCGTCGGCGTGCCGTGCAGCGAGAGCTACTGCGCGGCCCAGGGTTACGCCACCGGTTGGCCGGCCGGCTTCGACCCCGACCTGACCAACTTCTCGTCCGGCATCTACGCGAGCACCAAGTGGCGCGACGGCACCGGCGCCGCCTGCTCGGCCGATCCGGCCGACCTCGACGTGACCTGCATCGGCGACCCGTGCAAGGCGCTGATCACCCAGGGCGAGTGCGAGGCGGCGGCGATGCAGCCCTGGTGCGTCTGGAGCAACTTCCAGTGCGTCAACCGCTGCGGCGCGTACACCTTCGACACCACCAACCCGTCGGCGGGCAAGTTCGCCCAGCAGAAGGACGCCTGCCTCGCCGATCCGATCTGCCGCTGGAACCAGGGCGAGGTACGCTCGAGCGACCAGAAGAACGCCTGCCAGCTCAAGGTGCAGGTCAACGACTGCCAGGCGTGCAAGCGGCTGCGCCGCACCCGCGAAGCGATCCTCGGCGGCGACGGCCTGGTCGGCTTCGGTGACGTCGGCCCGGTCTACGCCATCGCGCGCAACAAGGGGGCCCAGGGCGAGGCGCTGTACAACTACAACCAGCTGGCCGGCCAGGACGAGTGCGCCGGCGGCTTCGTCACCTGGGGGCGCGGCGACGGCCAGTCGTTCCGCGACCTGGCGATCGGCACGCTCGGCCGGACGCAGAACGTCTGCACCCAGGCCGCCGACGGCTACCGGCCGTTCATGCAGCTGTTGATCACCGACATCGCCGCGCTGTCGGCGCCGTACCCGCTGTCGAACGCGCCGATCGCCGCGACGATCAAGGTCGGCATCGCCAGGCCGAACGGCGGCGGCTTCGACTACATCGAGGTGCCGCGCTCGCGCACCTCCGGCTTCTTCTACAACGGCACGACCAACTCGATCGGCTTCAAGAGCGATCCGGTCGACGGCCAGTGCGGCGGCGGCGCCTGCACGCTCGACGGCGTCATCGAGCTGAGCGAGATCAACTACGCGGCGCAGCTGCCGCACGTGCCGAAGACCCAGGACCTGATCTTCATCTCCTACCGCTACTGGCTGCCGGTGCCCTGCGCCGAGCGCTGCGGCGACGGCGAGAGCTGCGTGCGCCTGTTCTGCCCCGAGCAGTCGACCCTCGCCGACTGCGACGACGACAGCGACTGCACCGTGCTCGGCGAGCGGTGCCTCGACGAGCAGTGCCAGGTCGACTGCACGCCGGGCGAGAGCCTCGAGGTCTGCACCTGCGGCAACTGCCCGGCCTGCCACGTCTGCGACACCACCACCGGCGAGTGCCGGCTCGCGACCAATGACCCGTGCATCTGCGATCCGCGCCACGAGGCCTGCCGGCAGCAGTCCTCCGAGGCCGACTGCATCTCGCTCGCCACCCAGCCGAGCGGGCAGAGCTACTGCATCTGGGACGAGCTCACCGGCGAGTGCGGGCTCGCCGATCGCTGCGAGCCCGGGCCGGTCAACACCTGCGGGCCCGGCGCGGTCTGTGACGAGAGCTGCACCTGCGTGCGCTCCGCCGACTGCCCGGACGGCTTCTTCCCCGACGGCACGATCCGCGACTGCCCGGCCGCGGAGCAGTGCTGCCGCGACTGGGCGGCGGCGGCGGTGATCTGCCCGGCGCAGGGCGCCGGCACCTGCGCCTCGGCCGGCCGCTGCTACTGGGACGGCGCCGCCTGTCTGCCGACCGGCGCCCCCTGCTGCGCCCCGGAGACCGGCTGCGGCGTCGACGGCGACTGCTCGCTCGGCCAGACCTGTAACACCGGTCTCAGCCCCGCGCGCTGCGCGCCGCCGCTCGAGGACCCGGTCTGCCGCACCGACCCGGAGACCGGCCTGTCGCGCATCGTCTGCGAGAGCTCGCCGCCGTGCGTCTGCATCGGTGAGACCTGCAGCAGCGACGCCGAGTGCAACCAGCGCGACCTCATCGGCTGCCGCAGCCTCGGCGAGCCCTCCTGCCTCGCCGCCGGCACCTCCGCCTGCACCTGGGACGGCGACAGCTGCGAGCCCACCTGGCAGACCTGCGATCTCGGCACCGGCCGTTGCACCCCCGCCTGCCACCCGGTGCGCGAGTACTGCGACGACGCCTTCCCGCCCTGCGGCTGCCAGTTCGTCCCGCCCTAACCGGGCACGGGGTCAGGACTCTACACTTTACATATTTCACAATCCTAACCGGCTGGATTCATTGGGTTCAGTGAGGCCGAAATATGTCAAGTGTAGAGTCCTGACCCCCATTCTGGTAAAGGGCACAACCCATGAAAGAGACGAAGGACACGCAGGCGGAGCGGATCACCCCGAGGGCCGAGGACTACTCGCGCTGGTACCAGGACGTCATCCGGCAGGCGGACCTGGCCGAGGCGGCCGAGGTGGTCAAGGGCTGCATGGTGATCAAGCCGCACGGCTACGCGATCTGGGAGAAGATCCAGCGCGCGCTCGACGACATGTTCAAGGCCACCGGGCACAAGAACGCCTACTTCCCGCTGCTCATCCCGGAGAGCTTCCTCAAGCGCGAGGCGGAGCACGTCGAGGGGTTCTCGCCCGAGCTGGCGGTGGTCACCCACGCCGGCGGCAAGAAGCTGGAGGAGAACTACGTCATCCGGCCGACCTCGGAGACGATCATCGGTCACTTCTTCGCCCAGTGGATCGAGAGCTGGCGCGACCTGCCGCTGCTCATCAACCAGTGGGCCAACGTGATGCGCTGGGAGCTGCGTACGCGCCTCTTCCTCCGCACCAGTGAGTTCTTGTGGCAGGAGGGGCACACCGCCCACGCGACGCACGAGGAGGCGCGCGAGGAGGTGCGCCGGATGCTCGAGGTCTACGCCCGCTTCGCCGAGGAGTGGATGGCGATGCCGGTGATCCGCGGCCGGAAGACCCAGAGCGAGAAGTTTGCCGGCGCGGTCGAGAGCACCTGCATCGAGGCGATGATGCAGGACGGCAAGGCGCTGCAGGCGGGCACCAGCCACGACCTGGGCCAGAACTTCGGCAAGGCGTTCAATGTCCGCTTCCAGAACAAGGAAGGCCAGATGGACTACGTCTGGCAGACCAGCTGGGGCGTCTCGACGCGGCTCATCGGCGGCCTGATCATGACCCACTCGGACGACAACGGGCTGGTGCTGCCGCCCAAGCTCGCGCCGCTGCACGTCGCCATCGTGCCGATCCTGAAGGCCGGCGCCGAGGCGCCGGTGCTCGAGGCCGGCGAGGCGGTGAAAAAGGAGCTCGAGGCCGCCGGTCACAGCGTCGTCTTCGACACCCGCGACTACAAGCCCGGCTTCAAGTACTTCGAGTGGGAGCAGAAGGGCGTGCCGCTCCGGCTCGAGATCGGGCCGAAGGACGTCGAGAAGGGCTCGGTCGCGGCCAAGGGTCGGCTCGCGCAGGGCAAGGAGTTCTGGCCCCGCGCCGGCCTCGCCGCCAAGGTCGGCGACGTCCTCACCGCGTTCCAGCGCGAGCTGTTCGAGCGGGCCAAGGCCTTCCGCGAGGCGAACACGGTGAAGGTGGACAGCTGGGACGATTTCCTCGCCGTCTTCGCCGACGGCCGCTCGAAGTTCGTCCTCGCCCACTGGGACGGCAGCGCCGAGACCGAGGCGGCGATCAAGGACGAGACCAAGGTGACCATCCGCTGCATCCCCGACGGCGCGCCGGACGAGCCGGGCGCGTGCATCAAGAGCGGCAAGCCCTCGGCCCGCCGGGTGCTGTTCGCCAAGGCCTACTGAGCCGCAGCCCGCGTCAGCGCGGCAGCGTGAACGGCGCGCTGGTGATCGGGGCGCCGTGGGTCCAGATCTTCACCTCAGCGCCGCCGCTCGCCCCCGTGCTGGCGACGAGGTCAGCGCCGTCGACGAGCGCGAGCGTCACCTCGCTGCGCGCGCCCGGGGAGATCTCCAGTGGTTGATAGGTGCAGGCCAGGCCGAGGCTCACACCGACGAGCAGTAGCCCGAGGAAGCCGCTGCGCCAGCGGCGGGCGCGGAGCAGCCCGCCGGCGCCGAGCAGGAGGCCGAGCGCGCTCGCCCAGATCGGACCGCCACGGGGCCAGCGCGCCGCGGTCGGCGGCGAGAACGAGACGACGACCAACAGCTCGTTGGTCTCGCCGCGCGCCATCGCCAACTCCAGGTCGGTGAAGCTCACCGCGCCGGTCGCGCGATCGACTAGCCGGGTCGTGCCGAGCAGCTGCGCCCCGGGCTCGAGCACGCCGTCGCCGCCGCCGTCGAAGAACAGCGCCAGGTGCCAGCCGCTCTCTTGCGGCGGCGCCCCGTCCGCGTCGCGCAGGTGCAGCGTCAGCCGCTCGACCGTCAACGGCGGGGCTTCGCTGGCCAGGTGGAGTTGCAGCACCGCGGCCTCCTCGCCGGCGGCGAGGCGGACGCCCTCGGGGCTGTGGCCGCCGCGCGCGACCTGGAGGCTCGCGTAGGCGCAGCCCGGCGTGTCGGCGCACGGGTTGTCGTCGTCGCAACCGGACGGCCGGTGCAGACAGGCCTGGCTCGCGTCGCACAGGTCGTAGGTGCAGGCCAGGCCGTCGTCGCAGTCGGCGTGGGTCTGGCAGCAGGCGGACAGGGGGGTCAGCGAGCAGGTGCCGTCGAGGCAGGCGTTGGCCGTACAACTGTTGCCGTCGTCACAGTCGCCGTCGCCGGTGCAGCCGCAAGGCAGCGGCGCGAGCCGGCAGACGCCGTCGTCGCAGTCGGCGTCGTAGCACGGGTTGGCCGAGCAATCGTCGTCCGTGACGCAGCAGCCGGTGATCCGCGTCGCCACGCAGGCGGGGATCGCCGGGTCACAGGCGTTGACGTGGCAGGCGAGCTCGGCGCAGCGCGCCTCGTCGTCCACCGAGCCGTTGCAGTCGTCGTCGAGGCCGTTGCAGATCTGGATGCCGGTCGGCGCGCCCTCGACGCATGGGGAGAGCACGCCGTTGTCGCAGGCGCTCTGGGCGGCGCAGACGCCGAGGCCGCAGCTCGTGGGCACGAAGTCCTCGTCGATGGCGACGTCGCAGTCTTGATCGAACCCGTCACACGCGTCGGGCGCCGGGTTGCCCGGGAAGCAGTCGGCGCCGCAATAGAAGTCGTCGCAGTCGGCCGCGCTGTTGCAGTCGCCCCCCGCGTGCGGCACACCGTAGTCGTCGCCGTCCGCGTCGGGGCAGGTCTGGCAGTCGCTCCAGTGCAGCGGCGTGGTGTCGTCGCAGTCGTCGTTGTTGGTGACACTACCGGGCAGGCAGGTGCAGGCCAGGTGCCCCATCATTTCCGCTCCGTGTCCGTCGCCGTCGGTGTCCGGGAAGCAGGCCTGGTCGGGGTAGTTGTCGACCGTCCCGTCGCAGTCGTTGTCGATGCCGTCGCAGCCGTAGTCGTCGGCCATCGGGTAACACTCGGCACCGTCGAGACCGCCGCAGGCGGGGTCGGAGCCGGGGAGATCGGCGCAATCGAACG
>JBFYZW010000326.1:0-4485 GCA_041309305.1 Deltaproteobacteria bacterium | reverse complement strand
CACCGCCCCGATTCTCGCGTGGGCCGAGACCGTTCGCGACGCCAATAGCGGGCTGTACGTCCCGCGCGACGCCATTGCCTCGCTGCTCGATCAATCCGCCGGCGAGAAGACCGTCTCGATTCCGGCCCCCGCAGCCAAGCCCGAACCGGTGACCACGGTTCCAACCGCGCACGCCCCCGAAGGGGCGCCTGCGCCCGAGGCGAAGACCGAAGAGTCGCCTGCCGCGGTGGTCAAGTCCCCCGATCCGATCCCGGCCCCGGCCGTCGTCGAGCCCGATCCGTGCGCCTATGACAAGGCGATGGCCGCGGCCGAGGTCGCCGAGGCCGGGATCGTCGCCGCGATCAAAGGCGCCATCGGCGTCATCGCCAAGGCTGGCCGCGTCCTCTCGAAGAAGAACGAAGACGACCTCCGCAGCGCAAGCGACCTGATCCTCGCGGTGCTCGAGCAGGTCAACCCGCCCGACGACGACAAGGCCGCGAAGAGCGCGCCGGACGCCGCCAAGGGCATCACCGCCGAGGACCTCGCGGCCATCGTGACCGCCGAGGTCGACGCCCAGCTCAGCAAAATCACGGGGCGGCTGCCCCGCTAGGAGAGAGAGACCATGCCGGAGACCCTGACCAAAGAAGCCGCCCAGAAGATCACCGAGGAGATCGTCGGCGCCAAGATCGCCGAGCTTCGCGAGAGCCTCAAGATCAACGGGAAGACCGCGGACGCCGAAGCCGCCGACATCAAGGCGGACATCGCCCGCGCGGGCGCGGTCGGAAACATCGACGTCAAGAGCTTCCGCAAGCTGCCGATGGAAGAGCGCCTCAAGAGCGCCGCGAACCTGCTCGCCGCCATCGCGCACTCGCCGCGCGACATGATCGCCGCGTCGAAGGCCGCCAAGGAGTGGGGCGACGCGTTCGTCGCCAAGACCCTGAGCGGCGCGACCGTCGCCGGCGGTGGCGTCCTGATGCCGCCGGAGTTCGCGAGCGAGTTCATCGAGTTGCTCCGCGAGCTGTCGGTCATCGGCCGCGCCGGCCCGCGTCGCGTCGAGATGGACAGCCAGGTGCTGCAGTTCGGCGGCATCGCCACCGGCGCCGTGGCCACGTACCGCGGCGAGACCGTGGCGGCGACCTACAGCGAGCCGACCACCCGCGCCGTCGAGCTCCACGCCCGCCTGCTCTCCGTGACCTGCGCCGCCTCCGAGCAGTTCCTGCGCAGCCCGGGGAACATCAGCTTCGTGCAGGAGGAGCTGCAGAACGCGGCGTCGGCGCGCGCAGACCTCGCCGCCATCCGTGGCACCGGGGCGCTGAACACCCCGCGCGGCCTGCGCTTCCAGGCCGCGGTCGCCAACGTCTACGCCGAGACCTGCGTCGCCGCGGCGGCCAACGGGTCGACCCTCGCCGAGGTGATCCGGGACCTGGCGCGGCTGATGGCCAGTGTCAAGACCGGCGACCTGCAGCTCGTCAAGCCCGTGTGGCTGATCAGCACCAACGCCTGGACCCGCTTGATCACCCAGGTCGACGCCGTCGGCAAGTACGTCTTCCGCGAGGAGATGACCACCAAGGTCGGGCCCTTCGCCGGGACCATCAACGGGATCCCGTACATCGAGACCGGCCTGATCCCGATCAACCTCGCCGACACGTACACCGGCGCCCTCGACGCGTCGGAGCTGTACCTCGCCGATATGTTCCACTTCCTGATGGGCGAGACCAAGGCGCTCGAGGTCAAGGCCTCGAGCGAGGCGGCCTACACCCAGGGCGGCGTGCTCGTGAGCGCGTTCGAGCGCGGCGAGACGGTTTTCGACGTGTCGATGGAGCACGACTTCGTCCTGCGCCACGCAACCAAGGCCGCGGTTCTGATCAACAACACCTGGGCCTGAGCCTAGGTGACATCGGCGCCTAGAGCGCCACCTCGCAAGCCCGGGCCCGCGCCGGGCTTTCGAGTCAGAAGCGCCCCAACTGCGCATAGGAGTTCCAAATGTCCGTCTCGCCCCCCACCGACCTCGGCGGAAACATCGTCACCCGCGACGCGTGCTGCGGAGCAAACGCCGGCGCCCCGTCGATCATCACCGCCGGCGGCGGTCTCGACGCCCTCCGCGTGGTCGGCCAGACCATCGACCGCCGGGTCGGCAACGGCTTCGCCGACAGCGCCGTCATCTCGACCCATTGCCTCGCGGCGCTGGTCGCCGCGGGCGCCACGTTCTCGCTGACGGTCGACATCCAGGAGTCTCCGGACGGCACGGTGTGGGCGGCGCTCGCCGTGCTGCAAGCGGCCACGGTGGTTCTGACGTCGGTCGCCGGCGCCACCAACGAGCGCGGCGTGAACGAGATCAACCTCAACCTGCGCGGCCGGGATCGGTACTTCCGGATCTCGGTGACCCCGGACTTCTCGGACGCCGCGGTCGCGACCGCCACGTTCTCCACGATCGTGGCCCTCGGCGGGTTCGACCAGCTCGCGCAGTAATCGCGCGGGTGCGCCATGACGCTGACTGGATTCCCCAATCCCTCGTCCCCTGACGCCAAAGGCGGCAAGCCCGCGGCGTCTTGGGACGACCTCCGAGACAAGACCGGGCGCTCGCTCAAGTGCGTGCTCTTCGTCAAGCCCTGGGGATGCTACGTCGAGGGCGACCGCGCCGGGCCAAAGCCCAGCGAGGTGCAGAGCCTGATCGACGCCGGGGTGGTGGTTCCCGTCTACAAGGACGCAGGCCCGGGGCCTGAGGCGACGCCGTCTGCACCGACGGCGACCGTGCAAGCCCCGGCGCCTCCGCCCCCGGTTGTCGCCGATCCCCCAAAGCCCGAGCCCGAGGCGCCGGCGCCCGAGCCCAAGGCATCCAAGGTCGCGGGCCGCAAGGGTCGCGGCCGATAAGAGGCCGCCGTGACCGTCGCTCTCTCCGCCAACGCCCTCACCCTTCTCGCCACCGTCAAGACCGACCTCGGGATCACGGTCGCCACCTACGACGACCAGCTCACGCGGCTGATCAACGCGGCCTCCGACGCGATCGCGCGCTACTGCTCGCGGACCTTCCAGCGCAGCACGGCGATCGTCGAGAAGTCGGCCGGCTACGGCCTGCACAAGCTGCGCCTCAAGCGGACGCCGATCAATGAGCTGATCAGCGTCACCTTCGACGGCGAGGCGGTCGACTCGACCGAGTACGAGATCGGCGACGCCGAGGCCGGCCTGGTCAACAACGAGGGCGGCTGGGTGTGGACAGCGCACATGCCGCGGGCCATCTCCGACGGCGCGCTCCCGGGGACCGAGGAGCTGCTCTACGAGATCACCTACGACGGCGGATGGGTCACGCCGAACCAATCGAAGCTGATGTCCGGCACGCCGACTCTGACCTTCGCCGCGACGTCGCCGGCGACGATCACGCGCTCGGCCGGGAGCTGGCTAACCGACGGCTTCGCCGCCAATCTCCCGGTGACGATCACCGGCGCGGTGACCGCAGCGAACAACGACACCTTTCGCGTCGCCTCCGTCTCGGCCTTGGTGTTGACGCTGGCGAGCGGTGAGACGCTGACGGCCGAGGGGCCCACCGCTGCGTGCACGGCGGAGATCGTACGCGGCCTGCCGTGGGACCTCGAGGACGCGTGCATCGAGCTCGCCCGTGCCCTCTACCTCGGCAAGCAGCGCAACCCCGACGTCGCCTCCGAGCACCTGATGAGCTGGGGAGCCACGTACGGCGCGGCCGGCGGCGAGCTCCCGCCCACCGTGGCGCGCGTGCTGAGCCGCTACCGGAGGCTCGAGACGTGATCGCCCACCTTCTCACGCAGACCGTGACCTACGCGCCGGTCAGCGGGCGCACCGGCGGCGGGCAACCGACGTTCGGCGCGCAGGTCGCCATCAAGGCGCGGTGGGAAGCGAAGTCGACGAAGGTGATCGGGCCGGACGGCACCGAGCGGGTTGGCTCGCACGTCTGCGTTTCGGAAATCGAGATCCCGACCAACGCCCGCGTCTGGGGCCCGGACGACAACGTCGCCGTCGCGAACGAGGGGCGCGTGATCATCGGCCGGCACAAGGCCGCGACGCCGGGCGGGTGGACGCTGTACGAGGCGGTGTTCTGATGGCAATCAAGGTCACAGGCCTGCGCGAGATCGTCAAAGCCCTGGACGCCGCGCACAAGAAGACGCGCGGGGCGCTCGGCGCCGCCATCTACCAGGAGGGCTTCGCGATCATGCGCGACGCCAAGGCCTACTGTCCTGTCGACACGGGCCGGCTCCGCGCATCTGGCTACGTCGCGCCGCCGGAGAGCCTCGAAGACCCGAAGGTCGCGGTGGTCTTCGGCACGGGCTACGCGCTCGCCGTGCATGAGCGCGTCGAAGTCTTCCACCCGAACGGCCAGCCGCTCTTCCTCAAGCGCGCTGTTGACGAGCACTCGACGGGTTACGCCGAGCGCATCGCGAAGCGCACCGAGGACAACATCAAGTCCGGCAAGACGGTGGCGGCGAAGGGCGGCACCTGATGTCCAACCCCGAACGCGACCTAGCAACGAAGCTCGCC
>JBFYZW010000325.1:0-17530 GCA_041309305.1 Deltaproteobacteria bacterium | reverse complement strand
CGCGATCATGGACCAGGCGAACATGACCCTCAACGTCATCTCGATGGCCGGGCTGGCCCTGGCTGTCGGCATGCTGGTCGACAACGCCATCGTCGTGCTCGAGAACATCTTCCGCCTGCGCCAGGAGGGCGCCTCGCCCTGGAGCGCGGCGATCGAGGGGACCCACACGGTCGGACTGGCGGTGACCGCCTCGACCTTGACCACCATCGCGGTGTTCGTGCCGGTGCTCTTCGTCCCCGGCATCGCCGGCGTGCTGTTCAGCGACATGGCGGTGACCATCTGCTTCTCGCTCGGCGCCTCGCTGTTCGTCGCCTTGACGCTGGTCCCGCTCGCCGCGTCGCGTCTGCTCGGCCGCCGTGAGCGTCAGGCCGTCGCCCGCGCGCAGGCGAGCCGCGATCCGCTGGACGGCCTGCGCGCGCGCTACGACCGCGCGCTCGGCTGGTTGCTGCAGCGCCGCTGGGTGGTTGCGGCCAGCGTCGGCGGGCTGCTGGTCGTCACCGTCGCGCTGAGCGCCGTGCTGCCGTACGACTTTTTGCGCGAGGACGACAACAGCTTCCTGTTCGTCTCGGCCGAGGCGCCGGTGGGTACGAGCCTCGCCGAGACCGCGACGATCATGAGTGAGGTCGAGGCGGCGATCGCCGAGACGGTGACCGACGCGGAGCGCAAGCTCATCGCCGCCGACATCGGCGTCGGCAAAGGCTTCACCGCCATCTTCGCCAAGGGGGTCCACTCGGCGATCTATCGCGTCCCGCTGGTGCCGGTGAGCGATCGCGAGCGCGATAAGGCGGAGCTGCAGGACGCGCTGCGCGACGCGCTCAAGGAGGTCCCCGGCCTGAAATACAAGGTCGCCGAGCCGTTCAACATGATGGGCGGCGAGGGCGACATCGAGATCTTGATCCGCGGCTACGACCTCGAGACCTCGCGCGCGGTTGGTCTCGAGCTGGAGGCGAAACTGCGCGCGCTGCCGGAGATGGCAGACGTCACCTTCTCGATGGAGGACCAGAAGCCCGAGGTGCGCGTGCGCTACGATCGGCCGAAGCTGGCCCAGCTCGGCCTCTCCGCCGCCGCGGTCTCCAACGCTATCTCGGCCTACTTCCAGGGCACGATGGCCGGTCGCTACGCCGAGGGCGGCGACGAGTACGACATCCTGGTCCGCTACGGCAAGCGTTACCGCACCGACCTCGACGAGCTGCGGCGCATGCCGATCGCCACACCGCTCGGCCTGAGCGTGCCGCTGGCCAACGTCGCCGACGTCGAGGTCGGCCTCGGCCCGGTCGACATCAGCCGCCGCGACCAAGAGAGAGTGACCAAGCTCGCCTGCTACCTGAAGCAGACCTGGACCGACGCGAGCGGCGCAACCAACAAGAAGGACCTGCGCTCGGCGATCACCACCGTCCAGGGGCTGCTCGACGCCTACCCCTGGCCCAAGGGCTTCACCGCCGCGATCGGCGGCGCCGCCGAAGACTTCCTCAAGTCGTTCCAGTACCTGGCGCTGGCGCTCATCGTCTCGGTGCTGCTGGTCTACATGGTGATGGCCAGCCAGTTCGAGTCGTTCCGCCAACCGCTGATCATCATGTTCAGCGTACCGCTCGCCGCCGTGGGCGTCGCGTTCATCTTCGCGATCACCCGCGCGACCGTGGACATCCAGGCGATGATCGGCGGCATCATGCTGGTCGGCATCGTGGTCAACAACGGCATCGTGATGGTCGACGCGGCCAACCAGCTGCGCGAGACCGGTCTCGACCGGGTGACCGCGATCCACCGCGCGGCGGTGATGCGCCTGCGCCCGATCTTGATGACCGCGTTGACCACGATCCTGGCGATGGTCCCGCTGGCCCTCGAGATCGGCGAGGGCTCGGAGGGCTGGGGCGGTCTGGCCAAGGCAGTGATCGGCGGCCTGACGGTGGCGACCTTCTTGACCCTGTTCGTCGTCCCGACGATGTACACGCTGCTCGCCGCCAAAGAGCACCACGCCGCCGGGCAGGAGGGCTGAGCGCGGGCGGTGCCGCGGCGATGCGCCCCGGGGGCAGCTCCTGGTCCCCCGACCCCCGACCGGCTACGCTCCCTCGATGCGCCGCGCCGCGACTCTGCTCGCTCTGCTCGCCGCCGCCGGCTGCGGCGAGCTCACCGGCGTGCGCGTCGTCGACTTCGCTGCCGACCAGGGGCGCTTCGTGCTGGTCGACGTCGCGCTCGCACCGTCGATCGACCTCGAGGCCTTGCGCGGCGAGACGGTCGTGCTGCACGGTGGGGCGCGGCTCGACCTCGACCGGATCGACGAGGCCGAGGACCGCGGTGCGAACCGGGCAGCGCTGGTGCGCGGCGCCCAGCCGGTGCGCGCCGCCTACCGGCGCGACGGTGCGGTGGCGGTGCCGGCCGACTTCGACAGCCTGGTGATGGCCTCCGCCTTCGTCCACCTCGAGCAGGCCGCCGCCTTCTTCGCCGAGCACGGCGCCCCCGTCCCCCCGGCGCCGTGCCTGGTCGCCCCGCAGCTGACCGGCACCTGGAGCCTGCCGGACGCCGACGCGCTCGCCTACGTCCCCGGGCTGGACCTCTTCCTGCTCCTGCCGCCCGGCCGCGACGCCGACCCGCCGCTGGCCGTCCACCGCGCCACCCTGACCCACGAGACCAGCCACCGGGTCTGGTACTACGAGCTGTGGGGCGGTAGCCTGATGAGCGTGCGTGACGCTCTCGACACCGATCCCTCCGCCCGCGCCGGCCTGAACCTGCTGCGCGCCGCGAACGAAGGCGTCGCCGACTACTTCGCCGCGGCCGACAGCGGCGACCCGCGCTTCGTCGCCCACGCCAGCGGCGCCAGCCCACCGACCTGGCGCGACCTCGACCGCAACCCGGTGCTCGACCCGGCCTGGTGTGACGGCACCGCGCCGCTCGGCCCGGGCGGCTACGATCCCTATCGGGTGGGCAGCGTGCTGGCCGCGAGCCTCTGGCGCATCGGCGACCGGATCGGCAACGCGGCGCTGACGGCGGCGCTGCTCGGCGCGATGCGCCGGCTCGGCGCCGAGCTGCGCACCTCCTTCAGCTACACGCTCGGTGACCTCGAGCGCCACCTGCTCGCCGAGCTCCCTGATGACGCTCGGGCGATCGCCTGCGCCGAGCTCGCGCCGGCCTACGCGCCGATCTGGCCCCGCCTGGCCGAGGCCTGCCGATGAGCCACGCGCTGCTCCTCTGCCTGCTCGTGCCCGCGAGCGGGGTCGAGCTCGACACGTTGGCGACGCTCGGCGTCAGCGTCCGGGCGCGCAGCACCGGCGACGGGCTCGAGGTCGCCCCAGCGGTCGCGCTCGGCCTCGGCGCCCGACCCGCCGCGGCTCTGCCGCTGCGCCTCGAGGTGGCCCTGCTCACCGATCTGCACCGCGGCGGCGGCGGCGACGCGGTCTCGGTCAGCGCCTGGCAGGGTGAGCTGGCCGTGCTCGCCGGCCTCGACTGGCGCGCCCTCGCGCGCGAGCGACGCGCGCTCGGCCTCGAGCTGCTCCTCGGCCCGGCGCTGCGCGTCGGCTACGTCGGCCTGCACGTCTACGACCAGACCGAGAGCACCTGGACCGCCGGCGCCTCGGGCGTCGGCGCGGTCGGCGCCTACTACCGCGACGGAGCATGGCGCCTCGGCGCCCGCTTGTGGCTCGGCGTGGCGCGTGACCGCGCCTTCCAGGCCGGCCTGACCGTCGGCCGCCAGCTGTGATACCGGCTCGCCTTGATTGATCTCGTCGATCGGGCCTCAATGATCTTCATCGCGATCGGCGTCAACGCGAGCCGGCATCAGCCGGCCGCGGTGCTCGAGCGAACTCGAGCCGTGCAGGCACCGACCGGGCGTGCTAGCTTTTCCAACTATGCTCAATCTCTGTTTGCATCGGATCTCCAGAGCGGCGGCGCTTCTTCTTTGTGCTGCATGCACTACGGGTGAGGTAGAACAGAAGGTCACCTCTTGTGCCGGTGTGGATTGCAATGGCGCCGGCGACTGCGTGCTCGAGGGCGGGCAACCGACCTGCCTGTGCGACTCCGGATACCGCAGTGAGGCGATCACCTGTATTGACGAAGATGAGTGCGCCAACGAAGGGGCCGGACACGACTGTGACGCACACGCCACCTGCACCAACAAGCCAGGAAGCTACTCCTGCACCTGTGTGAGCGGATACGTAGGGGACGGCACGCGCTGTACCGACGTCGATGAGTGCGCTGATGGCACCCATGATTGTGCAGACAATCAGCGCTGCGTGAACGCCATCGGCACGGGTTGGACGTGCCTTGCCTGCGGCGCGATCCAAATCACGACAGTCTCGACTCGTTCCGACTGGGGTCCCACACAGGTCATCAATGCCGGCGCCCCCCTCTCCTGGGAGGTCAGTGGCGCGGTTACCGTTGCCGAGACAGTCACCAACCAGCCGGTTTTCGACCTGAGCGGCAACTCCAGCGGGTCCCAGGTGACCATCCGCAGCAGCGACTCTTTCATCGGCGTGGGCCGACTGGACTTTCTCCGCGCCGGGGTCACCGACATCACCAACGTCGGTTGTCTGGCAAATGCCACCATCTTCGGGATGCGTGACAACCCAATCGACACCCTCAACGTCTCGGGTCTGACCAATCTCATCAACCTGACTCTTCGCATGACACAGGTGGCGCAAATCGACCTTTCGACCCTGAGCTCTTTGCGCGACCTCTACGGCTACAGCAATCAGCTCACCGCCTTGGATTTGAGCCACAACACTGAGCTGCTTTACGTCAACGCCAAAGGCAACCAGCTCGACGCCGCCGGCTTGGATCAGATTGTGTTTGACCTCGATCTCCACGGCAGGACCGGAGGGGATCTGCTCATTGCCGACAATCCGGGGAGCCTCACCAGCGCCGCCTACAGCGCCTATCAGAGCCTCCTTGCCAAGGGTTGGACCATCGACGTTGCGCCGCCGGCGAACCCGAATCCGAACCCCACCACCGCCGGGCCGATTGCGCTTCTCAGCGCTCGCACCACGTCCTCGACGTCGATTGAAATGCGTTTCAGTGCCGAGGTGACCGGAGCCCCGGGTGGGCTGACGCTGTTTGGCACGCGCAGCGCGGCATTTGCGTCGCTCTCGGGCTTCGGCACTTCGACGCTGGTTGGCACCATCGCGGACCCGATCGTTTACGGCGAGATCGTGACCGTCACCTACGACAATGCCAACGATGACCTGAATTCTGTCGCTTGGTTTCGCAAGGAACTGGTCACCAACAACGTGCCCTTCGCCGGCACGGAAGTCTACGTTAGCGCCGCTGCGACCGGCGCAGGCAGTGGTACCGAACAGGCACCCTTCTCCATCGCGCAAATCAACAGCGCCAGCAATCTCGCGCCGAACATGCGCATCAACATCAAAAAGGGAACCTACTCCGCGCCGATCTCCGTGCCGCGCGGCGGCAACCCAGGCGAACTCATCATCTACGAAGGTTACGCGAACTCCCCGGGAGACCTTGGCTACGACGTGTTCCATCCGACTCACGGTGTGCCCTTGAGTGGCGGCGACATGCCTCTGCTCGACGGCGGCAATCGAGCCGCCGGCATTGCTTTCGACATTCCATCTGGACACCGTTACCTGGCAATCAGGAACATCCAGATGACCGGTTACAAGTACGGCATTCGTGCGGTCTACTCAGTCAGTTCCAGTCACGTCTTCATTGACAATGTCGCCTTAGACCGGTTGGGAGACACGGTAGAGGGCTCGGGCACCGGAATCTGGATCGAGGCCAAGCACGATCATGCCGAGCCAGTGAACAACATTGCCGTCATCAACTCCTTCGTCGCCAACTCGACGACGACCAACTACTTCATCGATGGAATCGACAGCTTCATCTACAACTGTCGTTCCTACTCCTCCGATGCCCAGTATCCTGGGTCGATGGCGCACAGCACCGACTACCACATGGTGACCTACGCATCGACACGCCTGGTCAACCGACGCTCTTGGATCGAGAATGTCGGGGACCCTGAGCATGCCAGCCATGGTTACTCGTTCAAGAGCAGCACCGCCGGCGATGAGAGTTTCGGCGTCTTTGATGCCCTGCTCGACGATTGCGATGCTGTCAACGTCCAGAGCGCGATTCAGTACCGGCACCACAAAGTGCGCAACAACTTGGCCCGCAACGTACGAATCAAAGGGGATGGTGGCGGGAGGGCCACCGCGGGGATCGTCTTCAGGGATGGCGCCAGTTTCAATACCGTCGATGGCGTACTGGTCGACCACTGGACCTCCAAGTCCTACGGTGCAGTGACCTTCCTGGATACCTCTGAGGATGGCGGCTACGGTCAGACCATCGAGGGCAACGTCGTCATGAACTCCGTCTTCGTTGGTGGGCCGGAGTTCACCCCGGTGGTCATGTTGGGCAACAACTCGGTCAACCCGTTTGTTCTGCTCAACAACCGGATTCTCAACTCGACCTTTCACGACGCTCATTACGCCTACCGGATCTACGACGGCATGACCAACACCGGCTTTGCGATCACCAACTGCATATTCAGCGACATCACTGCGGAGAGCTATGCAGACGATATGCACGGAGTGATCCAGACCTACAACGACTACCATGGTGGTTTTGCGGCGCCGTCGGGGACCGGCAATCTGTCTTTGGATCCTGCGTTCTTGCATGTTGCCGAGGGAAACTTCCGACTCACCAATGCCTTGCTGGACAGTGGAGTGGATTTGGCTGAGGTCGAGCACGACATCGACGGAACACCGCGGGTGGCGGGCAAGTACTCCATGGGGGCGTACGAAAAGGACGAATAGCTGTCTCGTGTGACCCTTCGTGGCTCGGGTCCATCGGCGCGACAAACAACTCGCCGATTGCCTACCGATGACAGGCCGAACAGGTCTCGGCAAAGCCGAGTGCGTTGGCGCGGGTCAATTCTCCAAAGCGCCGAGATCCCAGGTGTCGGTGCCACGCGGCCGCGTATTGCCAGCCAAATCAGTGGTGACCGGGAGGTCGGGATCGGTCGAGAGATCGACCCCCACATTCTGACAGGGTGAGGTAGGGAGCTGGTCAAAATCGCCGGTGGTCAGAAAATCCGCCGCAAAGATGGCAGCGCTCGATTGGTTGATCAAACCATTCTGCAGACCAGGCAAGCTGGCGGTGGCGTCGGAGGTGCAGTTGCGGATGGAATCCGCGGCATAGGTGGCGGCCTTGTCGTCGATGTCCCACCCGCTGACGGCAGAGCCGACATTGTCGAGGACCAGATTATTCTTCAGATGAACATTCGCGCCGGTGACAGTTGCCGCGTAGAGGTAGACGCCACGATGGGCACTGTAGATGGTGTTGTTGTACACATAGGCTGTTACATCGCCCTCCAGCCAAACACCGTCCCCTTCGTCCGCGGCGGTCTGATAGACGAGATTGTTCCAAATCCTCGCGGTAGTCAGGTTGCTGGTCACTCGGATGGCCATGCCTTCGATGCCGGACCCGCGCAGAATATTGTGGGAGAAGCGGTGGTCCGCAGCCGCGGTCTGGATTCCCGACAAGAAACAACACCCCGAATTCTCCATGCACTGCAGGCCCTCGATGCGAACATCGCGAATCGTCAGGTACAAGAGAGGATCGCCATAGCCGTCGGGTCCGACGCTTGATCGGATCAAATAGAAAGCGTCGTCATCCCAAGAGCCTGAATGCCGCTGGCGGATGCCGACCTCGTCGCCGCGGTAGGGCGTGAAGAATCGGAGATAGCGAGTTGGGGAGGTCACCCAATGGGCGAAGGAGTACCCGCTGTCACTGACCACGTGAGGGGCGTCGGCATAACAGGCGATGTTCCAAATCTGATCGAGGGTGACCAAATCGGCCCCATCGGTGTGGGCATCAAAATCGCGGAGACTGGTGGGAATGGCGGCGTTCTCGCTGCCGGTCTGGACGTCGCCCAAGGAGGAATAGGCGCGAAAGATCGCCCAATCGGGGGTCGCCGTGACCACCGCCTGGGCCTTGGTGTCGTCGGCGGCCCGAACAATGAAGGTGTCGTCGGCTTTGCGAGCCCGGATGAAGGCCACCGCGTCGTAGAGGGTGTCTTGATCGGTATCGTAGACCACGGCGTCGCCAACGCCGACCAGGGCAGGCAGGGGGGCGTCAAAAACGGCGGTGAGTTGCACGATGCTCAGCAAGACGCTCGCGTTGCCCTCGGCCAAGACGGTTTCGTTTTGGTAGCCCACGGAGCGAAACACCTGGTGATCTGTGACTTCGATATTCTCCTGGCGACCGCTCACCCCCCCCTCCTCGGCTCGAACCCAGTGGATTCCGACAGCGCCGAATTGGACGTCATCGGCAAACAGGGCTTGGCCGTTGTCCGCCGCGATGAACGTATAGTCTGCCGGCAGGGTGGCGGTGACATCGCTGGAGCTGAAATGAATGGTCCCCAGATAGTCGGTCTTGCGGTTGCTGTAGGCATCCAGAACGACGACCTCGACGTCTAGGGAATCGTCCACGGTTGCCGGATGCTCGATGCCCTGAACCACGAATGCCGCGGCATCGGCCGGTCCCACGACGATATTCTCTTGGCGACCGCTGATCGCGCCACTCTGGGCCACGACCCAGTGAGTCCCGGTCTCGTAGAAGGTCACCACCCCGATCTGGGCCACGCCCGCATCGGCGGGGGTGAAGGTGTAATCGCTCGGTAGCGTGGTGCTGCCGGCGCTGGTCGAGAACACAACAACCCCGGTGAAGGATCCTGCCGTGGAGCCATCAGCATGGACCGCCTCAACCCGAAGGGTGTGACTCAGTCCGGCGGTGGTTGGCGATGGAACTCCAGAAACCAGGAACGCAACCGCTGGGTCGGGCAGGGGGTCGCCTTGCCCAGCCCCATCGCCCGAGGCAACCTCCGCATCCCCGACGAGCTCGCCGAAGGGTTCGGGGTTGGCAAGATTGAAACCGGCCCGGCCACATCCACTGGCGGAAGATCCAACAACCAAGAAGCCAAAAGATACGAGACAACCGCAGCGCCGATGACCGTTCATTTCTCAAGCATAGCCCAGCAGCGATCGTTCCCCAACACATGCCTTCGGCGCACTGCTCGATGACGACTCGGCCCAATGCTGGCGCAGAAACGCCAACGGGGTACCCGGCGCCGGCCCGACGGCAGAGTCAACGTCGACGGCAGAGCCGGCGCCCAGGCGTGCTTCATCCTGCGCCCAGAACTCGATCTTGGCGTTCGGGTACCAGCTCTGGATCATCCGGACATCGCGCCGGACCACTGATTGAGCCAGCGACGACCATCCGCGCGAGCCTTCACCTGACGTGGGCGCGGATGTTGAAGCGTGAAGCCGAGCACCACCAGGTACTGCCATCCTGTCTGCGGGCACACCGACTTCCGCCCGGTCTTCTCTGCGCCCCAGCGAGCCACCTTCGGCCCGCTCCAAAGGCAGGCTGTCCGGCGGAGGCCCCTCGAACGCCTCGAACACCTCCGCGGGTTGTGCGTCGCTGGGAAACGCCTGCCGGCCATTGTCCTTCCGGTTGTTGCGAACGGCGTCAGGACCGCCGGCGTTGAATCGCCGGACGAGCTTATGAACCGGGGTTGACGGGCGAGCCGGCGCACCTCACCTTGAGCCGTGCCGGTGGCCTCGCCACCCTTGCTCCCTCCCGTCACGGAGTGCCTGGATGACCGCGATGACCCGGGTCCGGTCCGGCCGGACGTTGCTCTGGTTCCCTGACCGCGCCGACGAGCCGGTGCTGCGCCTCACCGCCGCCGGGGTCGTGCTCGGCCTGCTCGCCGCCTTCGCCTTCGACCTCGCCTGGGTGGTGCCAGTGCTCGCCGCCGGCTTCTTCGCCCGCTCGCTCGCCGGGCCGCGCCTGAGCCCGCTGGCGCTCGCCGCCCGGTGGATCGCCGCACGCCTGGCGCTGCGGTCACGGCGCGTGCGCGGCGCGCCAAAGCAGATCGCCGCCGCGGTCGGCGGCACGATGCTCGCCGCCGCCAGCGTCGCGCTGTTCGCCGGCGCCGAGCGGGTCGGCTGGTCGCTGGCCAGCGCCGTCGCGCTGTTCGCCAGCCTCGAGGCGTTGTTCGCCGTCTGCGTCGTCTGCAAGGTCTACGCCCGGGTCATCCCCTGCCCCGACTGCGACGGTGAGGAGGCCGGGCAGTGCTACGTCGACGGCGGCGGGATCTGAACGTCACTCACCGATCGAGCGCGGCGCGCACCTTGGCGGCCAGGTCATCGATCGAGAACGGCTTCTCGAGGAACAGCACCGCCTCGTCGAGCACGCCGTGGGTGGCGATGACGTCGGCGGGGTAGCCGGACATGAACAGGCAGCGCAGGCCGGGGAAGAACGACTGCAGCCGCCGGGCGAGATCGCGCCCATTCATCTCCGGCATGATCACGTCGGTGAGCAGCAGATGCAGCTCACCGCGGTGGCTGCGGGCGAGGAAGAGCGCCTCGCTCGGGCCCTCCGCGCCGAGCACCGTGTAGCCGAGCTGCTCGAGCAGGCGAACGGCCACCTTGAGGATCTCCGGCTCGTCCTCGACCACCAGGATCGTCTCCTGGCCGCGCACCCGGCCGGCCGGCACGACCACCGGCGCGGCGACCTCGCGCTCGGGCCGGTGACGAGGCCACAAGACGCGGAAGACCGAGCCTCGGCCGAGCGTCGACTCGACGGTGATCTGGCCGCGGTTCTGCTTGACGATCCCGTGCACGGTGGCCAGCCCGAGCCCGGTGCCCCGCCCCATCTCCTTGGTGGTGAAGAACGGCTCGAAGACGCGCACCAACGTCGCCTCGTCCATGCCCGCGCCGGTGTCGGCGACCGAGAGCAGCACGTACTCGCCGGCCGCCGGCGCGTCCGGGCCGCTGGCCGCCTCCTCGCCGAGGGTCACGTTGGCGGTGGTGATCGTGATCCGGCCAACGCCGGCGATCGCGTCGCGCGCGTTGAGGCACAGGTTGGTCAGCACCTGCTCGAGCTGACTCGGGTCGACGCAGATCTCGTGCACCTCGGCGCCCGGCAGCCAGACCAGCTCGATGTTCTCGCCCAGCACGCGCGCGAGCATCTGCACCGCGGTGGTCACCGCGTGGTTGAGGTCGAGCACCTTCGGCACCACCGTCTGCTTGCGGGCGAAGGCGAGCAGCTGACCGGTCAGCTCGGCCGAGTGCTTGGCCGCGACCCGGATGGCGCGCAGGTCATCGGATACCGGGCTCCCCGGGCCGAGCCGCTCGAGCACCAGATCGGTGTTGGCGAGGATCACGGTCAGCATGTTGTTGAAGTCGTGCGCCACCCCTCCGGCCAGCCGGCCGACCGACTCCAGCTTCTGCGCCTGGGCGAGCTGCGCCTGCAGGCGATGGCGCTCCTCCTCGCCGCGCCGGCGCTCGCTGATGTCGCGCGCCAGGACCAGCAACGCGGTCACGCGCCCCTGGTCGTCGCGCAAGAAGGAGACCGTGTTCTCGACCCAGACGGTCGAGCCGTCCTTGCACCGCTCCTCGAGCTCCAACGTCCGCGTCCGCCGCGGATCGCCGCCCCCCTGCCGCTCGAGCGCCAGCTCCTCGGCCAGCGTCTGTTGCGCCCGGCGCAGCGACGCCGGGGTCAAGGCGTTGGCCAGCCCCTGCGCCCGGGCCTCCTCGGGCGCGAAGCCGCGCAGTCGCTCCACCGAGGGGCTGATGTAGGTGCAGCGCAGCTCGAGGTCGAAGACCGAGATCGTGTCGTGCATGTTCTCGGTAATCAGCCGATAACGCGCCTCGCTGTCGCGCAGCGCCGCCTCGGCCTGCTTGCGCACCGTGATGTCGCGCGCCGCGGCGTAGATCAACTGCCCCTGCGGCAGCGAGCGCCACTCGATCCAGCGGTAGCTGCCGTCCTTGCACCGATAGCGGTTTTCGAAGTTCAACACCTCGGTCTGCTCAGCCAGCGTCGCCACCGCCGCCAGGGTCGCCTCGCGGTCGTCCGGGTGAACCAGCTCGAGGAAATGTTCGCCCTCGAGCTCGCTGACCGTGTAGCCGAGCACCTTCTCCCACTGCGGGTTCATGCGCACGAACACGCCGCCGGTGGTGGCGATGCACAAGAGGTCGAGGCTGGCGGTGAAGTAGCGCTCGACCTCTTCGCTCTTGGCGCGCAGCGCCTCCTCGGTCCGCCGGCGCGCCGTGACGTCGGCCACCGCGCCGATGACGCCGCACGGCCGGCCGGCCTCGTCGTACCGACCAATGCCGGTGCCGAACCAGACCGCCTGCTCGCCGCCGCGCTTGACCACCCGGTACTCGCCCTGCCACCGCCGGCCGGCCTGCAGCCCGGCGCGCGCCTCCGCCTCGACCCCGTGGCGGTCCTCCGGGTTCACGTGGGCGAGGAACTCCGTGATCGTCGCCGGGGGATCGCCCGCCGGCCGACCGAGCAGCTCCTCGACCGGGCCGAACCACCTCATCCGGCCGTCGGCGATCGTCCACTCGTAGATGATCTCGTTGCTGCTCTTCGCGGCCAGGCGAAAGCGGGTCTCGCTCTCGCGCAGCGCCGCACGCAGCGCCGCGATAGTCTCGGGCGCAGCACCCGCTCCGACATCGTCCGCGTCGCTCATGCGCTCCCCCCGCCGGCCGCCTCCCTGCGTCGCTCGCGCCGGCGCTCGACCACGAAGTAGAGCGTCGGCACGAAAAAGAGCGTGATCAACGACGAGACCGCCAGACCCCCGGCGACCACCCGCGCCAGCGGCGCCTGCAGCTCGCTCCCCTCGCCGACGCCGATGGCCACGGGCAAGAGGGCGAGCACCGTGGTCAACGTCGTCAGCACGATCGGCCGCAGTCGCCGCCGCGCCCCCTCGACCACCGCCTCGGTGAGCCCCAGCCCCGCCTCCCGGCGCAGCAGGTTGGTATAGTCGACCAGCACGATGGCGTTGTTCACGACCACGCCGACCAGCACGATGATGCCGAGGAAGGAGTTGACGTTCAGCGTCGTGCCGGTGAGCACCATCGTCAGCACCGCGCCGACGAGCAGGAACGGGATGGACAGCAGCATCAAGAACGGCTGGATCAACGACTCGAACAGCGAGGCCATGACCATGTAGACGAGCAGCAGCGAGAGGATGAGGCCGATGATCAGCTCGGCGAAGGCCTTGCGCTGCTCCTCGAGCTCGCCGCCCAGCGTGACGGTGAACCCTTCCGGGACGACCAGCCCCGCCAACCGCTCGCCGATCTCGCGCGAGATCTCGCCCAGATCCCGATCGGCGTAGCCGGCCGAGACGGTAATGATCCGCTCCTGGTTCAACCGCCGGATCGTGCCCGGTCCCTCGCGCCGGTCGATGCGCGCGATGTTGCCGAGCGTCAGGTGCTGGCCGAGCGGCGTCACCAGCGGCAGCTGGTCGAGCTGCACGGCCCGCTCACGGTCCTCGGGGCGCAGGCGGACCAGGACGCGGAACTCGTCGCCCCCCTCCCGGTAATAGGTCGCCGCCTTGCCGAGCACGTAGGTCGAGACCGCGTCGCCGACCTGGGCCACCGACAGGCCGAGGTCGGCCGCCTTGTCGGCGTCGATCACCACCACCGCCTCGCGCGCCCCCTCCTTCTGGTCGATCTCGGTGTCGGTGACCCCACGGACCGACTCGAGCAGCGTCGTCACCTCGCGCGCCAGGCGCATGCCGGTCGCGGTGTCGAAGCCGCGCACCTCCACCGACAGCCGCTCGCCACCGCCGCGGAGCATGCGGAACAACCAGAACCGCTCGCCGGCGCGCACCCGCGGCTGGAAGTCGGGGATCTGGCCGAGCTCACGGCGCAGCGCGGCGGCCACATCCTCGGCGCTTCGCTCGCGCTCGCCGACCGGGACGAGCGACACCGACAGGCTGGCGGCGTTGGCGCCCGAGGAGGACCAGAAGCCGGGCGGGCCGGCGATCGCCATCGTCGAGGCCTGCTCGGGCACGACGCGATCGACCACCGCCTGCGCCGCGCGGATGGTCGCCATCGTCCCCTCGAGCGGCGTCCCCACCGGCAGCTCGGCGTTGACCTGCACCTCGCCCTGGTCCCCCTGGGTGAGCAACTCGGTGCCCACCTGCGTCGCCAACGCCAGGCTGACCAGCAGCGCGGTCAGCGCCGTGCCGAAGACCACCGCCGGGGCGGCGATCGCCCGGCGCACCAGCCCGGCGAAGCCCTCCTCGAACCGCCCGAACCAGGCGGCGCTGGTCGCCGCGCTCCCCCGGCTCCAGGACGAGAAGACCGGCACGAGCATCAGCGCCACCGCCAGCGCGCAGGTGAGCGAGAAGGTGACCACGAAGGCCATCTGGCCGAAGAAGATCCCGGCGAAGCCGCCGATGAAGATGACCGGGACGAAGACGCAGAGCGTGGTCAGCGTCGAGGCCGAGATGGCGGTGGCGACCTCGCCGGCGCCGCGCACCGCCGCGTCGGTCGGGCCGAGCCCACCGGCGCGGTGGCGCTCGATGTTCTCGAGGATGACGATCGAGTTGTCGACCAGCATCCCCAACCCCAGCGCCAGGCCACCGAAGGTGATCAGGTTGAGCGTGAAGTCGAAGTAGAACATCAGCGCGAACGTGCCGATGAGCGCGATCGGGATCACCGCGCCGATGATCATCGTCGAGCGCACGCTGCGCAGGAAGACCAGCAGCACGAGCACGGCCAACAGCGAGCCCCACATCAACCCCTGCTCGACGTTGCCGATCGCGTTCTCGATGTAGGTCGAGGTGTCGACCACCGGACGCAGCTCGATCCCCGGCATCTCGGCATTGATGCGCGCGATCTCGGCCCGTACCCGCTCGGCCACCTCGACCGTGTTGGCGCCGGGCAGCTTCGAGACGCCGATGCGGATCCCGGGCTTGCCGTCGATCATCACCGCGTTGAGCGGGTCCTCGTAGGCGTCGCGCACCCCACCGAGGTCGCCGACGCGCACCGGCGTGCCGTTGCGCACCGCGACGACCACCTTGCGCATCGCCGCGACGCTCTGAAACTCCCCCAGCGTGCGCACGATCACCTCGACGCCGCGCTCGCGCACGTCGCCGGCCGGCAGGTTGACGTTCTCGCGCCGCAGCGCCTCGGCCACCTGCGCGGCGGTCAAGCCGTGCGCCGCCAGGCGCTCGGCGTCGAGCTCGACATGGATCTCGCGCTTCTGGCCGCCGCGCACCTCGGCCGCCGCGACCCCCACGAGCCGCTCGAGACGGTAGGAGATCGTCTCGTCGGCGAGCAGCCTCAGGCGCCAGGGCTCGAGGTCGCCGGACAGGGCCAGCATCATGATCGGGAACGACGCGAGGTCGAACTTGAACACGATCGGCGGCTCGGCCTCGTCGGGGAAGTCGGCGCGCGCGCGCTCGACCTCGGCGCGCACGTCGGCGAGCGCCGCGTCGAGCACCGTGCCCCAGGCGAAGCGCAGCATCACCCGCGCGCGCCCCTCGGTCGAGAACGACTCGATGCGCTCGACGCCCTGCACCCGGCTGACCACCTGCTCGATCGGCCGGGTGATCAGGGTCTCGATCTCCTCCGGGCCGACGCCGGGGTAGGAGGTAAAGACCGTGATCGACGGGAAGTCGATGTCCGGGAGCAGGTCGATCGCCAGCCGGCGCAGGCCGACGATGCCGAGCACGACCACGGCGATGAAGATCATGCAGGTGGTGACCGGCCGGCCGACCGCCCAACGTGACAGGTTCATGGCGCCAGGTCCGCCTTCGCCTCGGCGTCGCCTGGCGGCGCGGCGCCGCTGACGATGGTCAGGCGCGAGCCCTCGCGCAGGGCGCTGACGCCCCGGGTCACCACCTGGTCGCCCGGCGAGAGCCCAACGCGCACCTCGACGAACTCCTGGTCCTCGAGGCCCAGCGCGACCTCGAGCCGCCGCGCCGCGCCCTCGACGACCGCCCAGACGACCGCCGGGCGATTGCCTCCCAGGTCCGGCGTGCCGACCGCGAACGGCGCACCGACCGGCAGGCGGACAGCGTCGGCCAGCGTGCCCAGATCGAGCTCGACCCGACCGGACATCCCCGGCATCAACCGGCCGTCGCCGTTGGCCACCTCGCCCTCGATCGCCACCGAGCGGCTGGCGACGTCGATCGCCGGCGCGACCCGCACGACGCGGCCGACGAAACGTTCGCCGGGGTAGGCGTCGAGCGCGACGGCGAACGCCAGCCCACCGGCGAGCTGCCGGCGGACCTCACCGACCTCGCGCTCGCCGATCTGGAAGCGCACCACCGCCGGGTCGGTGCGCACCAGGCGCAGGATCGGCGTGCCCGGGCTGACCACCGCGCCGGCGTCGAGGTAGCGCGCCGCGACCCAGCCGGCGAAGGGCGCACTGACCCGCGCGTCGCTCACCTGTTGGTTGAGCAGCTCGATGCGCGCCTCGGCCTGGGTGACCTGGGCGCGCGCCACCGCTCGCGCCGCCGCGGCGCTGTCGCGCCGGGTGCGCACGTTGTCGAGCTCCTGCTGGGTGATCAGATCCTTCTGCGCCAGCGGCTCCTTGCGTCCGAGCTCGACCGCCGCGTTCTCGTCCTCGACCTCGGCGCGGCGCAGCGCCGCCGCGGCCACCTGCGCCGCGGCGCGCGCCTCGTCGAGCTGGGCGCGCAGGCTGGCGTCGTCGATCTGCGCCAGCAGCGCGCCGGCCGCCACCGCCTCGCCGAGCTGAACGCGCACGCTGCGCAGGCGGCCGGCGATCTTCGAGGCCAGCTCGACCGCCTCGGGCGCGTCGAGCTCGGCGACGAAGGTCTGCACCCGGCGGATCGGGCCGCGATCGACCTGACCGACCTCGACCGCCACCGGCCGGTCCTGGGGCCGGCCCTCCTTGGCCGGCTCACCCCGGCAGGCCCCCCCACCGACGACCAGGGTCCCGACCAGTATCGCGAAGCGCTGCGCCATCGTCGCCAATCCCTTCCCTCAGAGCGGCTCCCCGAGGGGATCGAGCCCCACCGCCCGCAAGCGGTCGAGACGGCGCAGGCTGACGTCCAGCGTCGCGATCACGTCGTCGACCTCCGCGCGCTCCAGCGTCTCGTCAGCCTCGACCAACTCCAACGAGGTGGCCAGGCCCGCCTGGTAGCGCTGCAACACCATGCTGCGACTCTCCTGCGCCAGGCGCAAGGCCTCGGCCGCGGTCTCGCGGCTGACCTGGGCAACCTCGTAGTCGCGCTCCGCCTGACGCTGCTCGCGCTCGGCGGCGCGCTCCGCCTCGCGCTGCCGGATTGTCGCCTCGCGCGCCAGCGAGGCGCGCTCGCGCAACGTCGCCTCGCGCAGGCCGGCGTCGAAGATCGTCCAGGCGGCCGCCAGCTGCACGCTCCAGCTGAACGGCTCGCCGGAGAAGCCGGTGTTCTCGGTCCCGCGCACCGTGCCGACGACCGACAGCGTGGGCAGGTACTCGAGCCAGGAGGCCACCCGGGCGCTCCGCGCCGCGCTGACCTCGCAGGCTGCCGCCTTCAGGTCGGCGCGCTCGGCCAGCGGCCGGCGCCAGACGCGCTCGCCGTCGAGCAGGGGCTCGACCCACGGGGCTACGGTCACCGGCTCATCGGCGCCGACCAGGAAGGCCAGGTAGTCGCGGGCGCTGGCCACGCCGCTCTCGGCGCGCACCTTGGCGCCGCGCGCGGTGACCACCGCCAGCTGCGCGCGCGTCTCGTCGACGCCCAACGCCTCACCGGCGGCGCGGCGGGCGCGCACCG
>JBFYZW010000324.1:0-26307 GCA_041309305.1 Deltaproteobacteria bacterium | reverse complement strand
CGTTCGGCCGGCGGCGGCTGCTCCTCGCCGTGCCGGCGGCCGCCGATCGACAGCCAGCTGTCTTTGAGCTGCTGGAACAGGCCGCCCTTGGTGCTCATGACGCGCTGCTTCCAGGATAGGGTCGCCTGGGCCGGGTGTCTAGGAACCGGCCGGCCGGCCGCCTATGATGCGCCGATGTCAGCGCGCCACGCCCGCCCGATGCCGCTCGCCCCGTCGCCCAAGGGCTACACCCTCGACCAGGACAAGACGCGCGCGCCGATGGAGACGGTGATCCAGGCGCTCACCGCCCTCGAGCGCCTGCCGGAGCTCGGCGGCGTGTCGCTCAGCGAACGGGCGCTGCCGGTCGGCCGCGCCTTCTCGGTCGGCACGCGCAGCCGCGGCGTCGACACCTCGGGCAAGGGCCTGACCCGCGAGCAGGCCTGCGCCAGCGCGTTGATGGAGTACGTCGAGCGGCACGCCTGGTTCAACTTCGACTACCGCGCCTACGACGGCTACGTCGAGGCGAGCCACGCGGCGCTCGCCACCGCCGGGGAGCCGGTGGTCGAGGCCGACTACTTCCTGCGCAACTTCGTCACCGTCGACGACCCGGCCCAGCTCACCGCCGAGATCGCGGCGATCCCGCTCAAGTGGATCGTCGCGACGCGGCTCGACGACGGCGGGCCGCTCTACTACCCGATCAACTGGCACAACATGCTCTTCTCGAGCAACGGGCTGGCGGCCGGCAACACGCGCGAGGAGGCGATCGCCCAGGCGTTGTGCGAGGTGATCGAGCGCGAGGACGTCTACCGCTTCTTCCTGCTCGACGAGGCCGCGGTGGCCATCCGCACCGCCAGCCTCCGCCACCCGCTGCTCGCCGAGTTGTTCGCCGAGGCCGAGGGGCGCGGCATCCACCTCGAGGTGCGCGAGCTGACCGGCCCGCTCGGCGTGCCCTGCTTCCTCGTCCGCGGCACGATCGCCGCCGACGCCGGCCTGCTCACCCACCGGGGCGTCGGCCAGGGCTGCCACCCGGATCCCGAGAAGGCGTTGATGCGCGCCTGCGCCGAGTACTTCGAGAACCTGGCGACGATGGCGGCGCTGCAGACCGAGGTCACGCTCAACTGGAAGGTGTTGACGCCGATCCTGCCGGCGACCCACTCCGGCTTCCACGTCCACCTGAACCAGGAGCTCATCGACCGGGTCGAGCGCGAGCGCGACCTCGACGAGGTCGAGAGCCTCGCCCGACCCGACATCCGCGACGAGATCGCGCTCATCCTCGCGCGCCTGGCGCACGCCGGCGTCGTCGCCGCGGTGGTCGACAAGACCCACCCGCGGGTCGGCATCCCGGCGGTGCGGGTCTTCGCCCCGCGGCTGCGCAGCTGCATCGCCACCGAGATCCGCTCACCGGCCGACACGCTGCGCGCCGTCTACCACGAGGCCGGCGACCCGGCCGGCGCCGCCCGCCACCCGCGCCGGCTCGAGGACCACCCGCTCTTCCGGGCGCTGTCGGTCAACCCGCTCTTGCGCCTCGCCCTGCCGCAGCTCGGCGCCGAGCTCGAGCAGGCCGACGTCTTCGGCGCCGACTTCCAGGAGAACCTGCGCTACACCTACGCGCTGAAGCGCGACGCGCGGCCACTGCTCAAACAGCTCGAGCCGCACAACGAACTGTTGACCGCCGCGCTGTCCTTCGCGTTGCCGGAGCGGTGAGCAGAGCCCCGCCCCTCCGCGAGGATGCTGCTCGATGGCGGTTCGTGGTCGCGGCGCTTGTCGGCTCGAGCCCCGGGGTATACGATCGGAATTGGTGTTTTCGCCGAGCAACTCGTCGACGGTCGACGTCGCCGGCCATGGCGCCAGATGAGAGCCTTCGTCTTTGCGTCACGGAGCACTGTCGTGCGCAGGCAAGTCTCCTGGCTGGTGACCATTCTCTTGGCCGGCTGTCTGGGCCGTACTGACCTCGGCGCGACTGATCAGGCCGGCCGAGGCGAAGAGGGTGCCGCGTGCACGAGCAACGACGCGTGTCTGGGTGTGTGTGTCCTGGGCAGATGTGCAAGCGCATCACCCGCCGGCGGGCCGTGTGACGAAGCCGACGACTGCCTGCCCGGGCACGCATGCATAGGCGCGAGATGTGAGCCGGTCGCGGCTGTGTGCGGCAACGGCACCGAAGAGGTTGGTGAGGCCTGCGACGACGGCAACACAGCCACGGAGGCCTGCGCCTACGGTGAGACCGCCTGTACGGTATGCGCGGCGAATTGCACGGAGCAAGCTGGCGTCACGTCGTATTGCGGGGACGGATTCGTTGACGCCGACAACGCGGAGACCTGTGACGACGGCGACACCGTGGCCGACGACGGCTGCACCCCGAGTTGCACGATCCGAACCGGGTGGGTCTGCGACACGCAAGAGCCATCGCGTTGCACCTCGTCCTACGTCGCCGCGGTCCTCGCCGACATTCCGCTGCTCTATTGGCGCCTGGGCGAGGCGGGTGGCAACGTCGCGTCCGACGCCTCCGGCAACAGCCGCGACGGCCTCTACGCCAGCTGCACACTCGGCGTCACCGGCGCGCTCGTCTACGACAACGACACCGCCGTCGCGTTCGACGGTGTCGCGTCGACAGTCAGCGGACCGGTGCCAACCTTCGCGGTGCGGGCGCCCTTCACGGTCGAAGCCTGGGTGCGGCCAGCCACGGCCACCAACTTCGGTCACCTGCTCAACCACGAGCCGCCCAACGGCGTCCGCGAAGGTTTCGCCCTCTTCTACAACTTCGGCACGCCGGCCTTCGAGCGCTTCGTCAGCAACAGCAATCTCACCGCCGCCGCCTCAGGACCGATCCCCACAATCGTCTTCAGCCATCTGGTCGGAACCTATGACGGCAACACGCTCTCCCTCTACGTCAACGGCGTGCTCGCCGACGCGGTCAGCGACACGCGAGTCTCGGTCGGTTACGCCGGAGACTTCGTGGTTGGCGCCTGTGAAGACGATGAGTTCTTCGAAGGCACGATCGACGAGGTCGCCGTCTACGACTACGCACTCTCCCCCGAGCGGGTGCTGGCGCACTTCGTCGCCTCCGGACGCTGATCGGGCATTGGCCAGTTGGGCTCGGACGGCGATCCGGCAGCTCACAACGCCGGTTGGATGCCGATCTCGGAGAAGGGGATGGGCACGAACCCAGGGATGTCGAGCGCCGGCGAAGCGGGCAGGAGCCCGAGATCGAGCCCGGCCTCGTCGACGAACAGCGGGTCGACGTTCTCGAGGTTGTCCCCCACCAGGTCGAACTTGTTGAGCGTACCGGTCCCACCGTAGGTCTGCTCGACGATCCACGTGTCGTTGGCGAAGCCCACGTTACGGGCGAAGACCGACCCTTCCGGATAGCGCCAGGTGAGGCCGTCGTCGCCGACGACGGCCCACGAGAACGGGACGATCGCCAGCTCCGGGTAACGCGTGGCCCAGGGATCAGCCTGGTATTGCACCCCATCGTAGGTCAGCCGCTCGAGGAAGTTCCAGCTGTCGCCCGGGATGTTGGTGATCTTCTGAATGCCGCGGCTGTCGGTGAGCAGCGCGCTGCCGCAGCGGGCGATGATGTTGTTGTCCATGATCGCGTCGCGCCCCCCGCCGTGCTCGATGGCGTAACCGGAGACCTGGTAGAAGACGTTGCCGAAGACCAGCACTCCGGCGAGGGCGTCGTCCATGTAGACGCCGTGCTCACCGAAGCCTGGGAAGGGGCTGTCGATGTGGTGCACAAAGTTGTAGCGGACCACGTTGCCTCGGTAGCCCCAGTCTCGTCCGGAGTAGATGGCGCCGGAGTCGGACGAGAACAGGCAGACCTCGTAGATGTCGTTGTACTCGATGGTGTGCTCGTTGCCGCGAAACTCGATCGCTGAGTGCGGCGCGTGATGGATCTGGTTGTGGGTCACGATCTGGCCACACCCCAACATCTCGACGGCCTGTTGGTAGGTCCGCCCCCAGCGGCCGAAGTGGTGCAGGTGTGTCTGGGTGACGTAGTTGTCCGCCCGGCTCAGCGACGCACGCTGGCCCCCGGTCAAGATCACTCCCTTGTCCCCGGTGAAGGCCACCTCGCTCCGTTCGATGCCGTTGCGCGCACCAGAGATGACCACGCCGTGGCTGCCGGCGTTGACCAGGCGGCAGCGACGGATCGCGTTGTCGGTGCCACCGTCGATCCGAACCAGGGTGTCACGGCTGCTGGAGAGCTGCAGGTCCTCGAGCCGAACGTGGGCGGCGTCGCTGAGGCGCACGATGGGGCCCTCGAGCACCGACACGACGATCTCCTGGTCGTCCAGCGGAGCCGGGGGCCAGAGGAAGAGGTCGCCGGTCGAGCGCTCCAGCACCCACTCCCCGGCAACCGTCAGCTCCTCGAGCAGGTTGTAGACGTAGTACGGCATCCCTGACCCGATGCCGAAGATGGGCGCCTCGGCGACGCTGATCGTCTGGCTGGCGGTGTTGATGCCGAGCAGCGGGAGGTGCTGGTCAGACCACCACTCCGCCCAGTACCCATGCACCCAGATGTCGGTTGCCGCACCCCACCTCTCCGGCCGCGTGCCGGCATAGTGGAACTGGGTATCCGACACAGCGCCCGCGTTGTTGACGTAGCCAGGGTAGTCGGTGCCGCTGGTCGCGTCTTCGTCGGGCCAGCGGGCGAGGGTCATCACGTTGCCAGCGAAGGAGAGCTCGAGCCCTGCCACCGCGCTGACGCCGTACCCGCGCACCTTCAGCGTACCGAAGTCGACCAGCCCGAGCGCCGGCAGGTTCGCGACCCACACCTGCCCACGAGCTGCCGGGTCGAGGCGCGACCAGGCGGGGTGCGCGCTGTCGAGGAGCGCGAAGGCGCTGACGTCCAGCCGCCGCCCTCCGATCAGGCTGGCGAGCTCTCCCGGGTACGACCGGTAGACGATCGGCTTGCCCGGCGCGCCGCTGTCCTGCCCTTCGAGCGCGAAGGTGGTGGAGCGCTCGTGCGTGCCGCCGCGCAGCCACACCACGACCCCGCCGTTCGGTAGACCCGCCCCGGAGCGGAGCGCCCGGATCGCGTCGCGTGCCGCCTCGAGCGTGGCGAAAGGTGCTCCGACGGTGCCAGCGTTGCCATCGTCGCCGGTCGGGGAGACGAAGAACTCAGCGCCATACCCGGTGCTGGGACAGACGCCACAATCGCTCGGACAGGTCGCACAGTTTTCGCCGGCCCCCAGCTGACAGCCATCACGCCCGCAGCTGGCGCCCGGATCCGGGCAGGAGCCGCAGTCGGCCGGACAGGTTGAGCAGCTCTCTGGGGCCTCGCAGGCCTGGTCGCCGCACTCGGGCGGGACCTCCGCCTCGAGCGGCAACGCCGGCACGCCACGGGGCAGGATCTCGACGGCCGCCAGGTTGGCGTAGAACACCTCGTTCACCAGCCCCAAGCTCAGCGTGCCGTCAGTGACGACCGTGTCGAAGCTGCGAATGACGGCCGTCGACTTTCCGACCGTGGCAATGGCGTCGAAGCTGTCGAGCACCCGTGCCCCCTGCAGCTCGACGTGAAAGGTGCGATCGCCGGGCTCGTCGCGGTGCCAATCCGCGAAATGGAGGTGGACGGTGTGCTCGCCGTTGGGGAGCGCGAAGGTGAAGGTGGCGGGCGACTGCTCGACCCACACCTCGTCCTGGTAGAGGGCGTCGTAGACCGTGCCCGAGATGGCATACCCGCCGACGATGCCCTCGTTCGAGTCGTGGGCCACACCTCCGGTCAAGAGCGGCAGCAGCGGCTGGAATTCGCGCCCGGCGAAGATCGTTGTCCAGGCTGCGCCGGCGTTGTAGCGCAGCGCCACACCGCCCGTGACCGTGACCTGCGCTGCGGCAGAGGCCTCGCGCCCGTCGACCGTCAGGCGCACGGTGGCCTGGACCTGGCACGACCCCGCGACCAACCCTTCCGCGACGCCGTCGGTCACGGCGACGACCGAGGGTTCGGTGCTGAGCCAGGCGACGGAATACGCATCGCTGAAGGGCGTCCCATCGCTCCACGCCGGGACGGCCGTGAAGTGCACGGTCTCCCCCAACGCCAGCACCGCGTCGGCGGGGAGGAGCTCGACGATCAGCACGGCCTCGTCCCCCGGCGAGTCCCCGTCCCTCGCGTCGGAGTCGCCGCCCGGTCCGTTGTCCGCAGTCGAGACAGGCACCTCGATGGAACCAGGCATGCAGCGCAGGGCGCAGAGGGACAACCACACGAGAGTCGATAGGCTTCGTGGCGACATGATTGGTCCAGTGTAGCGCAGACAGCGCTGCGGCAACCAGCATGGCTCAAACCGGCCAGCGGTGCCTTCGGTTAGAGCAAAACGACAAGATGGGGCGACCGCCGATGTCGTGGCTCCGCCCGCCGTGGCGGGTCAGGTCGCGGCAGGGATTGGGTCGGCAGCGGTGGTCTGGCGTCGCAGCTTCCCGATAGGCGCGTGAAGCTGCGCTCGAGACCGGCTATCGGTGGCCGCGCCGAGATCACGGGCTCGCGCCTACCCCACCTCCCCGCCCCGGACCCGTCCGGCGGCAGCGGGCTAGCGGCGCTGAACCGGCTCGTCCGACACGATGCGCCCGTCGATCAGCTCGATGACGCGATCGCAGCGGTCGGCCAGCCGGCGGTCGTGCGTCACCACCAGGAAGGTCACGCCGGCTTGGGTGTTGAAGCGCCGGAGCAGCGCGAAGACCTCGTCGGAGCTGTGGGTGTCGAGGTTGCCGGTGGGCTCGTCGGCGAGCACCAGGCGCGGGTTCATCGCCAGGGCGCGGGCGATGGCCACGCGCTGCTGTTGTCCGCCGGACAGCTGCGTTGCCTTGAACTGCTGGCGTTCAGCGAGCCCGACCTGCGCGAGGAGGGTGTGCGCACACTCCTCCATGCTCGGGTCGAAGCGGCCACGCACCGCGGCCATCGGCAGCATCACGTTCTCGAGCGCCGTGAAGGCCGGCAGCAGGTGATGAAACTGGAAGACGAAGCCGACGGTGTGGCCACGGTGTCGGGTGAGGGCGTCGTCGTCGAGCTGGCCGGTGTCAGTGCCGTCGATCAGGATGCGGCCGCGAGTCGGTCGGTCGAGCAGCCCCATCAGGTTCAGCAACGTGCTCTTGCCTGAGCCCGACGGGCCCATCAGCGCCGCGAACTCGCCGCGGCGGAGCGTGAGGTCGATCCCGTGCAGCACCTCGACGCGGACCTCGTCGCCGTAGTCCTTGGTGACCCCGTCGACGCGCAAGACGACGTCGTCAGCCATAGCGAATCACCACCGCCGGGTCGAGGCGCGCGGCTCGCCGTGCCGGGAAATACGCCGCGACGACGCCGGTGACCAGCGACACCAGCGAGGCGATCACGAACAGGCCGGGGTTGAGATCCACGGGGAAGATCGGTGCGCCGTCGGGGCTCTTGGCCAGGTTGGCGAAGGCGATGGCCATCATCGCCCCGATGAGCCCGCCGGCGCCGGCGCCGAACAGGCCGACGAGGCCCCCTTCGATCAGGAAGATCCGTTGGACCGTGCGGGTGGAGGTGCCGGTCGCCTTCAGGATGCCGATCTCTCTCGACTTCTGGATCACCGACACCCCGAGCACGCTGGCGATGCCGAGCGCGACCGCGAGGATGACGAGCACCTGGATCATGTAGCTCGAGCTCGACTGCGAGCGGAGCGCCACGAGCAGCTGGGCGTTGATCTTCATCCAGCTGTCGGCGCTCAACCCGGTGTAGCTGGCGATGGTGCGCGCGAGTTGTTCGGCGGCGAAGACGTCGCGGACCCTCACCTCGAGGGTGGTGACACCACCGGCGAGGTCGAGCAGCGTCTGCGCGGCGTGGATCGGCACCAGCACCCAGCGCTGATTCACGTCGCGGTTGCCGAGATCGAAGATGCCGCGGACCGTGAAGACCTCGCTGCGGCCCTCGGCGGTCGCCAGGCGGACCTTGTCTCCGACCCAGACACCGAGGTCCTCGGCGAGCACGCTGCCGAGCACCACCTCGGTCCCCTGCATCTCGAGCACGCCCGCCCTGAGCTTGGGGAGGATCTCGATCACCTGTGCGAAGCTGCCGTCGATGCCGCGCAGGGCGATTGACTTCTGCGCGTCTCCGCGAATGGCGAAGGCGGAGCCGGCCACCGTCGGGGTCGCCGCGACCACGCCGGGCAGGCGCTCGATGCTGCGCATCACCTGCTGCCACTGCTCGATCGAGCGCACGCGGTCCGCGACCCGCTCGATCTCGTCGACCGCCACCGCGCCGGGGGGACCAGGCAGGACGCGCGCCTGCCGCTCGAGCGGCTTGACCATGATGTGCGCCTGCGACGAGAGGGTCTGGCGAATCAGGCTCTGCTGCAGCCCGCTGATCAGCGCGGTGAGGAAGACCAGCACCGCGATGCCGACCGCGGCGCCGCCGAGCACCAGAACAGTCTGGATCTTGCCCTCCCGCAGGTAACGCAGGGCAACGAACCAATCAAAGAGCATCGCCGCCCCCGGGGACGACCAGGCGCGGGCGGACGCGCTTGCCGGCGGTCACCAGCCCCGCGCCCGGGGTGAGGACCAGCTCGTCCGCCGCGAGACCGGCGAGGACCTCGACGGCGTCTTCACCGCGGATGCCGAGCGTGACGACCACGCGCTCGATCACACCGTCGCGGATCGCCCACACCCAGGTCTCGCGGCCGACGTCGCGAATGGCGTCGGCCGGCAATGTCAGCGCCCCCGCACGCCGGTCGACCTCGACGTTCACCGAGACGGTCATGTCGGTGCGCAAGAAGTCCGGCGGGCTCGCGACCTTGAGCCGCGCCTCGAACGTGCCGTGCGCGGGATCGACCGACGGCGCGAGGTACGAGACCTCGGCGGCGAAGGGTTGCGCCGGGAACGCGTCAGCAACCGCTTCGGCCGAGGCACCCAGCTTGATCAGCGCGAGGTTCTTCTCATCCGGTTGCATCGAGAGCAGGGTCTCGCCGCTGCGCGCCAGCACCATCAGCACCCGCCCCGGCTGCACCACATCGCCGGGCTCGACCTGTCGCTGGAGGATGAGCCCGGCGGCGGGCGCCGTGAGCCGGGTCTGCGCCAGCCGGGTCTGCGCCACCACCTCGGCGGCCCGCGCCTGCGCCACCGCGGCCACCGCCAAACGGAAGTCGGAGCCGGCCTCGGCCGCGCTCATCGCCTGTGCGGCCGCGCTCTCCTGCTGGCTGCGCGCCAACGCCAACGCCTGGACGGCGTCGTCGAGCTCGGCCTTGGTGACCGCGCCTGCCTTCGCCAGGTCCTCGGCGCGCTTGAGCTTGAGGGCGGCCTGCTCGACACGGAGATCGGCCTGCTTGAGTCCCTCGGCCGCGACCCGAGAGGTCACCGAGCGAAAGGTCTCGAGCCGAGCCGCCACCTGTGCGACGCCCGCCTGAGCCTGCGCCAGCGCCGCGCGCGCCTCGCTGTCGTCGAGCTGGATGAGGAGCTGGCCGGCCTCGACGCGGTCCCCCTCCTCCGCCAGGACCTGCACCACCTGCGCGGTCGTGAGGCTGCCGAGCTGCACCCGCGCCGCGGCCAGGACCCGGCCGCTGGCGACCACGCGCTGCACCAACTCGCGGCGCTCGACGCGGTAGGCGGGCACCTCCGGTCCCAGCCAGGCCCGCACCCCGACCAGCAGCACGAGCAGCACCGCGACGCCGAGACCGACCTGCGCCTTGCGCGACAGACTCTTGAGCTTGGTGAGCACCATGCGCAGCGCTGTCTACACGGGAGTTCGCGACCCGCAAACCCCCCGTTTACGCTTTTCTCTCGCGGAATGCACAATGATCTGTTCGGGAATCACGAGCGGTGGCTCAACGGCCGAGCGCCGCCCACGGCGCGAGGATCTCGGCCTCGAGGCCGGCGGTGAGCTCCAACCGGCCGCGGTCCAGGCCATAGCGCCCACCGAGATAGAGGCCGATCGAGAAGTTGTGCAGCCAGGGCCCCTGGACGTAGTCGTGACCGCGCCAGACCGGGCCGATGCCGAGGATGGCCGCCGTCAACCCGACCACCGGTTCGGAGTGGCGCGGACGGAAGGCGTAGCCGCCAACGGCCGTCAGGCCCAACCACGGGCCGCGCCGGGTCAGCAGCGTGTGCAGCTCGAGACCGGCCGCCGGCTCCACGGTCTCGACGTTGCGCGAGCGGAGCTCGGCCACGGCGCCGAGAGCCCACGCCTGGTGTGCGCCGCGGCCGGGCATGTCGGCGGCCGGACCGAACAGCAGGTGGCCACGCAAGCCGAGGTCGAAGAGCCCGGCGCGGTTGGCCGTCACCAGCCCGCCACCGAGCGCCAGAGTCAGAGAGCCGCTGGCGACCGTGTCGCCGGCGCGTACGCCGCGCAGGTAGGGCTCCGCCCAACAGGTCACCGAGTGGTCGGTGCTGCGGACGCAGAGCTGCTCGCCGAGCGCCAGCTCGGCGACGTCGTCGGCGAGCTGCTCGGACGGCCCGTTGCCTGCGACGCAGCGGGCTCGGCCCGACTCGTCCAGCCAACAGACGGTCTCGCCACGCACAGCAACGCTGACCGCGCCTTTGGCCGGCGCGGCGGGGAGCTTCGCCTCGCCACTCACGCTCGGCCAGCAGGTGATGGCGCCGCTGGTGCGCACGGCGCACGCGCCCGACCAGGTGACCGCGATGGCGCGCGCCTTGCCCAGCTGGGTCATCGACACGGCCTGGCGTGCGTTGGCCGCCTGGCCGGCCGGCTGCCCCCAACACTGCAGCCGGCCGTCCGCGCGGCGGCTGCAGCCACCGTTGACCCCGACCGCGACCGCGTCGCTGTCGGTCGCCTCGGCAATCTGGGCCGACCCGCCGAGGTCGCGGCAGTCGAGCGCGACCGGCGTCGGCGTCGTCGTCTCGGCCAGGTTGCGACACACACCGATCTCGGACCAGCAGTGCACGCCGCCGTCCAGAGCGATGGCGCACATGGTCTGGCCGCCGGCGGTGACGGCACGATACGCACCCGGCCGCGGTCGCGCCTCCGTGAACACCCAGGTGTCGGCGGCGCGGTTCCAGGCGTAGTGGTGGCACACGAGCGCGCCGGCCCGGTTGAGGAGACACAGCTGTGCTCGCCCGACGGCGAGCGCGACGTAGTCGGCGTCGGCAACCGGGCGAACCAGCTGCAGCTCGTCGGTCCACAGGTCGCCGATGGCCATCGACCAGCAGGCGACGCCGCCGTTCGTCTCGATCGCGCAAGCGAGGACGGGCGCGCCAGCCCGGCCGTAGACCACGGCCGGCTGCTCGCAGCTGACCGCCGACCAATGACAGGCGTGCGCGGCGAACGAATCGGCGACGGCGATCGATCGTGCGTCGACCGGGATGGCGTAGCGCGACCGGCGATCGAGCGACCCGCGCTCCGCGGCCGCGGTCGCGGTCGCGGTCGCGACCGGCGACAAGACGCCAAGGCCGAGGGTCAACCAGAGAAGGGCTCGCATCGTCGGCCAGGATAGCTCAGATCGGCGGCGCCGGCTGGGTGACGATCATCCGGCAGCCCGCCGCTCTCAGAGCGGCGCGTCGCTGGCCAGAAGCTCGAAGGTGAAGTCCTGTCGCAGCATCACCTGCGACGGCTTCCCCGACTGTGGCGGCGGGGAGGCGCTCGTCGTTCCGCAGGCGTCAACGAGATCGTCTCCGGAAGGGGCGGTCAGGTTGCGCTCGCGCCAAAGCGCGGCCGCGGCGCGCGCCTCTTTGGCGATCGCTGCCGCGAGCTTTTTCTGTTGCTGCAACAGCTGCAGCTCGTCCTCGAGGAGCCTCTTGACGTACATCCCCGCATACCTGTCGGTGGTCTCCCGCTGCCGGCGGATGATGGTCGTGAGGTCTTCGGCGAGACGACTGCCCTTCCACAGCGGCGCGCTGGCGACCTGGTACTCTTCGACATAGAGCTTGGCCACCAGGTCGCGCAGGCCCTGGAAGCGTTGATGCAGGTGCACACGCCGCGCCAGCGCCGTTGGCATCAGCCCCTGGCCGAGTCCGACCACGTGGCTGTAGATGACCTCCGGCGGGCGCTCCTTCGCCAGGTACGACGCCAGCGCGGCGGTCATGGAGTCGGCCCTCGCGATCGCATCGCTCGCGGCACGCTCCGCCGCCGGCCACATGCAGTTGACGAAATGGGTCAGGGCCACGAGGCCCTGCGCCTCGACGGCTGCGGGGTCGCCGGCAACGGCGGCGCGGCTCGCCGCCAGGGCAGCAGGGTAGTCACCGCGGCGGAAAGCGGCCCAGGCCGCCTCCTGCTTCGCCGTGGGCGCGAGCATGCCCGAGACCGCCGCATAGTCCTTCCCCGCCTGCTCGAAGCGACCGAGGCCGTAGGCGGTGCGCGCCATGGCGAGGCGCGAGGCTTCGCGCAAGCGCGTCGCGTCGGCACCCTGTGCCGCGGTGGCGACAGCATGCGCCGCAGCGAACCGGTCGTAGGCAATGCCGAGCTCGCCGGCCCGCACGGCAAGGAGGCCGAGCAGGTAGAGGGCGCGGCCGTGATAGCCGCTCTCTGGCGCAACGTACTCGAGGAACATCCGGGCGTCCCGGTTCTTGCGCTGACGATAGGAGAGCTCGCCGATGAGGTAGTTGATCTGAGCCACCTGCTCCGGTTCGAGCTCGCCGAAGCCGACCGGATCGAAGTGCTCATTGAGGATCGTCGGCACCCAGAACGGGTCGCGCAGCGTCTGCTGGGCCCGGAGCAGGCCCTCGACCGTGTTGAGGTAGTAGCGGTTGGTGTGGCCGACCTTGAAGAGGTCACTGTAATAGAAGGTGGCCGGAACGACCAGGTCCCATTTGCGCAGGCTCTCAGCGAGATAGATCTCCGCCTGGTCGCGATGGTCGGGGTTCATGTCGTTGGCGAGGATGTCGAAGAACGCGACGATGGCCTGCTCGAGCCGGTCGGCCTTGTAGTCGGCTAGCGCGTGGGCGAGGTCGAAGGGCTGCGCCGCGGCGAGCGCCGGCAGCACGAGCCAGACAGTGACCAGGGCGGTGATGTGAGAGCGAAGATGGCGAGCGGGTGGGCTCATGGCGCGTCCCTCCGATCGAGCTGCTCCTGGTGCTCCGCTGGCGCCCCGCGCGCTGCCCGTGTGCACAGAACAACCGAGCGGGTGCGCGTCGTCGTCGACTGCCCCCTCCAGCGCGACGAGCATCAACGCACGACCGGAACCCCTTTGCAACAACAGATGCCTCGGCCGAACCCCGGTCTTTCGCCGGATGAACAGAGCGTCGCCGGCCTGACCTTCGCCGGCCCCGATTACTCGGCCCCGGCCTCGCTCAACGGCGACTGGCCAAGTTCGGCCTCCTCACCTTCACACGGGTCTCCAGCGGTGAGCGTCACCCTCGCCGCGCACAACGCCAGTGGACGTAGCCACCGCCTCGCGTCCACCGCGCGTACTCGCATGACCGGAGGTGAACGCCGCCTCCGCCGGCCTCGCAACCGTGCACACGCCGACCCGGTGATGACGTGCATCGAAAGGCCAGGCTCCAGCGCGTGGCAACCAGCCTGGGTTGGGATCGCCGCGCTGGTGGCTCGAGGGTCGACGGGGAGGGGTTGCGTGCGCGCCACGCGCGATCAGGAATCGGTTGCCCTCTCCGACCGAGCAGGACTAGGGTGAAGCATGCTCGCGTCTCTACTCTTGTCGGCCCTGGTTGGTGCTCCCGGCGACCCGCCCTTTGATTCGTCGTCGGACGTCGACTCGATCCCCGTGCTCGACGCCGGCGCCAAACCGGCCAACCCCAAGGCCGGCCGGGTCGTCGAGGTGGTCGAGGAGTGGCGTATCGACAACGCGCGCCCCGAGATGAACGGCGTCGCCATTGCCAGCTTGACGCCCTCGCTGAGTGGCGACCTGTTGGTGGTCGAAACCCGGCAAGGCGTACTCCTCTATGATGCGGCCGGGCAGTTCGTCCGCGACCTGTTGCGACTCGGCCACAAACCCGGCGAGCTGCAGGTTGTATCAACGGTGTTGGCCACGTCGACCCACGTGGCCCTCCTCGGCGCCGGACAGGCCAACGATCTGGTGGTCATCGACCGCGAGGGCACGCTGGTTTACGCGGCTCGCTCGCCCGGCTTCCCCGTGAAGCGACAATTGGTCTGGGCGGATGCGGCCGGTGTCCTGCTGACCCGCGACCGGACTCCGACCCGTGACGAGGGCGAAGGGATCCGCCCGTTCCGCCACGACCTGATCGAGGTGGTCGCCGGCGCGCCCGGCGAGAATGTGCTGGCCACCTTCTCGACACTGGTCGACGTCTTCTTCACCCCGAAGGTTACCTCAATTGGTTACTCCCCATTGAACGAGTTGAGGCTGGCCACCGCAGATGGCAAGACCATCTTCGTCAGTGAGTCACCCGAATACCTCGTCGAGGTCTTCTCACGCGATCGGGGCGCAGTGGTCAGCCGTTTCAAACGGACGTACTCGCGCGTGCGACGCGCCGGCCGTTCGAGCGGTGGAGTGGCCGTGTTAAAGAGCAAAGGCCCGGGCGAGAAACCCGAGGTCATCGAACGCCGCGACCCACTGGGCAAACCCGTCGAGTATTACGCCGACATCGTCGCGCTCACGATGGTCGATGGTCGGCTGTGGGTGCAAACGTCTACGGTCCAGTCGAAAAAGGGCATTTTGTTCGACGTCTTCGACGCCGAAGGCCATTACCTCGACAACTTCTACCTGAAGGTTCCCAAGGAGCCCGGCAGCGAGTGGACCCGCAAGGAACCCCTCACCCTGGCCAACGGTCACCTCTATGTGAAGCAGGGCCAGGGACGCGGCAAGCCGGTCCTGATCATCAAGTACCGACTGGTCGGTCTCTGATTTCAAAAGCCGGTCGCTCGTGGACCCGGGACGGCCCCGTCTTGTCAGCGGCCCGCGGTCGTTCCTTGACCGCCCGATGACCGACCACGTCATCTGGTTCCAAGTCGTCGCCGGGCTGCGGACTGCGGCGCGGGGGGCCGAACCGCAGGTTTCCACCCGCTGGTCAGAGCTGGGCTTGCCTGACCTTCGCCGGTGCCGATTATTCGGCCCCGGCCTCGCGCAAGGGCGACTGGCGAAGTTCGGCTTCGTCGTCTTCAACATCTCCGCGCAGTGACGCGTCAACGGGTGCTCTGCCTGCCGCTGCAACACCGTCATCGCCGCCCCCCCTTGTACACACGCTCCAATCGAACCGGGCCCTTCGACTTCTCCTCGAGCGCTCGGGCCGGCGCGCTGACCGGGGTCGGCGCGTGTGCCGGGCTCACCGCCGGCTCAGGGGCAGGTCGTGACGGTGCTGGCGCAGTGACTGTCCCCGCCGAGGAAGCCGCGCTGCTCCTGTTCGCCTTTCCGAATCGAGACCTCCAGAAAGGCGCCCCGGCAGCCGATGACCTCGATCCGGGGAGCGGCCCGCCAGTCGATCGGGGTCGCGGGCGAGTCGTTCGCGGCCCTCGTGCGCAGCTTGGGAACCGTGGTGGGACCATACTCTTCGGGCGTCTTGAGATACGTCGACAGCAGTCGGCCATGGACCCACCCCGACGGCCAGTCGCTGCGCTCCTCCTGCTCCGCGTTCCACGCGCTCCCGACACGCACCCAGCCTTCGCGCGCCTCGAGCAGGGTGACCTCGGTGCCCGAGGGAAGCGTCCCCAGGACCTTGCCGTTTTTCGGCGCGGCGCGAACGTTCAGGCCCCGGGGATCCGGATCCTTCACGACCGCTCGAACGTTGCACGGCGGCGGCGGGTCGGCCAGTGCCGACGTCGACAACGAAGCCACAACCACCACCCATGCCAGCGTCTGGTGCGTCACGGTGAAGGGATACGCAGCATCGCTCGGCGCTGTCAACGCTGCGCCAGGGGTGTGCGCGAATCGCGCCCCCCCGTTTGGGCCGAATGATTGGCGCCGGCGGCGGTCAGGCGGGCGAAGCGCTGTCCACCGGTTGAGAATCTGCGGTTCGGCGAAAGCAGCCGGTGTTGCACTGGGGTTCTGGTCGTGCGTTGATGGTCGTCGTCAAGATGGAACGCATGGGACCAATCGATCTCGAAGCGATTCTGACGGCATCCTCGTTGGCGTCCGACACGGGGCGGGCACTTGCCTCGTTGCTCGACCACCATCGCGATGAGGTATTGGCATTCCTGGACGAGTCCTGCGCCGAGGGAACCAACGCGGGGGCAGAGCTGCCGACGCCGGTGGCTCTACACCTTGACCAAAACCTGAAGTCGCTCCTGGGCGAATGGGCAGACCGTTGGGACCTCTGGGAGCTCGAGGCGAAGGCCACGGATGCATTCTGGTCCGACGGCGTCAAGCTGCCGCTCCTCGCTCAGACGTGGCGCCTCGAGCTCGACGTCGGCGACGCGTCGGTCCTCGGCGAGCTCTCACCTCTCCAGCCGAGGATCCTGCAGGTGACGGGAACTGCGCTCGAGGACGTCAGCACCCTATCCCGAATCGAAACCCTTACCCACTTGGACATCAGCAACACGAGCGTCGCGTCGCTGAAGTGCCTACGCGGTCTTCGTGGTCTGCGACAGCTCGAGGCGAGCGACACGGCGATCAACAGCCTGAGTGGGCTGCAGGAGATCCAGCAGCTCGAGTTCCTGAGCGTGAGCGATACTCAGCTCCAAGACCTCTCTCCCCTCGCGCCGTTGCGCCAACTCGAGGAGCTGCATGCCAACGCCACCCGCATCTCCGATCTTCGCGCGATCACGGGGATGTCGAACCTGCGAGTGCTCAACATTGCCAACACCCATGTCGCGGATCTCTCGCCGCTGGGAGCACTAGCCAACCTGAAGCGGGTCAGCCTGAGCCTCGGCATGATCACAAAAGGGGAGCTCAAACGGGCACGACGCGACCTTCCCAAATGCAGGTTCGACGTCTACGGCAAGCCCGAGTGCGACTGAGCCTCCCCTCTGACGGCAACCTGGTGAGCCCGGCGGTGCGGGTCGGGTCGGTGACATGATCGATCACTCTGGACCATCCCCTCGCCGGCTTCGTCGCTGGCACGCCAACCGGTCTCCTGATAGCAGGTGCAATAGCCCACCCTCACCTGACAGGGTCCGGGCCGTCTATGGCCCCCACAGGAGGCGCAAACAATGCGCACGCGAATCACAGAGCTGTTCGGGATCCGGCATCCGATCATCCAGGGCGGTATGCACTACGTCGGCTTCGCCGAGCTCGCCGCCGCGGTGTCGAACGCGGGTGGGCTGGGCATCATCACGGCGTTGACGCAGAAGACGCCCGAGGATCTCGCCCGGGAGATTTCGCGCTGCCGGGAACGGACGGACGCCCCCTTCGGCGTCAACCTCACGTTTCTGCCGGCGTTCGCCCAGCCGCCGTACCGCGAGTACATCGACGCCATCATCTCCAGCGGCGTTCGAATCATCGAGACGGCGGGACGCAATCCTGCGGAGCACCTGCCGCAGCTCAAGGCGGCCGGCGTCAAGGTGATCCACAAATGCACCTCGGTTCGCCACGCCCGCAAGGCCCAGGAGATCGGCTGTGATGCGGTGAGCGTCGACGGCTTCGAGTGCGGCGGTCATCCGGGAGAGGACGACGTGCCGAATTTCATCCTCCTGCCGCTGGCTGCCGAGGCCTTGCAGATCCCCTTCGTCGCCTCGGGGGGCATGGCCGACGGCCGCAGCCTGGTCGCGGCCATGGCGCTCGGCGCCGAGGGGATCAACATGGGGACACGCTTCGTCGCCACCCAGGAAGCGCCGGTGCACGAGAAGGTCAAGCAGGCGATCGTGCAGGCCACGGAATTGGACACCCGCCTGGTCATGCGCCCGTTGCGCAACACCGAGCGGGTGCTGCGCAACCCCGCCGTGGACGAGATCCTGCGCATCGAGAAGGAGAAGGGCGACGGCCTGACCATCAACGACATTCTGGAGAAGGTTGCGGGCGTATACCCCCATGTCATGCTCGAGGGGAAAACCGAGATCGGCGCCTGGTCCTGTGGCATGGTCGCCGGCTTGATCCACGACATCCCGAGCTGCAAGGAGCTCATCGACCGGATCATGGCCGAGGCCGATGCCATCATCGCGCAACGGCTGGCGGCGTTTCGCGCTGGGCCGTAGTGGCGCGACCGGCGCCCGCCGCCCCGGCCGTGTGGTCGTACGACCTGTCTGCCTCCGACCAAGGCACGGCCGACCTGAGCAGTTGAGGGTCGTGCCGGTGACGAGCAGAGCGGGGCGTTCCTGCACACGGTCTTCCTCTTCGGCCTGGTACTCACGCGCAGGGGCCGGAAGAACCGGGAAGCGCTGCGCAGGCGTCTCGATGTCGTTCTCGGCCTGCTCGTGGCCCTGGGGCTGTTCGCCGCCTGCGGCACCGTGGAGCTGATCTGACTGTTCTGTCGTGTGCCGTCGCAGTAGTCTCACTGGCGGGTCGTCGCTGGATCTCCAACCGGAGGCCATCATGCAAGAACAGGCACGTTCCCCTCTCTTGGCCACCTCGGGCGCCAAGCCCACGCGCCTGGTCGATCGCATCGGCGACGAGCTCGTCATCGGCGCCGGCCTGCTCACCACCGCTCTCGCCCTCGGCCTCGTCTACCTCGTCAATGCCAACGCCGAGGACTTCAACGTCATGGGCTTCTATCTCTGGTTCATCGTGCCGATCGGCGCCATCCTCGTCGGCGTGGCCGCAGGGAGCGGCTACGGCATCGCCTCGTGGATGAGCGACCTCAAGATCGGCGGGGCTCTGCTCTGGATCGTCGGCGGCCTCCTGGTGCTGAGCTACTTCGCCGCCAACTACCTCGAGTTCCGCAGCCTGGGGCCCCTGGCCTTCGACGACGGCTCGGCGGTGAGCTTCTGGGCCTACTTCGACCACGTCACCCGCAACCAGGGTTACCAGGTCGACGGCAAGACGGTGGCGGAGACGCTCGGCGCGTGGGGCTACGGCCTGCGCCTCCTCGAGGTCGTGGGTTACGCCGGCGGCGGCCTTGCGGTACCGATCGCCATGATGCGCAAGCCCTACTGCGACACCTGTCGCCGTTACATGCGCTCGCGCAATCTCCTCACCCTGCCGGCCTCGATCGCCGACAAGAAGCCGAAGAAGAAGGACGCCGACGGCATCGCCGCCTGGGAGAAGAACCGCGAAGCCGCCTGGAACGGCGGCCACGAGACGGTGCAGAGGTTTCTCGACGCCAACCAACAGCAGGACGTCACCACCCTCGCAGAGCTCCTCGCCGCCCACCGTGGCGGCAACGCTGCGGCCAACAAGCTGCCGGTGCGCCTGAGCGTGACCTCGAGCCTGTGCAAGTGTTGCCACCGCGGTTTCTTCGCCGTCACGCGCCTGAGCGGGCAAGGCAACCAGATCCAGATCGCGCCGTTGGGCACAGCCGCGATCGATCCGCGGGTCGGCGTGACGCTCGGCTGAACGGTGCGCGGAGCCGGATCGAGACGCCGAAGGATTCAGCGGCGCTGTACGGCGCGGTCGCGGTAGGCTCGTCTCCATCCATCGCGGCAAGAGCCCCGAGCCAGAGGGCGGCCGTGGCGGCATTCGCAGAGGCCACGTGCCGAACGACCATGGCCGGTGCCAGCCGGGGGCACGCGATAGCGCGGGACAGCCCGTTGCTGGGATACGTGTCCCGATCTTTCCCCTCCAGACCACGGAAGCCTGGAAACGAAACGCGCTCGGCCCGCGATCCTGGATGTGTCGAAGAAGGAGACCGAGCGCAATCGAACAAACCGGCGACCGTCGTCGGCAAGAAGAAACGGGAGTAGCGATGTGGTTCACCGCCTTGGTTCCGAACGGTAGCTCGACAAGGATTGCGTTGTCGGCGTTGGTCGCCGCTGTGGGTGGGGGGATTTGCCCGTCCGCGGCTTTCGCCGCAACGGACACCGCTCTCGATAGCACAGCGGAGGGAGCGCGCGCGCTCGAGGGTCGCGTCAGCGAATCGGAGCCGACGGCCACGCCCAGAACGATCGGCCAAGACGACCACGACCAGATCGTTGGCGGCTGGGGTTTCGAACTGATGGACCTCGGCAGCGTCAATGACGCGTTGGCGGTCGGCGTCCGCCGCTGGGGCAGCCCAGGTTCGGGCTGGGAGGCTGGGGTGTCCCTGGCCATCAACAGCGCTGACGGGGATGCGTCATTCGGCATCGGTGGGCAGTTCGGCTATCTCCTCGGCATCTCCCAATTCAAACACCTCGTCGTCTTCTTCGAGCCCGATGTCGGCCTGGGCGTCTTTGCTCCCGACGGCGGAGATATGGAGATCCGCCTCGCGGCCCGGGCCAGCCTCGGAGCCGAGGTGCAGCTGGGGATGATCGGCTTGACTGAGCTGGCCTTGACGGCACGTGTGTCTGCCGGCCTGACACTTGCCAACGACGGAGGCTCGACGACCTTCTTCATCGGCACCCTGGGCGGTCAGAACACCAGCGCACGCGGTCTGCTCGAAGGCACGATCGGCTTCGTGGTCTATTTCGACACGGAGGGCAGCACGATACCCTGATCGCCCTGCCCTTGGCGGAACGAACCGCCCCACGACGGAGCTTCGCCTGCCTGACCTTCGCCGGCGCCAATCATTCGGCCTCGGCCTCGCGCAACCGCGGTGGACCGGGTGGCCCCGGGGTCGGTCCCGGTGCCCCTCGACTGCAACCACGAGTCGGTCGGCGCACATGCTGGCGACCGGGTCTCGATTCGCGTCCAGGAGGGCTCGCGGTTGCCAGGGCGGTTCGGTTGTGCGTTGATGGCCGTCTCGAGGCGGGGGATGCGTATGCGCAGTCTATCCCGGAGTGAATCGTCGGCCCGGGCAAGGTCCCCGAGCTCGAAGAGACATGCGTAGCGAGGACCACCGACCAGGTTGCCGCAGCGCTGGAGGGCGAGGTTTAGCCTCGCTGCGCGTGCTCGCGACGGCGCTTGTCGTCGTGCCTCTGGCCAGCGGCCCGCGGTGGGTACGCGCCGCGTCCTCGTCGGCTGCGCTCCGCGTCGCGACCGGCGGGAACTTCTCCTGCGCCATCGTGGCACCCGAGGGCCGCATCACCTGCTGGGGCGACAACGACGACGGCAAGGCGACCCCGCCCGAGGGGGCGTACACTGACCTGGCGTTGTCCAATCGCTTCGGCTGTGCGCTCTCACGTGAAGCCAACGTTGTTTGCTGGGGGCGGTTCTACCGGGACGAGAAGCCTCCCCCCGGGCGGTTTCGGCAGATCGCTGTCGGGACCAATCATGTCTGCGGCATTCGTGAGGACGGCCAGCTCGTGTGCTGGGGCGACATGGGATACGGCCTGGCCAACGCTCCGGCCGGCACGTTCACTCGGGTCGTCAGCGGCGACTGGCATTCCTGCGCACTCGATGCCACGGGTCGGGCCCGGTGTTGGGGTTACAACCGCAACCACCAGTGCGACGTACCGGCTGACGAGCTCGTGGACCTGACCGCCACGCGCCAAACGACCTGCGGCCTGCGCAAGGACGGCAGCCGGATCTGTTGGGGCGAACCGCGGTCGCCACTCGCTGGCAAGCTCGTGCAGCTCGTCCTCGACTGCGGCCTCACCGCCGAGGGGCGCATCGCGTGCGAGGAGGGCGAGCCACCCACGGGCGTCTTCGCCCAGATCGCGCGCCACGGACAGAACAGGTGCGGTGTGACCCGTGCGGGCAGGGTGCAGTGCTGGGGCAGCAACAACCGGGGCGAGCGCGAGGTTCCTGAGCACCTGCGCGACTCGCCCAGCCTCGGCCCGGCGATCGCGACCAAACCTCCGAGTGGCCGCATCACCACCGGCTACCTCGCGGCCTGTACCATCGACGCCCAGCAACGGCCCGTCTGCTGGGGCAAGCCCGAGGTCGCTCGACGCACTCCCGCACACGAGGTCCGCCAGGTGTCCGCCGGCGGAGCGCACGTCTGCGCCATCAACGCCGACGACACGCTCGCGTGCTGGGGAGAGGACACCTACGGTCAGGTCAACGCCCCGACGCTGCTGCGGGCCATCGACGTGGCGGCGGGTGAAGATCATAGCTGCGCGGTGCTGCAGCGAGACGCGTCGATCTCCTGCTGGGGCGCCGGTCGAGAGCGTACCGGCGGGGCCCACCAGGGCCAGGCGAATCCGCCGCCGGGCGCGTTCGTGCGCGTCACGGCCGCGGGTCGCGACACCTGCGGGCTACGACGCGACGGCGCCGCCGTCTGCTGGGGGATCGACTACAACCAGGCGACGACGCTCATCCCCGGGCCCTTCGTCGAGATCGCGATCGGGAACAACTTTGGCTGCGGACTGAGCACGCAGGGCGAGGTGCGTTGTTGGGGGAGCATGGATACGCGACGCGAGGGCTTCGCCGCCGTGCGAGCAGGCTACGCCAGCGCTTGCGGCATCGCGGCCGATGGCCAAGTTTCTTGTTGGGGAGGCGCCCTGGAGGAGCCGCCCCCCGGTGTTCGCTTTTCGGAGATCAGCGTCAGCCGGGGATACGGCTGTGGTCTGACTCTGGCGGGAGAGACTGTGTGCTGGGGCAGCGCCGGTCACGGGCAGACCGAGCCGCCGACAGGGCGAACGCGCCGGTGAGCGCTGGCAACGGCGTCGGAAAAAGCGAGCCCAGCCAGAGCCGCTCGTCGGCAACCGCGGTCGGAGCAGAAAAGGTGTCGAGCTTCTTCAAGGCGGCGCGGCCGAGAGCCTTTGCATTGGCGGAAAGGAAACAGCTCTGACCGTCGGTGGAGCGGAGACGCCGCCTTCCCTTCAGCTGTTCCTTCAGCACCTTGTTCTCAGCGAGCAGGTACTCAACGAGCCTGGCTTGCTCCTGGTTCAGCCCACCTGCGATCGCAAGAACGACGACAGACCATGGGGTGAGAATCGGAGACATCTACGAAGGCTAGCCTGGCCCGGTCGATTGGCAACTCCCGAGAAACGGTACTGAAACGCTTGCGAGGACGGGGGAGTGGCGTCGATCGGATAAACGCACAGCGCGGGGTGAGGCGCGGAGACGAAACCGGGGCGACGACGCCCGTCGATCAGCGAATCCTGCTCCCGGTCACACCTTGGACCCGAGCTGCCGGGAGCGCCGCGCCGACCTGACCCCGGAGTCCGGCCTTACATGACCACCGAGAAGTTGAACTTCGTTGCGCGCGCCACCCCGGCCTTGGCGAACGCCAGCACCTCGTCGAGTTCCGCCACCACCTGCGCATGCTGGTTGCTCAGGAGACCAAACCGTACATTGTTGGCGACGACGTGGTCCCGCAGGGCTTCGAGGAATGGAACCACCGAGGACATCGGCATCCATGAACCCTGGGCGACCATGAGTTCGTTCGTCGACGACATCCCAGCTGGCAGCGCCTCGTTTTCCAGGTTGAATCGCTGGTCGGTGGTATCGCAGATCGCGAGAAACGAACCGATCCCCAAGATCCTCGAGATCTCGTCTAGCTTCGCGGCGTGCTTGAACAGGGCGGGATGGTCCGCTTCATCGGACTTGACCCTGCCATCGATCAGGATGTTTGCCCACAGGACCGTGCTCATGCGTACTCCGTTCTCGGCAGCCCGTAGCTGTAGCCGTCCGGTTTGTATTGGCGACTGAGGTTTGAGCTGACGCGTGCGCGCCATCCCGGTGCGAGTCGGCTCCAGCGAAGTACACAGGGGGGACGAAACCCCTCCCCGATGGCGAACCCCGCCCGACCTCGCTGCTCATCGACTGCCCTCGCCAGCGCGACGAGCATCAACGCACGACCGGAACCCCTTTGCAACATTGGCGGCTTTTTGCCAAACCACGGATTCGCACCGGATAGACAGAGCTTCACCGGCCTGCCCTTCGCCGGCGCCAATCATTCGGCCTCGGCCTCGCTCAACGGCGACGACTCGACGCGAAACGGCAACGGCAGTTGAACCGGCCCCGGCGCGGGACTGCGAGCCCGATGACGAATCGACTCTTGGCGCCAGACGCCTGCCCGACGGTGCCGGGGGCTGACGCCGCTGGCTCAGCCGCCGGCGTCCGCCGGCTCCGCCGTGGTGGGCAGCAGCTCGTCGAGGATCTCCGTCACCTCGCGGCGCGATGATGAACCCTTGAAGTGAATCACGTCCCCGCGGTCGAGCACGATGTCGCAATCGTACTCCGGAGCATCCAGGGCGCGGGCCAACCGACGCTCGGGGTCGATCAACACCGTCATGGTCAGGCCGAATTGCTGGCGCACGGTGTCACACGTGCTCGAGGTCGGAGGATCGCCGTTGCTGTCGGAGGTGACGACGAAGTACGCGTCCAGGCCTCGCTCGGCGAACCCTTCGTAGATCTCGCGGGCCGAACTGGCCCGCCCAACACAGTCCCCTCACCACCCAGCGAACAGGTAGATCCATGCGGCCGGCCGCGAGCAGAGGTCGTGGACGCTGTGCGTTCCCCCGTCACAATCCGCCAGGACGACGTCCTCGGCCACATCGCCGACCGAGGTGCCGTATGGTCCCGGTGGCGGACAGCTGACGCTCGGAGGATCGTCGTCGGCAGTGACATCGTCCGCTGGCGGGTCGACCTCGGCAGGTGGATCCACGCCGTCGTCGTCAATGCTCGGCGTTGCGTCGGCGTCAGGCACAGGGGTATCGCTCGAGGTCTCCAGCGCTCGCCCGTCAATCGGCTCCTCGATCAAGCCCGTCGGGCTGCAGGCGGACAAGGTCGCCAGAGCGACCGCGCCACCGAGCCCAAATGACAACCGGCGTTCAGGCGACCTCTGGCAACGCTCCTGGCCTTCCAACCGCTGCTGCCCCATCTCTACCTCACCTTGTTCGGCACCAGGTGTGCCGGTAGGTCCGTCACTGCCGATTGATCACGTTGCAAAGTCCACGCCAGGCGATGCACCCCGAAAATCCTGCGTCTTGTTCGCTTCGCACACGACGACACCCCCGGGGCAGAGGTGCCAATCCGTCCCTCCCGGAGCCGATCGGCTCCGCCGCCAATGTCTCAGAGAGAAGCCGCGCCTCGCCTGTTTGACCTCGCCCGCGGGCGGCGGCGGTGAACTGCGTGCCGTTGTTCGACCGCAGGGAAGAGGGCGCACCGCATCACCGTCTCCTTCGCTGGCTGGATGAACCGCGAGCAGATCGAGGCCCTCGAGTACCTCCTTGCCGAGGACGAGGTCTTGAAAGAGCAACCGAGGGCCAGCGGAGGGCGCCTCCGCGTCACCGAAAGGCCGAGGTATCGAGGACCAACCGCGAGGTCTCGGTTGGATCATTTTCCTCGGCGCGGTGGGCTGGCTCGTTCAGCAGTGGCGGCGCGTGCCGCCGCCGCAACCCACCGACCGGTGAGCCGCACGGCGGTCGCCCCGGGCTACTTGCTCGCCGCGAGGACCGCGTCCGCAGCGCGAGCCAGGCGGACGAAGCCTGCCTGCCGCGCCTGATCGCGAAACGAGTTGGCCGCGGCCACGGCGGCCGACTTGTTGCCGGCCTTGAGCTCGAGCCGCGCGACGCCGAGCGTCGCGTCCCAGTGGTGCAAGAGACTGCCGTTCTCGCGCATCAACCGGGCAAATGCCTCGAGCGCTTTGACCGCCGCCTGCCGCGACTCGGCGTCCTCGGCCAACTCGGCGTCGAGCAGCATCGCCTGCAGGTTGGATCCGGCGAAGCGGCGATAGACCGCTGCCTGCTCGAGCCAACCCCGGCGCAGCGTCAGCGCCTGCTCCCGCTTGCCGAGGCGGAGTTGAGCTCGGGCGAGCAGCGGCTGTAGCGTCGCCCGCTGCCACGCGGTCAGGTCATCCCGCTTCAGCACCGGCGCGACGAGAGTCTCCACCTCCTGCGGCACCGTCTCGACCGAGGTTTTGGCCCGTGACAACGCCAAGTCGGCGTCGCTCTCGCCCGCACCCATGGCGTTGAGCAGCGCCTCTGCCCGGGCGTAGTAACGGGTCGTCTCCGCCGGCTTGTCCTGGTCGAAGGCCAACTCCGCGAACAAGAGGTCGAGCAACCAGCGGTAGGACTGGTTCTTCGTCGCCCGCATCGTCTCGTCCATCTTGGCCGCATAGCGACGCGCCTCGGGCAGGTTGCCGGCTGTACGGTGAAAGTTCGCCAGGTTCACGTTCTCGATCCCGCTCGGGTCGGGCCGCCGTGCGCTCAACGCGGTGAGCTGACGAATGGCCTCCGTCGATTGGCCGAGGTCGTCGAGCAATGCGACGCGGTTGGGCCGGGCTCGGGTGTCGGCGATGTCCTCGCGGCCAGCGCGCAGCGCCACGCTCTCGCACTCGTTGTACGCCGCGAGGGCCTCGTCGAGCGCGCCGAGCTCCTTTTGCACCGACGCGTAGCCGTTCAGGGCCAAGGCCAGCGCGACGTCGTCTTTGACCGCCCGCGCCAGCTCCATGGCTTGGCGCGTGGTTACCAATGCGTCGGTGTAACTCCCCCCGGAGTTGGCAATGATCACCCCGCGCATGCGGTGCGCGATCGCCAAGAAGCGCCGGTCATCGGCGGCGGTGAGCAGCTCGAAGCCGCGGTCGAGGGCCACGGTGGCCTCGTCCGGCCTGCCCTGAAACAGCACGGCCGATGACAACAGCACCTGGGCGCGCCCCTCGATCACACGAGCTCCCAGCCTGGTCGCGGCCTCG
>JBFYZW010000323.1:0-3217 GCA_041309305.1 Deltaproteobacteria bacterium | reverse complement strand
GGACGCCGCGCCCGGAGCCCACAGGGATGTGTTCACGGCGTCCCGCGGGCAGGCCGGCCGATCCCCGAGCCCCGACCCGGCCAGCGTGCGCTATCGGATAGGAGAGCCCGGACCGCGAGGTATCAAAGCCCAAGCACGTCGAGCATCGAATAAAGCCCCGGCGGCCGCCCGACGACCCAGCGAGCCGCGACGAGCGCGCCGCGGGCGAAGCCCGAGCGGTCCTGGGCATGGTGCGCGAGCTCGATCTGCTCGCCCGGTCCCGCGAAGATCACGCGGTGGTCGCCGACGATGTCACCGCCGCGAACGACGCTGAAACCGATCGCGCCGGTCGGCCGGGGGCCGGTGGCACCCTGCCGCACGTACACCGCCGCCGCGTCGAGGGACGTGCCTCGCCCCTGCGCCACCGCCCGGCCGAGACCGAGGGCAGTGCCACTGGGCGCGTCCACCTTGTGGCGGTGGTGCGCCTCGACGATCTCGGCGTCGTAGCTCGCGTCGAGCGCTCGCGCCGCGAGCTCGGCCAGCTTGAATAGCAGGTTCACGCCGAGGCTCATGTTCGGCGCCATCACGATGGGCAGGCGCTCGGCGACCTTGCGCAGTTCGCCCAGCGCCGGGTCGTCGTGCCCCGTCGTGCCGATCACCATCGGCACGGAATGCGCCAGGCACCGGCGCGCGTGATCCGGCGTCGCCGCGGGCAGCGTGAAGTCGATGACGACCTGTGCACCGTCGAGCGCGCGCTCGGGATCGCTGGTGATACTGATGGCCAGCGGTGCCACGCCGGCGACGACACCGGCGTCGTGGCCAATCGAGGGATCGGCGGCAGCCGCCAGCGCGCCGCTGAGTCGGAGGTCGGTGCTCTCGGCAACGAGGGGCACGATGGTGCGACCCATGCGCCCGGAGGCGCCGAACATGGCGACGTTGAGCATCGGCTGGTCAATCCCCGAGGCTGGTAAAGAAGCGCTTGACGCCGTCGAGCCAGGATTCTTCGCGCGGATGGTGGCGCGACGCGTCTTCCTGCAGCGACTGCTCGAACTTCTGCAGCAGGTCCTTCTGCTCGCGCGTGAGCTTCACCGGCGTCTCGGCCACCACGCGACAGAAGAGGTCGCCCGTCGGGCCGCCGCGGACCGGCTTGATGCCTTTCTCGCGCAAGCGGAAGACCCGCCCCGATTGCGTCTCGGGCGGTACCTTGATGGTCGCGCTACCGTCGAGCGTCGGCACATCGAGGCTGCCGCCGAGCGCGAGCCGCGCGAAACTCACCGGTACCTCGCACGACAGGTGACTGCCGTCGCGCTCGAAGATCGGGTGCTCGCGCACGCGCACCTCGACGTACAGGTCGCCTGTCGGGCCGCCATTGCGACCCACCTCGCCTTCGCCCGATAGACGAATGCGATCCCCGGTATCCACCCCCGGCGGTACCTTGACCGACAGGGTCTTCTGCTTGCGCAGGCGCCCCTGCCCGCGGCACTCGCCGCAAGGATCGGTCACGACCTGGCCGCGGCCCTGGCAGCGCGGGCAGGTTTGCTGGACGGTGAAGAAACCCTGCTGCATCCGGACCTGACCGGCACCGCGGCAGGTCTCGCAGCTGGTCGGTTTCGAGCCTTTGGCGGAACCGGTGCCGGTGCACTCCTCGCACTCCGCCAGCGTCGTGAACTCGATCTTCGCCGTGTCGCCGAACACCGCCTTCTCTAGGTCGAGCTCGAGCTCGTAGCGCAGGTCGGCACCGCGATAGACCGGCGACCGCCCGCGGCGACCGGCGCCGAAGATGTCGCCGAACACGTCGCCGAAGATATCGCCGAAAGCATCGCGCGGATCGAAGCCCTGCCCGCCGCCGCCACCGCCACGCATGCCGTCGACGCCGGCGTGACCGAACTGATCGTAGGCCGCCCGCTTCTGCGCGTCGCTCAGGACCTCGTAGGCTTCCTTCGCTTCCTTGAACTTGCCCTCCGCCTCGTGATCACCCGGGTTGCGATCGGGGTGGAACTTCATGGCGAGGCGACGGTACGCCTTCTTGATGTCCGCCTCGCTCGCAGTTCGCGGCAGGTCGAGGACTTGGTAATAGTCGCGCTTCGCCATGCGGGTCAGGTCAGCTCTGGAATGAGAAAACGCCGCGGGGGATCAGCCCGCGGCGGTTTGAGTCATCGACTGCGCAAGGATAACCCCTCGCGGCCGGTTACGACGCCTTGCCGTCCTTGTCCTTCACTTCCTCGAACTCGGCGTCGAGCACCTCGTCCTTGCCGCCACCGGCCTGGCCGCCCGTGGCGCCTGCCTCCGGGCCCGCCCCGCCGCCCGGCTGCTGGCTCGCATAGGCCTGCTGCGCAACCGCCGCGGACGCCTCGGCCAGCGCGCGCGCCTTGGTTTCGATCACGTCCTTGTCGTCGCCGCGGATCACGGCCTTCAGGTCCGAGATCGCCGACTCGGTGCGCGCGCGGTCCTCCGGGGAGACCTTGTCGCCGAGGTCCTTCAGGGACTTCTCGGTCGCGTGCAGCAGCGCGTCGGCGCGGTTGCGCGTCTCGGCGAGCTCGCGGAACTTCTTGTCCTCCTCGGCGTGCGCCTCGGCGTCGCGCACCATGCGCTTGATCTCGTCCTCGTTGAGGCCGCTCGAGGCCTTGATGACGATGCGCTGCTCCTTGTTGGTCGCCTTGTCCTTCGCCGACACGTTCAGGATGCCGTTCGCGTCGATGTCGAACGTGACCTCGACCTGCGGCATGCCGCGAGGCGCCGGGGGAATGTCCGAGAGGTCGAAGCGGCCGAGCGACTTGTTGTCGCTCGCGCGGTCGCGCTCACCCTGCAGCACGTGGATCGTCACGGCCGTCTGGTTGTCGTCGGCCGTCGAGAACACCTGCGTCGCCTTGGTCGGGATCGTCGTGTTCTTCTCGATCAGCTTGGTCATCACGCCGCCGAGCGTCTCGATGCCGAGCGACAGCGGGGTGACGTCGAGCAGCAGCACTTCCTTGACCTCGCCGGTCAACACGCCCGCCTGCACGGCGGCGCCCACGGCGACGGCCTCGTCCGGGTTGACGTCCTTGCGCGGCTCCTTGCCGAAGAAGTCCTTGACGAACTTCTGCACGAGAGGCATTCGCGTCTGACCGCCGACCAGGATCACCTCGGCCACGTCATTGATCGACAGCCCCGCGTCCTTGAGCGCGATCCGGCACGGCTCGATGGTCTTCTGCACCAGGTCCTCGACCAGCGACTCGAGCTTGGCGCGCGTGAGCTTCAT
>JBFYZW010000322.1:0-2784 GCA_041309305.1 Deltaproteobacteria bacterium | reverse complement strand
CGGCCGCGCCGGTGGCGGTGCTCGGCGGCGCTGCGACGACCCCGCTCGCGGCGGTGGTGGCCCAGGCGCGGGCCCTGCGTGACGCCGGGATAGGGGCGGTCTGGCCGACCCTCGAGGAGGAGCCGCCCCGGTGAGCTACTGCTTGTAGCCGATCTGGCGCAGGAACTGCTTGCGCGCCTGCACGTCGGCCGGGCCCTCGACCCCCTTCGGCGAGCTGCCGTCGACCACGCCGACGACGCCGCGGCCTTGCGCGGTCTGGACGACCAGCACCTCGACCGGGTTCGCGGTCGCGCAGAGGACCTCGCACACCTCCGGGACCTCCTTGATGCGGCCGAGCAGGTTGATCGGGTAGGCCTTGCGCACCAGGATCACGAAGAAGTGGCCGGCGCCGATCGCCTGCGCGTTGGCGATCGCGGCGGCCCCGAGCTCCTCCTGGTTGGCCTGATGCCGGATGAGGCAGGGCCCGGAGGCCTCGTTGAAAGCGATGCCAAATTCGACTCCTGGCACGGTGTTCACGAGGCACTCGTACAAGTCCTCGACAGTCTTGATGAAATGGGATCGGCCCAGGATCAGGTTGGCGTCGGCCGGGACCTGCATCCGAACTGCTGAGATTTCCATCGTTTTCTCCACAGGTGGGGGATCTGCTCACCTTTAGCAGCTCGCCTGGCCCGTTGTCGAGGGCCCGGTGGGGACCTACCTTGGCGGCGAGGACGGCGGATCGCCCTCCCGGGCTGTGGTGTCCGGCTGGCGCTCGCTGTATTCTCGGAGCCGCATGACGGCGGAGGAACGCAGCCCGGAGACCGCTCAGGCCGTGAGCCGCCGCCTGCGCGAGCTCGGCCTGAAGATCGAGGGCTCGCCGATGGAGCCGCTGATCCAGAACCTGTACAAGGAGCTGGAGGCGAAGGGGATCGAGCTCCGCCCGCAGTGCTTCGTCGCCGATGAGTGGGGCTGTCCCGACGGCGTGCCGGCGATCGGCATCCCGTTCTATCTCATCGACCCGGAGCTGGCTGCGGTCGAGGAGCTCGAGACCGCCGAGCTCGAGAGCGAGGCCGAGGTGCGGCGCCTGCTGCGGCACGAGGCCGGTCACGTCTTCTGCTACGCGCACAAGCTCTACGTCCTGCCCGACTTCCGCGAGCTGTTCGGGCCGTTCTCCCGCCCCTACCTCGACGACTTCCAGCCCCAGCCCTTCTCGCGCTCCTACGTCCGGCACCTGCCCGGCTGGTACGCGCAGAAACACCCGGACGAGGACTTCGCCGAGTCGTTCGCGGTGTTCATCACGCCGGAGCTCGACTGGCACAAGCAGTACGCCAACTGGCCGGCCTTGAAGAAGCTCATCTTCATCGAGGAGAAGGTCAAAGAGCTGGGCAAAGCGCCGCCGCAGGTGACCGTGAAGCCCGAGGATCTGACCTTCGAGGCCGGGCTCGACGTCACGGTGCCGGAGCACTACCAGCGGCTCAAGGCCGAGCCGGCGGTGATGAACCTCGGCGAGCAGATCGACCCCGACCTGGTCGAGCTGTTCGGCCCGCCCGCCGCCGACGGGGAGCCGGCGGCCAAGTTCATCCGCCAACAGCGCAAGACCCTCTTGCGCGGCGTGATCTACTGGACCGGGGCCCGCTCCGATGTCGTGCGCGGGCTCATCGACCACCTGTCGAAGCGGGTCGAGGTGCTCGGCCTGGTCGTTCCGGCGGCGCGGGTCAACGAGGTCTCGGCGTCGCTCGCGTCGCTGGTCACCACGCTGGTGATCAACCACATGGTGCGCGGCAAGTTCTTCGAGCTGTGAGGGGTGCGCGTGGAGAAGCTGAAGATCCTCGTCCTCTACTACCAGACCGACACCGAGCCCGCCGACGTGGTCGCCGCGCAGGTGCTCGAGGCCTTGAAGGCCAACGGTCACAACGCCGCCGGCGCGGGCATCTTCCGCGAGGTCAGCGAGATCGTCGCCGCGGTGCGGCGGCGCAAGCCCGATCTGGTCGTCAACCTGTGCGAGACCTTCGCCGAGGACCCCAAGCTCGAGCCCAACGTCGCCGGCGTCCTGGAGCTGATGGGCCAGCCGTTCACCGGCGCCGGAATGGTCGGTCTGGTCCTGGCGCAGGACAAGGTGCTGACCAAGATGGTGATGACCTCGCACGGGCTGCGCGCGCCGTCGGCGATCGGCGTCTTCCACCCGGACGGGGAGCAGCCGCCGTCGACCAGCGGCAACGAGCCGCGCTTCCCGGCCCTGGTCAAGCCGTCGTCGCTCGACGCGTCGCTCGGCATCGACCGCGAGGCGGTGGTGCGCGACTGGGACTCACTGGTCGAGCGGGTGCGCTACATCCAGGAGAAGTTCGCCGACGTCGCGCTGGTCGAGGAGTTCATCGACGGCCGCGAGTTCTACGCCGGCGTGGTCGGCAACGGCGCGAGCGCCACGGCGCTGCCGGTGCTCGAGATGGCCTTCAAGGGTTACGAGAAGGGCGAGGCGAAGATCGTCACCTCGGACGCGAAGTGGAACGCCGAGAGCGAGGAGTACAAGCGCACGACCCTCGTCCGCCCGCGCCGGCTGACCGCCGAGCTCGAGGCCAGCATCCAGAACGTGGCCAAGCAGGCGCTCGCCGCCTGCAACCTGCGCGACTACGGCCGCGTCGACATGCGCGTGCGCCGCGGCAAGCCGTTCGTCCTCGAGGTCAACTCGAACCCCTACCTGGCCCACGAGGCGGAGCTGGCGACCGCGGCCAAGGAGGCCGGCCTCGACTACAACGGCCTCATCGGCCAGATCGTCGAGCACGCCTGGCGCCGCTACCACCCGGAGGG
>JBFYZW010000321.1:0-22583 GCA_041309305.1 Deltaproteobacteria bacterium | reverse complement strand
TCGAGGGCCGCGCGCGCCGCGGCCTCGGCCTCGGCCCAGCTGTCGGAGAAGGTCGCCACCGCGCGCCGGGTGTCTCGGCCGACCAGCACGACGATCAACGCGTAGCCGCCGTCGACGTCGGTCACGCCGCTGAGCACGATCCCCTCGGCATTCGCCGCGGCGCGCAAGCGCTCTGCCTGCGGCCCGAGGGTTGCCAGCTCGCCCTCCCCGCGCAGGCCGGCGACGAGCACGTCGGCGGCGCGATGCACCGACTCACGCACCATCGTCCCGTCGACCCGGACCCCACCGGTCGCCGCGATCGCGATCAACCGACTGAACGGCTCGTAGCCGGGCGCGACCACCTGGATCAGGTAGTCACCCTTGCGCACCGCCAGAGTCTTCGGGCTCTGCCCGACGACGAAGCCGTTGAGCACGACCAGTGCCCCGTGCGGCCGGACCTCGACCTCGACGTCGGCGGTCGGCTCGGCGAGGACGCGCAGCTTCACCTGGTTGAACAGGTCGACGACGTTGGGCGCGAAGGCGCGCAGGTCGAGCTCGGTGTCCGGACGCATGCGCACGACCTTGGTGAACTCGGCCTCGGCGAAGGTCCGCTCGTTGTTGTCGAGGTAGGCGCTGGCCAGCGCGATGCGCGCGTCGATCAGAGCCTCGATCTGCCGCGCGTCCTGCATGCTCTTGCCCAGCGCGTCGATCGCGGCGAGCAGGAGCTTGGCCTGCTTGGCGTAGGCGAACTCGGCCTTGGCCGCCTCGGCCTCGGCGAGCAGCTTCTCGACCGCCGCCGGGATCGGCTTGGCGCGCAAGGTGGAGAGCACCCGCGCCGACTCCTCGAGCGTCGGCGTCTCGCTGCCGAACACCCACGCGGCGGGCTCGAGCTTGCTGCGCGTCCACGCGGCTCGCAGCGCCGCGGAGGCCTTGCCGACCACCTCCGGCTTCGGGCTGTACCCGTCGGCGGCCTTCAGGCCGACGGTCGGCAGCAGCACCACCCCGCTCGGCCCGCTCGGCGCCGGCGCCGCGACCGCCGGCGGCTTGACCGGCGCCGGCTTCGGCGCGCGCGCCGCCTTGGCCGATCCGGCGGCGAGCATGCAAGCCATGAGCCACGAGAGGGACACGCCAGTCATTGCTAGTACACCTCGTTCGCCGGAACAAGCCGGCTCAGCGCAGGTACCCCAGCTCACGCAGCACCGCGATGGTCTCGTCGTCGAGCGACTCCAGCCCGGCGCGCTCCTCGATCTCGCCCGGATGCTGACCGGTCCAATCGGCCAACCGGCGCGAGAGGTCGGCGACAGCGGCCGGCTCGCCCGCCGAGCGATCCGCGCCGGGCCCGGTCTCGCCCGGGAAGGCGAACAACCCGCAAGCGACCCCGTTCTCGCAGCGATAGAGCCACCGGTCGTCGACGACGCCGAACTGTCTGGCCCGATGGGCGGCGGAGAAGGCCTCTCCGCGCTCGCACTGTTCGGGCGCGGTGAAGCAAGGGGTCAGGTTCTTGCCCGCCGGCGCCATCGGCCGCGCGTCGACGCCGACGGCGCTGAGCACGGTCGGCGCGAGATCCAACAGCGACACCGTGCCGCCAACCCGCGTCCCGCGGGCCAGAATGTTGGGCAGGCGGAAGAGCAGCGGCACGTGGATGTTGGCCGGCGTCAAGACCGCTCCGTGCGTGAAGTAGAATCCTTCCTCCCCGAGCAACTCACCGTGATCGGCGTTGAGCACGACGACGGTCGAACGATCCAGACCGAGGGCAGCCAGCTCGCCGAGCAGCTCGCCGATGGCCTGGTCGGCGGCGGCCAGGCACCCGTCGTAGGCCGCGACGTAGAAGTCCACCTCCTGGTGATTGCCGATCCGCGCGATGGCCGGGATCGCGTCCCGAACTCCGAAGCGCTCGTCGCTGAACGGCAGGCGCTTCCCGGTCACCTGCTTGCCATCGCCCTGGAACTTGGCCCCGAGCGGCGAGTCGGTCAGGTAGGGGTAGTGCAGCTGATTGAAGTAGGCCCAGAGGAAGAACGGCGGCCGGTCAACCAGCGCGCGCAGCTGAGCTCGCGCCGCCTCGCCCACCCAGGCGGCACTGCGCCTCCCGGAGGTGGCCTCGACCACGTCGAAGCCCTGGCTCAAGCCGACAATCTGCCGCAGCCCCGCGTGGTCGGTCACCAGCGCGGTCCGGTACCCGGCGGCGCGCAACAGGCGTGGGAAGGTCACGTCCTCGGCACCCAGCAGGACGATCGGACCGCCACCGACCGGGCGCTCACCGCCCCGCCCCACCCCGGGGAAGACGCGCCGGTGGCTCTGCGGGTAGCGCGAGGTCACGAACGACGGCACCGAGCCGAAGGTCCAGGTCGCCTGGGCAATCGCGCGGGTGAACAGGACCCCCTCTCGCGCCAGCGCGTCGATCGCCGGCGAGGTGTCCCGCGGATAGCCGAAGACGCCGAGGTGATCCGCGCGCAGCGAGTCGACGGTGATGAACAGGACGTTCGGGTGGGCGGCCACCGGCGGCTGCGGCTTGCTCCGACACCCCCACCCCGCCACGGCGGCCAGCGCCAGCACGGTCAACCGAACGGTGCGCCCGGCCATCACCGCCTCACGTTGATCATCGGTCGGCCAAGCGCGCGCACCAGATCCGCCACGCCGCGCTCGAGCGCGTCCGGACGGCAGACGACGTCGACCGACGCTGCCGCCGCGGTCGACCCGGTGGCCACGTCGTCGACGATCGCGGTCAGCGCGCAACGGGCGCCGACACCGGTGACCACCACCGCCACGGCGTGCGTCGCGCCGCTCTCGGCCGCGGCCCGGACCCGGCAGGCTTGATCGACGCAGGCGCGCTCGCCCGGCCGCGGCGCGTCGCCGACCAGCTCCGCTGACGTCTCGCGCGTCAGGACCTGGGCGAGGCGCCGGTCGACGGCGGCCAGGTCCCGCAGGCCAGCGTGCCGCGACGCGTTGGTGGTCGCGAACAGCCGCAGCCGCGCCGCCGCCAGCGGCGGCTGGAGGCTGACCTTGGCGATCGTCGCCGGGTCGTAGCGCCGGGTGTTCCACGTCGCGCGGTAGGCGCGGTGCTCGGGTCCGTCCGGATAGCGCTCGCTGTCAGGGTACGGGTAGGCGGTCATGCCGGAGAACGGTAGCGGCTCGACCTCGCGGCTCAACATTGGCTGCTTGTAGTAGAGCTTGGTCAACAGCATGTAACCGCGTTGCATGCCGGCCGCCGGCGGGCCCGCGTCGGGGAAGGCGGCGACCAGCTCGTCGCCGTGCTGCATGATTACGAACTTGTCGTCCTCGACGGTGAGCAGCTCGGTGACCTCGCCGAAGCGGGTGAAGTCGCCGAAGCCGAGCGCCCGGTCGATCGCGCCCAGGCTGTCGTCGTTCGAGCTGATCCGGTGGGTGAAGCTCGCCGGGACGTACCCGGCTCGTCCCTTGTAGCCGAGCGAGACGTAGACCGGGTCGAGCTCGCGCAGCGTCACCCGCTCAGAGGGCGTGGTGTCGAGGCGGATCCGGTCAATGACCCAGCGCAGCCGCCCGCGCTGGTTCGTCCCCAGGTGGATGCGAAGCCGATGGTCCGTCGAGACGAAGACGTCGTGGATGTCGACCACCATCGTCTTGAGGTCCCCGGCCGGCAGGCCGATGCGCTTCGCCTTGACCCAGGCCCCCTGGGCGTCGACGACCTCGAGGTGCGTCTGGACGATGGTGTCGGTGTGGAACTCCTTGCCGAACATCGCCCAGCCGTCGATCACCAGCCGGGCGTGCTCGAGGTCGGAGATCTTGCCGAAGTCCACGGTGACGAAGTCCGGATCCTTGCGGTCCGCGGCGATCGGCACGCCGTCGAGCTCGAGCGCCGCGGCCAGCGCGTCCCGCCCGCGCCAGTCGGTCACCCGCAGCGGCGGCCGCGGTTCGCGGTAGGTCCAAACCCGGAACGGTCGGCTCGGATCGCCATGGCGCGACTCGGCGTCGCTGCTGGCGATGCTGGCGCCGATCGGGTAGTCGACCGCGACGAGCTTCATCATGTCGACGTAGTCGACCTCGTAGAGCGTCTCGCGCAGCTTGACCCGGAACAGGCCGTCGCCGTCGCGCGCCAGGCCATCGATGACCACGTAGTTGCGCTTGTAGTCCTTCACCTCCCGCTGCGGCCTGTGCTTCGGCTGCAGCCCGATGACGTTGACCTCCTCGTCGGTGACATACTGCCAGCTCCCTCCGTTCCAGACGTAGATGAACGGGCAGCTCGACTTCTCGCAGTAGCTGGCATTGCACCAGGTGTAGGGGTCTGGGCAATCGGCCTCGTCGTCGCAGCGGGAGTCTTGGTAGATGCAGGTGTTCGAGCCGCCCTGCCAGCAGACGTAGTACGGCACGCACTTGGCCGTGTCATTCGTCGCGCAGTTGGTGTAGCAGCTCGACGGCGACGCGGCGCGATAGGGCGAGCAGCTGACGCAGCCGGGGTTGGTGAACGACGGCGAGGTGCCGCTGTTGCAGGTCGCCGCCAGGTCGTAGCCGGTGCCCGTCGTCGAACAGCAGCCGACGCAGTAGTCGTCGGTCGGATCGGGGCTGTTCACCGTGGTGCCCCAGGTGCCCTCGGCGGTGCACACCTTGTAGTAGGCGTGGCCGACACACTGACCCCAGTTGACGTTGTAGTAGGTCGAGTTGTTGGCGCACTGGCTGGCCGGCGTGCAGTAGAGGGTCGAGGAGTCGAGGTCCTGGGAGCAGTTGTTGGACGCGCAGTCCGAGTCCTCCAGGCACACGGTGCTGTTGACGAAGTCCCCGAGGCAGGTGTTGCTGCCGCTGCAGTGGTAGGCGGCCCAGCACTTGCCGTCGTCGTTGGTCGCGCAGCTGGTGTAGCAGCTCGTGGTGCTGCTCGCCATGTAGGGTGCGCACGAGGTGCAGCCTGGGTTGGTGAAGCCCCCCGAGCTGCCGCTGGTGCAGGTCGCCGCCGGGTCGTAGCCGGAGCTCGTCCCCCCCCCGGGGTTGCAGTAGACCGACGTCGTCTGCGGGCTGTTGACCTGAGAGCCCCAGACCCCCTCCGAGGTGCAGCTCTTGTAGTAGCTGTGCCCGCTGCACAGCTCGTAGCCGATCGAGTAGGAGGATGCGTTGTTGGCGCAGGTGCTCGCCGGAGCGCAGTAGAAGCTGCTCGAATCGAAGTCGGCCGAGCAGTTACTCGAGCTGCAATCGGAGTCCTCGAGGCAGCCGGTGCCGTCGCTGAAGTCGGCGACACAGGTGTTCGAGCCGCTGCAGTGCGCCGCGGCCCAGCACTTCCCGTCGTCGTTCGTCGCGCAGCTGGTGTAGCAGCTCGAGGTGCTGTTCGCCAGGTAGGGCGAGCAGGAGACGCAGGTCGGGTTGGTGAAACCGCCGGAGGTGCCGCTGTTGCAGGTCGCCGGCGGGTCGTAGCCGCTCTGCGCCCCGCCGCCGGCGTCGCAGTAGGCGTAGCTGGTCTGCGGGCTGCTCTGCTGCGTCCCCCAGGTCCCCTCGGCGGTGCAGCTCTTGTAGTAGCTGTTGCCGCTGCACAGCTCGTAGCCGATCGCGTAGCTGGCGCCGTTGTCGGCGCAGGTGCTCGCCGGGGCGCAGTAGAGCGTCGACGAGTCGAAGTCGGCCGAGCAGTTGTTGGTCGCGCAGTCCGAGTCCTCGAGGCAGACCGAGCCGTTGGCCAGATCCCCGCTGCAGACGTTGCTGCCGTCGCAGTGGAACGCCGTCCAGCACTTGCCGTCGTCGTTGGTCGCGCAGCTCGTGTAGCAGCTCGAGGTGCTGTTCGCCAGGTAGGGCGAGCAGGAGGTGCACCCGGGGTTGGTAAAGCCACCGGTCGTGCCGCTCGAGCAGATCGCCGCCGGGTCATATCCGGAGTTGGCGCCCCCGCCCGCGTCGCAGTAGGCCGCCGTCGCTTGTGGGCTGTTCTGTTGCGTCCCCCACACGCCTTCCGAATTGCAGCTCTTGTAGTAGCTCTGCCCGCTGCACAGCTCGTAGCCGACACCGTAGTTGTTGGCGTTGTCGGCGCAGGTGCCGGCCGGAGCGCAGTAGTAGCCCGACGAATCGAAGTCGGCCGAGCAGTTGCCGCTGACGCAGTCGGTGTCGTTGACGCAGGCCGAGCCGTTGCCGCCGTCGGCCACGCAAGCGTTGCTCGCGCAGTGATAGGCGCTCCAGCAGTTGCTGTCGCCGGTGCAGCTCGCGTAGCAGGCGGTGGTGCTGCTGGCCATGTACGGCGAGCAGCTGGTACACCCCGGGTCAGTAAAGCCGCCGGCGCTGCCGCTGGTGCACGTGGCCGCGGGGTCATAGCCGGACCCAGCACCTCCCCCCGCGTCGCAGTAGGCGGCGGTGGTCTGCGGGCTGTTCTGCTGGCTGCCCCAGGTCCCCTCCGAGGCGCAGCTCTTGAAGTAGCTGCTGCCGCTGCACAGCTCGTAGCCAACAGCGTAGGAACTCGCGTTGTTGGCGCAGGTGCTCACCGGCGCGCAGTAGAGGGTGCTCGAGTCGAAGTCGGTCGCACAGTTGCTCGAGCCGCAGTCAGAGTCCTCGAGGCACACCGTGCCGTTGCCGAAGTCGGCGACGCAGGTGTTCGTGCCGCTACAGTGGTGCGTACTCCAGCACTTCCCGTCGTCGTTCGTCGCGCAGCTGGTGTGACAGGCCGAGGTGCTGCTCGCCATGTACGGCGTGCAACTGACGCAGGGTGGATCGGTGAACCCTCCGGACGTTCCGCTGGTGCAGCTCGCCGCCGGGTCGTAGCCGGACCCGGCGCCGCCGCCGGCGTCGCAGTAGCCGGCGCTCGGCTGCGGGCTGTTCTGCTGGGCTCCCCACACCCCCTCGGCGGTGCAGCTCTTGTACCATGCGCTCCCGCTGCACAGCTCGTAGCCGACCGCGTAACCGGAGGCCCCCGAGGCACACTGCCCGGCCGCGGCGCAGTACGAGCCGCCGGTCGCGAAGTCCTGCGAGCAGTTCGCCGAGGTGCAGTCCGAGTCCTCGCCGCACGCCGAGCCGTTGCTGAGATCGGCAGCACAGACGTTGCTGCCGTCGCAATGGAAGGCCGACCAACACTTGGCATCGTCGTTGGTCGCGCACGAGGTGTAGCAGGCGGCGGTGTTCATCGCCTGGTACGGTGAGCAGCTGACACACGTCGGGTCGTTGAAGCCACCGCTCAGCCCGCTGGCGCAGGTGGCCGGCGGGTCGTAGCCCGAGCTCGCCCCGCCGCCGGCGTTGCAGAAGGCAGCGCTCGGCTGCGGGTTGTTCTGCTGCGCGCTCCACACCCCCTCCGCGGTGCAGCTCTTCACCCAGGCGTGCCCGCTGCACAGCTCGTAGCCGACCGCGTAGGAGTTGGCGTTGTCGGCGCAGGTGCTCACCGGCGCGCAGTAGAGGGTGCTCGAGTCGAAGTCCTGCGAGCAGTTGTTGCTCTGGCAATCGCCGTCGGCGGTGCAGACTGCACCGTTCGCCAAAAGGCCCTGGCAGACCGGTGGCGCGCAGGTGACGCCACCCCAGCACTGCGCGGAGTCGGTGCACGACGTCCGGCAGCTCGAGGTCGTCGCCGCGAGGTAGGGGTTGCACGAGGTGCAGGGCGGATCGGTGAAGCCGCCAGTCGCGCCGCTGGCACAGGTGGCGGCGAGATCGTAGCCCGAGCTCGCCCCGCCGCCGGCGTTGCAATAGTCGTTGGCGCTGTCCGGGCTGTTGGTCGCCGAGCTCCAGGTCCCCTCGCCGATGCACGACTTGTAGTAACTGTTCCCCGAGCACAGCTCGTAGCCAATGACGTAGCTCGCACCGTTGTCGGCACAGGCGCCGGTCGACGCGCAGTAGTCGGTCGCGGAGTCGAAGTCGTCCGAGCAGTTGCCGCTGGTGCAGTCCGAGTCCTCGAGGCAGACCGCGCCGCTGCTGAGATCGGCGAGGCAGATGTCGCCGCTGCCGCAGTGATAGGCCGCCCAGCAGCGCGTGTCGTTGTTCGTCGCGCAGCTGGCGTAGCAACCCGACGTGCTGCTCGCTACGTACGGAGAGCAGCTGGTGCAGCCCGCGTTGCCAAACCCCCCGACGCTTCCGCTGGCGCACACCGCCGCCGGGTCGTAGCCCGACTGCGCCCCGCCGCCGGCGTCGCAGTAGACCGCTGCGGTCTGGGGCGAGTCCTGCTGCGGCCCCCAGGTCCCCTCGGCGGCGCACGACTTGTAGTAGGAGTTGCCGCTGCACAGCTCGTAGCCGACCAGGTAGGTCGACGCGTTGTTGGCGCAGGTGCCGCCGGGCGCGCAGTAGCGGGTCGCGGAGTCGAAGTCATCGGAGCAGTTGCCGGTGCCACAGTCGGACGCCTCGAGGCAGACCGCGCCGTTGCCGAGGTCGACGACGCAGGCGTTGGTGTTGTCGCAGTGGTGCGTGGTCCAACACTTGCCATCGTCGTTGGTGTTGCAGTTGACGTAGCACGAGGCGGTGGTCGCCGCCTTGTAGGGCGTGCAGCTGACGCAAGCCGGGTTGGCGAAGCCGCCGCTCGTGCCGCTGGCGCAACTCGCCGGCGGGTCGTAGCCGCTCTGCGTGCCACCGCCGGCGTCGCAATAGGCCGCGGTCGGCTGCGGGTTGTCCTGCTGCGCGCCCCAGGTCCCCGACCCGGTGCAGCTCTTGTAGAACGCGTGACCGCTGCACAGCTCGTAGCCGACCGCGTGCGTCGCCGCGCCGTCGGCGCAGGTGTTCACCGGCGCGCAGTACCGGTTCGACGAGTTGAAGTCGGTCGAGCAGTTGCCGCTGACGCAGTCGGTGCCCTCGAAGCAGATCGCCCCGTTCGTCAGGTCCAAGGCGCAGAGGTTCGAGGCGTCGCAGTGGTGGGTGGTCCAGCACTTCGAGTCGTCGTTCACCGCGCAGTTGACGTTGCAGCTCGCGGTGGTCGCCGCGTTGTAGGGGCCGCAGTTGACGCAGCCGGGGTTGGTGAAGCCGCCGTTGCTGCCGTCCGAGCAGGTCGCCGCCAGGTCGTAGCCGCTCTGCGCCCCACCGCCGGCGTCGCAGAAGTCGTTCGCCGGATCGGGGTTGTTCTGTTGCAGGCCCCACACCCCCTCTCCGGTGCAGCTCTTGTAGTAGCTGTTGCCGTTGCAGTGCTCGTAGCCGATCTCGTAGAAGTTGGCGTTGTCGGCGCACATCCCGGCCGGAGCGCAGAACAAGCTCGCCGAGTCGAAGTCCTGGGCGCAGTTGTTGCTCAGGCAGTCGAGATCATTGGCGCAGCTCTGGCCGTTGGCCAGGTCGCCGACGCAGGCGCTGCCTTCGCAGTGCATCGTGCTCCAGCACTTGGCGTCGTCCTCGGTGGCGCAGTTGACGTGACAGCTCGAGGTCGTCGCGGCGTTGTACGGCGAGCAGCTGACGCAGCCCTGGTTGGTGAAGCCCCCCGACAGCCCACTGGAGCAAACCGCCGCCGGATCGTAGCCGGACTGTGGGCCGCCGCCCGCGTCGCAGAAGGCCGAGCCGGCCTGCGGGTTGCTCTGCGTCGAGCCCCAGCTCCCCTCGGCGGTGCACGTCTTGAAGTAGGTATTGCCGCTGCACAGCTCGTAGCCGACGTCGTACGCCGCCGCGTTGTCGGCGCAGGTGTTCGACGGCGCGCAATACAACGTCGCCGAGTCGAAGTCGTCGGAGCAATTGCCGCTGCCGCAGTCGGAATCCTCGAGGCAGGCGGTGCCGTTGTTGAAGTCCGCGACGCAGACGTTGCTGCCGCTGCAGTGACTGGTCGCCCAACACTTGTTGTCGTCGTTCGTCGCGCAGGTCGCGAAGCAGCTGGTCGTCGTCTGGGCCTTGTAGGGCGCACAGCTGGTGCAGCCGAGGTCGGTGAAGCCGCCGCTCGGCCCGCTGGTGCACACCGCCGCCGGGTCGTAGCCCGACTGCGCCCCGCCGCCGGCGTCGCAGAAGAGCGGCGTCGCCTGCGGGCTGTTCTGGATCGGCCCCCAGACCCCCTGCGCCTGACAGGCGCGGTAGTAGCTCGCGGCGCTGCACAGCGCGTAGCCCACCGTGTAGGAGCTCGCCCCGTCGGCGCAGGTGTTGGGGGGGGCGCAATACCCCTGGGCGGTCCCGAAGTCTGCCGAGCAGTTGCCGCTGCTGCAGTCGGAGTTCTCGGCGCACGGTTGGCCGTTGGCCAGATCCGCGACGCACTGGTTCAGGGTGTTGCAGTGGAACGCCGCCCAGCACTTGCCGTCGTCGTTGGTCGCGCAGTTCGAGAAGCAGCTGCTCGGGCTCGCGGCGACGTACGGCGAGCAACTGACACAGCCGGAATCGGCAAAGCCGCCGCTCGCGCCGCTGGTGCACACCGCGGCGAGATCGTAGCCGGTGCCGTAGCCGGCGCCGGCGTCGCAGTAGTCGTTCGCCGAATCCGGCGAGTTCTGCTGAAGCCCCCAGACCCCCTCGCTGGCACAGGAGCGGTAGAAGGTCGAGCCGCTGCACAGCTCGTAGCCGATGGCGTAGCTGGTCGAGGTGCGCGCGCAGGTGTCCTCCGGCGCGCAGTAGCCGGCGGTCGAGTCGAAGTCCTCGGCGCAGTTTCCGGTGATGCAGTCGGAGTCCTCGTTGCACAGCGAGCCGTCGCCGAGATCCGCGACACAGACGCTGCTGTCGCAGTGCGCCATCGCGTCGCAGCGGCTATCGTTCTCGCCCAGGCAGGCGGTGAAGCAGGCGTGGGTGGTCGTCGTGTCACAGGCGTAGACGCCGCACGGCGCGTTCGTGCTGCAGCAGTTCAAGCCGGCCGCGCAGCAGATCCCGTTGCGGCAGAAGTTGCTCTGGCAGTCGCTGTGCTCGGTGCAGCTCGCGCCGTCGGCCTTGTCAACCGCGCAGGCGGCCGTCTCGCAGTGGTGGGCGGCCAGGCAGCGGCTGTCGTCCTCGGTGGCGCACGACGTGTGACACTCGGCGAGCACCGTGTTGCAACGATAGCCGCCGACGCAGTCGCCGTCGCTGGCGCAACACCTCGCCCCGGCGCTGCAGCAGACGTAGGCCGGCGGAGACTGGCTGTTGCCGCACTGCAACGCCCCCTGGCAAGGCGCCATCCCGCAGGCGGCGTGCAGGCAACAATCGCCGAGCCCGGCCGGCGCCTGGCAGGTGCCGGTCGCCTGCTGGCAAACGAGCCCGGCATCGCACTTGGCATCGTCCGCGACCCCGCTGGTCAAGCAGCTGGTCAGGCAGGTCGGTGGGAGCTGCGCGGTCGCGTCGGTGCACAGATAGTCGGCGAAGGTGCCGCAGGCAGCGCCGACGTAGCCGGCGCAGGCGCTGTCGTCGTCGACCGGGCCGGTGACACACTGGAAGGCGACGCAGGACGAATCCTGACGACGCCCCTGGCAGTTGGCCGCGTCGTTGCACGTGCCGGTGCCGTCGAACGGGTCGCAGTCGGCATGCGCGGCGCAGCAGTTCCCGCCCGCGCAGCAGAAGCCATTCTGGCAGTGACCGCTCAGGCAGTCCCGCCCACCGAGCCCGCCGGCGCACGCGACACCGTCGGCCAGCTGCGCGGCGCACGCGCTCGCGCCGGTGCAGAAGAAGCCGGCGGCGCAGTCGCCGTCGCCGGCGCACGAGCCCAGGCAGGCGAGGCCGTTCGGCGTACAACCGTAGGGGTCGCAGGACGTCCCGCCGGTCGACGGACAGTCACCGGCCGGGCCGCAGATCCGCGCGTTGCTCAGGTAGCCGTCGGCGCAGCCGAGCGGCATGCACTCGCGGTCCTCCTGAAGAAGATACTCGCACTCGCTCAACGCCGAGCAGGTGGTGTCGTAGCAGGCGAGCACGCCGGGCGCGTCGAGGCAATCGTCGCGGGTCAGGCAATCGACGCACTCCCCCGCCAGGCAGACGCCGTGCGCCTCGTCGGTGTCGACGTCGCGGAAGCAGAGCTCACCGTCGTCGGCGACGTCCAGGTACTCACACACCGGGCCAGCCACGGTCGCGACGCAGAAGCCGTCGTCGCGGCAGCCGCCGTTGTACTCGTCGCAGACGAAACCCTCGCACGGGCGCAGACACTGATTCAGGCAGTCGGGGGCGCAGTCGGTCTCGATCGCTTCGTACTCGCAGCCGTTCACCGGATCGCAGGTGCCGACGTCCTCGTACTCCCGGTAGACCGTGTTCTCCTGCAGGCAGACGTTGAACGGCGGCGTGTTGCAGATGACCTGATCACCGACGCAGCGGCCCATCAGGTCGCAGCGCTCGGTGCCAGCCACCGTGCAGACCGTGCCGTCGTCGCAGACCGAGCCGACGGCGGCGAGCGGGTAGACGCAGGTGCCGCTGGCGCAGGTCGCGCCGGCCGCCACCCGGCAAGGCGGCGGCTCGACGCAGTCGGCGTCCGACATGCAACTCGGCGTGCCGATCGGATCGCAGACCCCCTTGACGCAGATCTCGTTCTCGTTCTGGCAATCGCCGGTCGTGTTGCAGATGGCCCGGCACAGGCCGTCGACGCAGACGAAGCCGACCGCGCACTCCTCGCCGGCCTTGCAGCGCTGTCCGCCGGCGATCTCCTCGAAGACGACGGCCGGCTTGCCGCAGCCGGCGCCGATCAGCAGAGCGAGGAGGACGAGCAGCCGTTTGCGCCGACACGAGGATGGCATGGTGCCTCCGACTACGGCGGGCGGTGGTGAGACTGCCGCGACCCCAGGGAACGATGGAGCAAGACGAGGAGAAGGCCCAGGCATGAGCAGACAGGGCACCCCGGAATTGTCCCTGCGCCGCGCTACACAGTCAAGCGGCTCCCGATTCAGGGGCAGCTGCCGTCGATCTCGACGTCGGTGGGCACGCGGGCGATAATCACCCACACGGGTCTGGCGGCGAGGACCTGGCGCAGGTTGCCAATCACGCGCAGCTTGCGCCGCTCGGCGGCGGGCTTTAGCCGCTCGGCCGCGGCGAAGGCGAGGACGTCGAAGTCCGGCCGCGCGTCACGCGAGATGACCGCGATCTTCACCGGCGCGGCGTCCTGACGCTCGTAGTTGCCGAACACGTCGGCCACCCACTGGCCGTAGGTCAGGTAGGAGGACTCCTCGTTGCAGGCCGGATCGTCGTAGCAGTTGCGCTCGCAGCAGTACTCGCCCGGGTTGTCGGGGATGTAGCCCTGCAGCGCGCAGGAGAGCAGCTCCTCCTCGGTGAGCGGGAAGCAGTAGGGCTGCCGATCCTCGATCCGACAGTGCGGCGGGCGCGGCGCGCTGCCCATCGCCACGTCGCAGCGCGGCGGCAGCGGCGCCTCCATGTCGACCAGGCACCCTTGCCGCTCGATGCCGCCCGACTGGTTGACGTCGCAGGCGACCAGCGTGCTCGCCGGCGCCAGGTTGTCCATGCACACCAGCGCCCCCTCGAGCCGCTCGAGCGTCAACACCTCCGGCCGGTTGCGCCCGTAGGTGCGCACCGTCGAGAGGTAGGTGGCCGGATCGATGGTCACCGGCGCGGGCAGCAGGTCCTGCCCGCGGCGCACGCCGTCCCGGCGCCACACCGGATTCGACAGCTGGGTCGAACCCGCGAACTCCACCGGCGAGCCGCGCAGGGAGACGACGATGTCGCCGACCTCGAGATCGTCCGGATAGTTGAAGTTGAACGAGTAGAGATGGTTGAAGCCGCGCGCCACCGCCGCCCCGTTCAGGTCGGTGGTGTAGAAACCCTCGTTGCCGATCGCGGTGACGACCAGCGGCCCGCGCCGGCAGCCGCCCTGTGACAGGGTCTGGTCGTACTCGTCGCGGCCGCAGCCGACGAGCTCGACGAAGTTGCCCATCGCCGGCGGTGGCGCGTTCACCGTCCGGCCGCGCGAGTAGCCGACGAAGGTCAGCTCGCCTTCCTCGTTGGCGCCGAGGCCATAGCGCGGATCGCCGGTGATCGCGCAGACGTTGCTCGGCCGGGGCGTCAAGGGGCTGGTGGTGTTGTCGGTGGTCGCGTTGAGCTGGTCGAGGGTCGGCCGGTCGAAGTAGACCGGTGGGCTGATCCCGGTCGCGAAGCTGCCCCCCTCCCCGCTCGAGCCGCAGTCCTCGACCCACAGCCGCGCCGCGCCGTAGGCGTGCGCGATGGTGACGTCGGTCTCGCTGACCCCGGCGGCGAACTGGAGCAGGAGCCCCGCCGGGCCGACGCCGACCAGCCGCCCGGGGCGCACGTCGACCAGCGCCGTCCCGGCGTAGTCGGTCATCAGCTGAGCGCGGCGATCGAGCGCGGTGACCCGCAGGCGCAGGTTGACCGGCGTCTCGAGCTCGGGGAACGGCCGCACGCAGGTCGGGCTGGTCTGCAGCGGCAGCGACACGCACTCCGGCGGCGCGGTCCACGCGTCGATGTTGGTGATTTCGACCGAGAAGCTGCCCAACCCCGGTGGCACCGAGAAGCGCTCGGAGACGCAGCCGGCCGCGACCAGAACGAGGAGCGGGAGAAAAGCGAGAGAGCTGCGCATCAGATCGGCTCCGGGTCGATGGGATCGGGGAGCTCGTCGAGCCCCTCGACCACCTGACGTTTGATGTGCCCGTCAGCCTCGCGGACCACGCACGGGGTCGCCGCGTAGGGGCCCTTGATCTCCGGGCGGGCGCCGCACTCGCGCACCGCCGAGAAGCCGGTGCCAGCCGCGGTCGGGCAGGTGCACGCCTCGACCCGCGCCGCGGGCAGACAGGCGCGCGGCAGGCGCGGGATGCGGCCCCCGTCGCACTCGTCGATGTACTGGACGCAGTCGACGATGTCCTGGCAGGTCGCCTGCGAGAACGGGTCGTCGCTCAGGCAGTACTGCGGGCCGGCGACGTCGAGCGCGCCGCAAGCCGGCAGCGTCGCCAGGTAGTCGATCAGGGCCGAGCGCAGCGGCACGCCGGTGTCGAACTTGGTCGTGTTGCGCTTGAGCACCCGGAAGCCGGAGCCGCCGCTGGCGATGTAGTCGTTGGTCGCCACCTTGTAGGTGGCGTCCGGCACCAGCGGCCGGTCGTTCGGAGCGTCGCCGATGGTGATCTTCTCGCCCGGGTTCTGGTAGGCGGCCGGGTCGCGTTCGTTGGCGAGCACCTGGCCGCAGTTCATCGTGAAGTTGAGCCCCGAGGTCTGCGCCTGGGCCTGGCAGCCGCGCGAGGCCGAGCGCTCGGTGATGAAGTTGACCAGGTCCTGCACCTCGCGACCGGAGAGGTACATCACCGTCAGCGTGTTCTCGAACGGGAAGACGTTGAACATGTCCTCGAGCGTGATCGGCCCGCGGTAGAAGTTGTCGCGGATGCCGAGCGTGTTGGTGACCGAAAACTCGGCCTCGACGCGGCGGCGGAAGCGCATCGACCCGGTGACCAGGTTGCCCAGGCCCGAGTCGCCAGCGCCGCCGGCGTTGCGCCGCGTGATCGTGCGCGGCGCGTAGCCGATGACGCGCCGCAGATCGAGGTCCTGGTTGACGCCGAGCAGGTAGGGCTCGAGCATCCGGTTCACCGCGTCGTCCTCGAACGATGCCAGGCGCTCGTCGACCGGGAAGACCTGGTACTTGTGGGTCACCACCCGCTTGCCGCCCCGCTCGGTGTCGTCCTGCAGCACGACGTCGAGCCGGCCGAGGTACTTCGAGAAGGCGCCGGAGTGGGCGATGATCACCTCCCGGCCGTCCACGTCGGTGACCAGCTTCGGGGGGTTGAGCACCACGTGCAGGTGGCCGCCGATCACCAGATCGAGGTTGCGCACCCCCGGCACGCGCGCGACCACCCGGCCGTCGCCGAGATCCTCGGCGATCGTCCAACCGTCGGGCAGCCGGTCGCGCCAGATGACCTTCTCGTAGCCACGGATCAGCTCCTCGTCCTCGGTCAGCCCGAGGTGCGAGACGACGGCGATGAGGTCGACCGAGCTGTGCAGCAGATCGACGTAGGTCTGCACCACCTGGTTCTGCTCGAGCGGGGTGATCTGCAGCGAGTTGCCCCCCTCGCCGATCGACGAGAGCGAGCCGAGGTTGGCCATGCCGATCACCGCGACCTTGAGCCCGTCGAGGTTGTAGATCGCGAACGGTTGGGCGAGCTTCGCCAGCGCGTGGTGGTTCGGATCCTCGGGGTCGGAGAAGCGGTAGTTGGCGGCCAGGTTGTCCCAGTTCGCCCACTGCTCGAGCTGCCTGGCGTAGTGCGCCGCGCCGTTGTCGAACTCGTGGTTGCCGATCACCACCGCGTCGATGCCGAGCATGGCGAGAAAGCGCAGCTCCGGCGCGCCGACCGCGAAGTTGAAGATCGGGGCGCCCTGGAAGCAGTCGCCCGAGTCGAGGTGGATCACCCGATCACTGCGCGCGCGCTCGCGCTTGACCAGGTAGGCGAGCCGCGCCGCGCCGCCGAACGGCGCGTTGCCCTCGTTGAGCCCCAGGCTCTCGTCCGAGGCGGTCGGCGCCAGCTCGAAGGGGAAGAGGCGCGAGTGGATATCGGAGGTGTGCAGGACCGTGAGGCGCGTATCGACGCCCCCGAGCACAGGGGACTCGCCCTGCCACAGGCAAGCGGCGAGCGAGCAGAGACAGACGGCGCAGAGGAAACGGCTCATGCCGTGCCTCATAACAGAAGATCCGGGCGAGGGTAAGGAGAACTGCTCAGAGGAAGTCGGAGAAGCGCCGGTAGACCGCGTCCGAGAACAGGTCCATCGTCGGCCCGGCGGCGTTCGCCCGGTCCGGGTGGTCGTAGGTGTTGCCGAGGATGCCCCAGAGCAGCCCGTCGAGCCCCGGGTCGGACGGACCGCCACTCAACAGATCGAAGGAGCCCTGCAGCCCGCCGAGCCGCTCCGGGTGAGCATACATGCCGTCGAGCCCGCGATAGAGCGACGCATCGAGCGTTGGGTCGGTGGCACCGTCCAGCGTGCCGATGAACGCGCCGGTGACGCCCCCGACCGCGGCCGCGGCGCTGGCGTCGACGCGCACCCGGTCCACCACCTCGCCGACGCCCCGGTCCATCGTCGCGAGCGAGGTCGCGGGACCTGCCGGCGTCCCCCCACCCTTCAGGTTCACGCCGTTGCTTGGAGGGCGCAAGTTCTGCGGCGCCGTCCTGCCACCTGGCTGGGCCGGCTTGGCCGTGGCGGGCGGCAAGGCCGGCGGGGTCGGATCGATGCGCGGCTGCTCACTGCCAACCCCGACCTCTTGGTTGTTGCGGCCGATTTCCTGGTCCGTCGGGACCGTGACCGGGGGCGGGGGGATCGTTCTGCCGCTACCGCTGGTGGGGCCAATCGACATGGTCAGCTCGCTTTCCGCTCTCCCCTGGATCTCCGAACGCGCGCTCCAGGTTTATCTACAACCAACAAGCAACCCGCGGCTCGAAAAAACGAGACCGCAACAGGCCGCATCAAACCGACTCCCAAGTGATAACCCATTACAGGTCAGAATACAACTATTGTGAACGAGGCGCCGTGACGAGGATCACGCTATTTGAATTGGGCCATCGCAAACATGGCCGTTACTTTGTCGTTTGTTTCTCGCAATCTACGAGACAAGGTCTTGGTGAAGCTCCAGAGCAACGCGAGCGCGAGATCCCGATCGGTCGAGAGCAGCGTATGGAAGTCCTCGACCTTGATTACGTGCAGAATACAATCTTCGTGTGCAAGGGCCCTCGCGGCCCGCGGAAGGTCGGCCTCCAAGAGCTCCAACTCTCCAAAATAGCTTCCCTTTTCAATGATGGCGAGGGCCTCCTCGCCGATCCCCGGCACCATCTTGGAGATCCGGACCCGCCCTTTGACGATCACATAGAAGTACTCTGGCTTGTCCCCCTCCTCGAACAGGACCGTGTTGCGTTTGACCTGCTGCTCCTCGACGATCGACGCGACGTGCGCGAGGTGGATCGGGTCGAGGTTACGGAACAGGTCGATGGTACGGAACGCCTGGAGATCCATGATCCAGTGTGCTATCAGACTCCCGGCGCGCCGACCACTAATAATGAACGGGGAGCGTGACACGCAGGTCGGCAATAACCTCGCGAGGTGGGTCATGAGGCAAGTTGGTATCCTGCTCCTGGCTCTGGCGCTTCCGGCCTGCGGCGATGACGGGCTCGGCAAGTCGTTCCAGCCCCGTCCGCCGGGCGACTCGGACGAGAACCTGGGCGGCCCGCTGCCGATCGCGGTCGGCGACACCTTCTGGTACCAGTTCTCGCAAACGCACCGCCGGTCGACCTCGGCCAACCAGGGCACCGGGCTCATCGAGGGCGAAAAGCAGGCGGTCGGTCACCTCTGCCTCAAGGTCGCCGAGGTGCGCGACACCAACCAGCAGGCCTACCGTGACCGACCGGAGACGGTGCTCGTCGCCCGGGCCAAGATCGTCGGCGGCATCAATGACGCTGACATCGTCTTCAGCGATCAGGACGCGACCGGCGCGCCCGAGGCCAGCGTCGTCGAGGCGGCGCTGACCAACCTATGGCTGAAGAAGCTCGCGGTGCCGCTCCGGGGTCATGGCCTGTTGACGCCGACCAACAAGGAGTTCCACACCCGCGCCGCCCCGACCCCGCCCGGCCAGGAGCTCGCCTACCTGCCCTTCTTCGACGTGCGCACCAGCGTCGACAAGGCCTGGGGCGGCTGGAGCTACACCAACGACGCCTGCGCCGATCAGCTCGAGGAGGGGCCGTGCGTGGCCGAGAGCGGCTGCCGCTGGGACATCTCCGGCCAGGTCTGCCTGTCGACCACGTTGAACTTCCTCAACGACATGCTGATCTACTTCATCTCGACCTACGGCGTGACGTTCTACACCGACAACACCCGGTTCCAGGAGCGCCACCCGGTGAGCAGCAACTGCCCGAGCTACGCGACGCTGCAGGCCTGCCAGATGGCCCAGTGCACCTGGGACTTCATGGCCAACGGCGGTGCCGGCGCCTGCATCACGCTCTTCTCCATCGACGTGCGTTGGCGGGAGACGCAGTCGACGGGCCCGGCCGAGCTTCAGGGACCGGTGCTCCACCGGGTGCGCCTGGAGTACAACGAGGACGGTAGCCTGCGCGCTGGCGACGAGATCATCGCCCCGGACCCGAACCCGGGCACCCCGCTCGCCGCGGACCTGACCAACTTCACCGGCTGCTTCGACAACCAGGCCTGCGCGGTGGCCAAGTTCGAGCTCGACGACCGGACCTGGGGCGAGGCCTACTGCACCTTCTGAGCTCGCTCAGCGCGTGTAGTCGAGCTCGTCCCTGGTGACCAGGAAGATGTCGTAGACATCGCCGATCAGGCGGTCGAGGCCGGTCAGGCAGATGCGCGGCACACCGCCGTTCGGCTCCTCCTCGTAGAACCAGCCCGGCTCGTTGGCCGCCCCGTCGCGGCGGGGCAGGACGGTCGGCGCCAGGCCGGCCTCGGCATCCTCGCGCGCCGCGCGTCGGACGACGACGAAGGCAGGATCGATCGGCTCGACCCCCTCGAGCTCGAAGCAGGCGAGCGTGGCGATCTTGGCGAAGTCGGCCATCGCGGCGCCGAAGCCACCGCCGGTCTCGGCCCGGCAGACCGTCTCGTAGGTGCGGCGATTGACGCGGAACTGGTTGGCGAAGGTGACGTAGCGCGAGCCGGCCAGCGCGTCGCAGTACGGAGGATCGGTGGGCGGCGGGTCGAAACACTGGCCGTCGGCGTCGAGGGTGAAGCCGCACCAGGCGGAGCAGTCGGCGGCCTGCGTCGGTTCGGCGAGGTTCCACGGCGCCGCCAGGCACGAGCAGGCGGTCGTCGCGGCGCCGGTGTCCGGATCGACGGCGCAGTCGGCCGGCGCGCCGAGGCGCAGGCTACCCTGCTGCGCGACGCCGCCGATGAAGCCGACCGCGACGCGGGAGAGGAACCCGTCCTTCTTCTGGACCGTGAGCCCGGCGATGCGCGTCGGATCGAGCAGCAGCGCCCGCGCCTCGTCCTGGTAGCAGAGTGAGCCGACCGGCTGCGCCGTCCAGCCGGGCGGCGGCGACCAGCCCTGGCAGCCCTGCTCGAACGCGCAGTGGTAGGTCCACAGCTCGGGCGGCATCGAGCAGTCCTCCTCGTCGGAGACGAACATCACCGCGAACAGCGCCTCGTCGCGCAGCCACGAGCGCACGCCCGGCACGCCCAGCTCGTCGCGGGTGACGAAGGTGTTGGCCCCCCCGAGCGTGTAGTCGGGCGGCGAGGCGAGCACCCGCGTCTCGTCGACGGCCGGCGCCAGGGCCGACTCGGGGTTCGGATCCTCGGGGTCGACGCCGATCGCCCAAGCGGCGGCCTTGAGCCCCTGCTCCCAGCCCTGCCCGCCGACCCCCAGCCCGCGGATGTTGGCGCGCAGGTAGGCCTCGGCCATGTACGGCGCGATCACCTGGGCGCACGCGGCGTAGCACGGCGCCGCCTCGTCGCAGATCTTGGCCAGGCCGTCGCCGAGGGTGCAGTCGCACGCCTGACAGGCCTCGAGGCCGATCGTCTCGCGCTCGATCACCCAGCGCACGCCGGCCTCCCCCTTGAAGCCGTCGAAGTCGCCGAAGTCGGTGATCGCCGGATCGTCGGGGTGGGTGAACGGCCCGGTCGGCATCGCCAGGGCCGCGACGCCGCGCAGCTCGGCCGACAGCGCGCCGGCCGAGAAGTGGTCGTCGGCGGTGAAGTCGAAGATCTCCGGCACCCAGGCGGCGATCAGCCGGCCGCGCGCCCCGTCGTGCGGCCGGCGCAGCACGATCGCGTCCGGGCCGGTGAATCGGCTGCAGTCGCCCCGCGAACCGGGGAAGTCACGCCGGACCAGCTCCTCCTCGGCGTCGGCGCAGTTGGTCGAAAAGCCCAGCGCGTCGGTGCTGGTCACGCCGATGCGGTAGCGGGTGTCCTGGCGGCGGAGCTCCTCGAGCAACACGTCGATCGATGCGGCGAGGGCGGTCTGCTCCTCGAACATGCTGACCGAGTTGTCGATGACGAACAGGAGATCCGCCTTCGACGGCGTCTCGACCACGAAGCGCAGGTGGTTGGCCTCGCGATCGGCACGCGGCTGGAAGATGAAGTCGTACCCCTGGCAGCCCATCGCCAGGCCCACGACCCCGACCCACAACGCCCTGTGCACACGTCTCATCGCCGCCTCACCCGAGCCGTCACGGGCTCGTGCTCTGCTGCAGGAGGAAGATCTCGAACCGGTCCCCGATCGCCTTCTTCATCCCACCCTCGAGGCAGATCTCGGTCGCGCCGGGGATCCAACTCCAGCCCATCTGGTCGCCGCCGACCGGCACCTGCGCCAACGGCTCGCCGTTGAGCTCGACGTTGATCTTCGCCGCGTCCGCCTCGCTGTTTCCCGGCGATTCACCGAGGGCGAAGCAGTTGGTCAGGATGATGCTGTTGACGATCGTGTAGAGGGTCTCGTCGTATTCGCTCCGGCAGATGCTATCGACCAACGTGTCGGGCCGGGCCAGCGCCGCGACGCGCGCGGTGGCCAACTCCTCGAGGAAGGTCACGTAGCGGCCGCCGGGCATGCCGGTGCAGCCGCCGCCGAGCGGCCACGGCGTGTTGCGCTGGCCGAGCAGGCCGGTCAGCTCGCACCACAGCGGCACCCCCACGCTGGTCGACAGGCAGCCGCAGTCGTTGCTCGGCCCGAGCACGGTGTCGACGCAGGCGTAGGCGCCGAAGCCCAACGGCTGGGCGCCGTCGGCCACGCCGCCGAGGATCCCGGCGGCGCGGATGCGCGAGACGTCGCCGCCCTTGAGCGCGGCGAGGGCGGTGAGGTAGGAGCTCACCGGCGTGAGCGGCGGCGGCACAGCGGTGCGCGGCAGGTTGGCGCTCGGGCCGCAGTTGAAGTGCCCGCCGGCGAGCGGATCGGTCCAGTAGTAGGCGTAGCACTCGTTGGGCCAGCAGAGGTGCGCGGCCTGGTCGAGCGGATCGGCGTCGTTGGGCGGCCGCTCGTAGGCGACCCGGTCGCTGATGCTGCAGTCATCCTCATCGGTGACGAAGATGAGCACGAGGTCGGCCTCGTCGCGCAAGAAGCCCTGGTTCAAGGCCGCCACCGCCGCGTCGGTCGGCGCGCAGCCGTCGTTCTTCGCGCAGCGCAGGGCGCGCACGACCGCCTCGAGGCCGCTCTCGTAGCTCGAGCCGGCGGTGCCGAGCCCGGCGAGGATCTGATCGAAGTCGGCGACCCAGGCGTCGCGCTCCTCGGGCGCGGGCCGGCGGAAGATGCGCCGGCCGCTCGGCGCCTGCCGCAGGCGGCCGCCGTCGCAGTTGGACGAGTCGATGACCGTGTCGCCGTTGGTGTCCAGGTCCTGACACACGGTCGGGTTCAGGTTGCAGCAGCTGTGCGAGGTGAACGCCGCCGGCGAGACGCAGTCCTTGGTCGGGATGTTGCACTCGACGTCGGTGGTGATCAGCCCGAGTTGGAAGTCATTGTCACCCTTGGCCAGCTCGTCGACGAACAGGCCGACGTTGGCGCGCAGCTCGGCGATCTCCTCGGCCATCGTGCCGGAGTTGTCGACCACCAGCAGGATGTCGGCCGGCACCACCGTGGCCACCAGCTCGTTGATCATCTTGGCCTGCACCCGCCGCGGCGGGCGCAGCTCGAACACGTAGTCCTGGCAGGCGCAAAGCCACCCGGCGAGCAGGATCAGACCAGCGCGGCGCAACATTCGGGCGAGTCTATCTTGACCCGACGGCACGAGCAATCGATGTTGAGCTGTGGCGAAGCCCGCGGTGCACAGCTACCTCGCCCTGATCGTCGGCCCGTACCGCCTGGCGATGGTCACCGTCCACGTACGCGCGGTGCTCGAGGAGGTCGACTGCGCCGACCCACCCCCGATCGCCGGCGCGCGGTGGCCAGGCCTCGACTGGGCGCCGCTGCTCGGCCTCGGGCCGCGTGGGCGCGCGCCGCT
>JBFYZW010000320.1:0-5991 GCA_041309305.1 Deltaproteobacteria bacterium | reverse complement strand
CCATCGCCGTGGCCATCGGCCACGGCGAGCGGTGGAGCCTTGACCCGGCGCGCTGATGCGCTATGCCTGGGGGTGATGAGCGTCTTTCGCAAGGAGCGGGTCACCTGCCAGCGGTGCGTCGAGGTCTTCCCCGATCTCGTCGACGGCAAGCCCGAGGGCCCGTTGCACGCCCGGGTGAGGCGGCGCCTCGAGCGGGTGCCGTTCTGCCGGCGGTGCTTCGCCAGCTACCGCCGGGCGGTCGCGGCGTGTCGCGGGGCGATGCGTCGACCGGTGGCGCCGGCGGTGGGTGAGCGGTTGATGGAGTTCTTGCGCTCGCGCACCGGCCAATCGTGATCGGGCTCAGCCGGTCTTGCCGCCCTGCACCAGCTTGGTCCACGAGTCGCGCAGCGGCACGGTGCGGTTGAAGACCAGTCGCGTCGGGCGACAGTCGACCGCGTCGGCGACGACGTAGCCCTGGCGCTCGAACTGGAAGCGCGTCCCCGGCTCGACGCCCGCCAGGCTCGGCTCGACCTTGGCGGTCACCACCTCGAGCGAGCGCGGGTTGATGAAGCTCTTGAAGTCGGCGTCGGCCGAGCCATCCGGTCGCTCGACGGTGAACAGGCGGTCGTAGAGCCTGACCTCGGCCTCGAGCGCGTGCGCCGCCGAGACCCAGTGGATCGTGCCTTTGATCTTGCGCCCGTCGGCCGGGTTGCCGCCCCGGGTCGCCGGGTCGTAGGTGCAGTGCACCTCGCGCACCTCGCCGGCAGCGTCCTTGACCACGTCGGTGCAGCGGACGATGTAGCCCCAGCGCAGGCGGACCTCGCTGCCGGGGGCCAGGCGGTGGAACTTCTTCGGCGGCTGCTCCATGAAGTCGTCCCGCTCGATCCACAGCTCGCGCGAGAAGGGCACCGTCCGGCTGCCGAGCCGCGGCGGATCGTCCGGGAAGTAGGGCGCCTCGAGCTCGTGCACTTCGCCGGCCGGGAAGTTGTCGATCACCAGCTTGAGCGGGCGGAGCACCGCCATCACCCGGCCGACCCGGCGGTTGAGGTCGTCGCGGATGGCGAACTCGAGCTGCGCGACGTCGACCATGCTGTTCGCCTTGGCGACACCGATCTGCTCGCAGAAGGCGCGGATCGCCTCGGGGGTCACCCCCCGGCGGCGCAGGCCGGCGATGGTGAACAGGCGCGGGTCGTCCCAGCCGGCGACCAGTCCTTCGTCGACCAGCTGCAGCAGCTTGCGCTTGCTCATCACCGTGTGGCTCAGGTTGAGCCGCGCGAACTCGATCTGTTGCGGGTGGCAGGGCGTCGCCAGGGCGTCGAGCACCCAGTCGTACAGGGCCCGGTTGTTCTCGAACTCGAGCGTGCAGATCGAGTGGGTGATCCCCTCGAGCGAGTCGGACAGGCAGTGGGTGAAGTCGTACATCGGGTAGATGCACCAGGCGTTGCCGGTGCGGTAGTGCTCGACGCGGCGGATCCGGTACAGCGGCGGATCGCGGAGCAGCATGTTCGGTGCCGCCATGTCGATCTTGGCGCGCAGCGTCCGCGAGCCGTCGGGGAACTCGCCGGCGCGCATGCGGGCGAAGAGGTCGAGGTTCTCGGCGACGCTCCGGTTCCGGTTGGGGCTGTCGCGGCCCGGCTGGGTGACGGTGCCGCGGTAGTCGCGCATCTCGGCGACGCTCAGATCGCAGACGTAGGCCTTGCCCAGCTCGATCAGGCGGACCGCGAACTGGTAGAGCTGCTCGAAGTAGTCCGAGGCAAAGAACATCTTGTCGGCCCAATCGAAACCGAGCCAGCGCACGTCGCGCTGGATCGCCTCGACGTACTCGATCTCCTCCTTGGTCGGATCGGTGTCGTCCATGCGCAGGTGGCAGACGCCGCCGTGCTCGAGCGCGAGGCCGAAGTTGAGCACGATCGACTTGGCGTGGCCGATGTGCAGGTAGCCGTTCGGCTCGGGCGGGAAGCGGGTGACGACCTTGCCGCCGTGCTTGCCGGTGCGCAGGTCCTCTTTGACGATTGCGCGGATGAAGTCGACCGGCGCCTCAGGGGCGGCGGCCGCTCGGGGGTCGGTGGGAGTGCTCACGGGTTCGACCTCGGTGTGGGGGAGACGTGGGGGTCAGGCGATCGGCGGCAGGCGTCCCTTGCGGCTGCCGCGCTCGGCCCACAGGCCGACCAGGCGCAGGCAGACCTCGGCCGCCTTTTCCATGTGCTGCACGACCAGCCACTCGCGCTTGCCGTGGAAGTTGTAGCCGCCGGCCGAGAGGTTCGGCGTCGGCAGGCCCATGAACGAGAGGCGGGCGCCGTCGGTGCCGCCACGGATCGGGGTGCGGACCACCGCCAACCCCGCGGCGCGGATAGCCTCCTCGGCGAAGGCGGCGGCCTCCGGGCGCTGGTCGAGGACGACCTTCATGTTCTTGTACGAGTGGGTGACCGTGGTCTCGAGGCGGGCGCGCGGCTCGCGGTCGACGACGCCGCGCGCGGTGCGCTCGACGAGCTGCTCGAGCTCGGCGAGCCCGGGCATCGTGAAGTCGCGGATCAGCAGCTTGGCCTCGGCGCGCTCCTCGTTGCCCTTGATCGCCATCGGGTGGACGTAGCTCTGCCGCCCGTCGGTGGTCTCCGGCGAGGTGTGCTCGCGCGGCAGTGCGGCGATGAAGTCGGCGAGCAGCTTGATGGCGTTGACCATCTTCCCCTTGGCGTAGCCCGGGTGGACGTTCACGCCGTGGACAATCACCTCCATCGTGTCGGCGCAGAAGGTCTCGTCCTCGATCTCGCCGATCCCCTTGCCGTCGACCGTATAGGCGACCTCGGCGGCGAAGCGCTCGAGGTTGAACTTGGCCACGCCGCGCCCGACCTCCTCGTCCGGCGTGAACGCGACGTAGAGCGGGCCGTGCGGCACCTCGGGGTGGCTCTTGAGGAAGCGCAGCAGCGAGAGGATCACCGCGATCCCCGCCTTGTCGTCGGCGCCGAGCAGCGTCGTGCCGTCGGAGGTGACGATGTCGAGGCCGACGCAGTCACCGAGCGGCGGATCGGCCTCGGGGGTGAGGACGACGCTGGCGTCGCCGGGCAGGGTGATCGGTCCCCCCGGGTAGGCGCGGTGGACGATGGGCTTGACGTCCTTGCCGCTGACCGCCGGCGAGACGTCCATGTGCGCGATGAGCCCGACGGCCGGGATCTGACCGGCCCGCGCCGCGCCGGCCGGCATGGCCTCGGGGAGGTGAGCGTAGACGTAGCAGTGCTCGTCGAGGAGAACGTCGCTCAGGCCCAGCTCCTTGAGCTCCGTTTCCAACAGGCGCGCCAGCTGCCACTGGCACTCGCTCGATGGCGTCGCCTGGTTCTCTTCGTTGCTGGTCGTCTCGATGCGCACGTAGGCGAGGAAGCGGCGCAAGAGATCGTCACGGTCGACCTGCAGCTGCACGGGGAACCTCCGGCGTTTGGCGGATCCTTATAGGCGCGGCGACGCCGCCGACACAACATCTCGCCCGGGGCTCAAGGGAAGCGCAGCGCCTCGCCGTGGCTCCACAAGCGGAGCAGGCCCTTGGCGGCGGCCTCGGTCATCGTGCCGGCGAGCCGTTCGCGCAGGTTGTGCGGTGCGATGAAGGTCAGCTCGAAGACGCGGTGGGACTCGAGCTTGGAGAGCAGGTAGTCGTCGCTGGTGGCCAAAGCGTCGACCAGGCCGAGCTCTTTGGCCCGCTCGCCGTGCCAGTACTCGCCGGTCGCGACCCGGTCGAGGTCGAGCGCCGGCCGGTACTGGGCGACGAAGGCCTTGAACAGGCGGTGGGTCTCCTCGAGCTGCTCCTGGAACTTCTGCCGCCCCTTGCTGGTGATCTCGCCCAGGAGCGTCACGGTGCGTTTGTGCTCCCCGGCGGTGAACTCCTCGAAGTCGACGCCGTGGTCCTTGAGCCAGCGGTGGAGGTTGGGCACCGGCGCGGCGACGCCGATCGAGCCGACGACCGCGAACGGCGCGGCGAGGATCTGGTCGGCGACGCAGGCCATCAGGTAGCCGCCGCTGGCCGCGACCCGGTCGATGCAGGCGGTGACGCGCAGCTGGTGCTGCTTGAGCCGCGCCAGCTGCGAGGCGGCCAGGCCGTAGTGGGTGACCATGCCGCCGGCGCTCTCGAGGCGGATGGCGACCTCGTCGCGCGGCGTGGCGATCTGCAATAGCGCGGTGATCTCCTCGCGCAGCGCCGCCACCTGCGTGGCCGCGACGTCGCCTTTGAAGTCGATCACGAACAGGCTCGGGTGGCCGCGGCTCTCGCGCCGGCGGCGGCGGGTCTCCTTGTGCGCCAGCTTGTACTCGGCCTTGGGCAGGATCGAGCGGCGCAGGTGGTCGGTCAGCTCGGCGACGCGCAGGTTGACCGGCTTGAGCGCGAAGGTGCCGATCTCCGGTCGGCGGCGCCGGAAGAGCTGAAAGACGACCAGGGCGCAGGCGTAGAAGATGACCAGGACGACCAGGCCCTTGGTGGCGAAGTTGACGCTCTCCCACAAGGCGTCCATCGGCTGCTCCAGGCTCGAGGAGTGCCCACCATAGCCACTCGCGGCGGTGGCCACCACCCCTTGACGGGGGCTGCGTCGATCGGTCAGGGATGGTGGGTGCAGCGGCGGAGCTACACCTACGTCTCGTCGCCGGTCGGCCCGCTGTTGCTCAGCGGGGACGCGCGCGGCCTGGCCCACCTCTGCTTCCAGGCCGGGAAGACGCCTCGTCAGCCCGAGAGTTACTGGGTGCTCGATCCCCGGCCGTTTCGCGAGGTGACCGCCCAGCTCGCCGCCTACTTTGCCGGCGAGCTGCGGCGCTTCTCGTTGACGTTGGCGCTCGAGGGCAGCCTGTTCCAGCGCCAGGTCTGGCGCGAGCTCGTGGCCGTGCCGTACGGCACGACGGTCTCCTACGGCGAACTGGCCGAGCGGCTCGGCAAGCCTGGCGCCGCGCGCGCGGTCGGCGCTGCGGTCGGCGCCAACCCGGTCGCCATCGTCGTCCCCTGCCACCGGGTGCTCGGTCGGCACGGCGCGTTGACCGGCTACTCCGGCGGCGTGGCGATCAAGGAGTTTTTGCTCCGCCGGGAGGGCGTCACCTTCACCGCGCCGGCGGCCTGAGGGTCAGGGGGCGTCGGGCGGGGCGGCCGGCGGCGGCGGCGCGGCCGCCGCCAGCTCGCTGAGCCGCTTCTCGGCCGAGCGCTTGAAGTTGCTCGTGTCCATCGCGTTGACGCGGACGAACAACGCGCGCGCCTCGTCGGGCTTGCTGTTCGCCAGCGCCGCCTCGCCCTGCCAGAAGAGGGCGTCGTCGAGGCGGGGGTCGTCGGCGGCCAGCTCGACGAAGCGGGCGTAGACCGACGCCGACTCGGGCAGCCGGCCGAGCTGCCGCATCGAATCGGCGGCCAGGAACAGGAGGTCGGCGCTCTCGGCCGCCAGCGCGCGGGCCTTCTCGGCCTTGGCCAGCGCCTCGGCGAAGGCCTGCTTGTCGTAGGCGGCCTGGGCCTCGGCCTGCAGCCGGGTGCGGATCGCCTCGCGCCGGGAGACGATCGCCTGGTCGGCCAGCGTGCGCAGCTCCGCGGGCAGCTCGTGGGTGCCGAGCAACGCCTCGGCGGCCGGCAGCTCCTCGGTCGCCAGCGCCTGGTGGAAGGCGAGCAGGTCCTGGGCCGGGATGCCGACCGGGCCGCTGAGGATCAGGATCGCGAACAACGCCCCGCCCCAGAGCCAGCCGATCAGCGCCGCGATCAACGCCGGGCGTTGCTCGTTCAGCCGGCGGCGCAGGTAGGCGAGGCGTGATTCGTCGAGCGGCGCTCGGCGGTTCAGGTCGGTCTTCTCGCGCGACGCAGGGGTGTCCGGCGTCGAGCTGGCCGCGCTCGGCCGCGGCGGGGTGTCGCGCCGGCCGAGGTTGGGCACCGGCACCGAGAGGGTGTCGACCAACGACTCGCTCGGCGCCGCGGTGGTCTCAGGGGCCGCGGCCGGCCGCTGGGGCAGCGTCGGGATCTCGCGCGTTGGCTCGACCGGGGTCGGGCCGGCGGAGCGGGCGGTGGCCTCG
>JBFYZW010000319.1:0-9688 GCA_041309305.1 Deltaproteobacteria bacterium | reverse complement strand
GTTGACCAGCTTCGACGGGTGCTTGACCCGCTTGGTCCAGCTCATCTCCGAGACGTGCACCAACCCCTCGACGCCCGGCTCGATCTCGACGAAGGCGCCGTAGTCGGTCAGCGAGACCACCTTGCCGGCCACCCGCTTGCCCACCGGGTACTTGTCGGCGGCGCCGGTCCACGGATCCTCGGTGATCTGCTTGTAGCCGAGCGAGACGCGCTCGCTCTCCGGGTCGAACTTCAGCACCTTCACCTTGATCTCGTCGCCGATGTTGAACAGCTCCGAGGGGTGGTTCACCCGGCCCCAGCTCATGTCGGTGATGTGCAGCAGGCCGTCGATGCCGCCCAGGTCGACGAAGGCGCCGTAGTCGGTCAGGTTCTTGACCACGCCCGGCATCACGACGCCCTCGGCCAGGTTCTTCAACGTCTCCCGCTTCTGCTCCTCGCGCTCCTGCTCGAGCAGCACGCGGCGGGAGAGCACGATGTTGCCGCGCTTCTTGTTGAACTTGATCACCTTGAACTTGAAGCGCTGGCCGATCAGCTTGTCGAGGTTGCGGATCGGCCGCAGGTCGACCTGGCTGCCGGGCAAGAACGCCTTGACGCCGATGTCGACCGACAGCCCGCCCTTGACCCGGGCGACGACGACGCCGTCGACCAGCTCGTCGCGCTCGGCGGCGGCTGAGATGTCGTCCCAGACGCGCAGTTTGTCGGCCTTCTCCTTGGATACGATCACCAGGCCGGTGTCGTCCTCGCGGCTCTCGACGAACAGGTCGAGCTCCTGCCCGGCGGTGACGTTCGGCTTGCCGTCGACGACGCTGAACTCGCTGAGCGGCACGGTCGCCTCGCTCTTGTAGCCGATGTCGACCAGGACGCTGTCGTGGCGCACCTCGATGACTCGTCCTTTGACGATCTCACCTTCGCGCACCGCGTCTTGGCGCCCCTGCAGCTCCTCGAGCATCTCGGCGAACGTCTGGCCGCCCTCGCGCAACGGCTCGGCTTGGGATTGCGTATCCATCTCGTGCTTCTCCTGAACCAAAATCGACCCTGGCCGGGCTGCCAACAGCCAACCCGGAGCTAAGCCGCCCCCGGGTGTGGGGTGCCGGCGAGTTTGCGTTGTCCTGCCTTACGACCTCGCGATCCGCTCTGCGGCGTCACCGGCGTTGCCGGTTGGCGCTCCGCCGCCGCCGCTTCTCGGCAGCGCGCATTTTCTCTTTGCGGCGAATCGAAGGCTTGAGGTAGTGCTCACGACGGCGCACTTCCTTCAAGATACCCGCGGCTTCGACCTTCTTCTTGAAGCGCTTGAGGGCCTTCTCGAAGGGCTCCCCCTCTTTGACGATGACCTTGGTCACGCGCGATTCACCTCCTTTGCCGCACCGATTGCGCTGGTGCTCCCGAGAGAGCCAGCGCCGCGCCGATATGGCCGATCGGCGGCGAAAATGCAAGAAGAAACGCCCGGTGCTGCCGGGCGGGCCTCGCCCGTCTCCCGGCGATCGTGATCCGATGTTACACTCGCCGGCGCGATGGATCGGGAGAGGTACGCGCAGGCCGGCGCGTCCGAGCTGCGTCGGGTGGTGATGATCGGGGCGCTCGCGGTGGCGGTCGGGCTGCTCGCGGTCGTCCTGCTCGCCCGCCACTTCGTGCGCGAGGACCGCTGGAGCCTGCTCCAGCGCCACTCGCAGGCGCGGCTCGGGCAGGTCGAGCGCGCTGCGGCAGGGATCGAGGAGGACCTGCGTGACATCGTCGAGGACCTCGACTTCACGGTCCGGGTCCTGCACACGCTACCGGATGCCCCGGCCGAAGAACGCCTGCTGACCGCGATGGTGAGCACCGTTCGCCCCTACCGCGCCGTGGTGGCGGTGACCCTCCAGCCGAGGCACGTCGCACGGGTGGCCGATCCGAGGGGCGAGGGAGCGGTGCCGGCGGAGACCTTGCGGCTGCTCGAGCAGATCGCCTTCGCCGCGGCGCACGGCGGGGGCAACCTCACCCAGGTCTCTGCGCCGGTCGAGATCCCGGGCGAGGGGTGGTTCCGCATCTTCACCGCCGCCTGGCAGGACACCCCCGACGAGCACGGCGCCCACGCGCTGGCCCTACTGGTCGATCTGCGCCACTATTTCGCCCGCCTGCGCTACATCTCGACCGAGGTCCAAACCGACGTGTTGGTGCTCGGGCCGGAGGGGCCTGCATCGCGAGCCACCGATCCTGCGGTCCGCGCCGCGGTCGAGGCGGTGGAACGCGAGCCGACGATGGCGCCCGTGTTCGCCGCCGCGCTCGAGCGGATGCGCGACGGCGAGGTCGGCACCGTGGTCCTCGAGCGGCGCGAGAGCGCCTCGCTCGGCTTCGGCCGGGCCGACACGATCCTCGCCTTCGCGCCGGTGGGGCTCGGCCGGCACGCGCGCTGGGCGGTGGCGACCATCAGCTCGATGGCCGAGTTCCGAGGCCTCGAGCTGGCGCTGGTCCGTCGGTTGGTCCTCTCGGCCACTGGCGTGGCGGTCCTGCTGGTCGTCGCCTTCGCCTACCTGTTGGTCCTCTTCCGCCGCGCTGTCCGCTTGCACGAGCAGTTGGCCAACGCGGACCGGCTGGCGCACCTGCACGAGAAGGCGGAGCGGATCCTCGACAGCATCCCGGTCGGGGTCCTCGGGGTGTCGGCCGACGGACGGGTCACCGCCGCGAACCGGGCGCTCAGGCAACGGCTGCCCGAGCTCGCGCTGCCGGTGTCGCTCGACGCGGTCTTCCCCGGAGCCGAGGCGGACGCCCGCGCGGCGTTGGCCGGCCTGGTCGAGGCAGCGGAGCGACATGGCGCGACGGTGCCGATCCACGGCGCGGAGTGGCGGCTGTTCCCCGAGCCGACCTACCTGCGCGTTCAGGCGGTCCCGCTCAGCGCGCCGAGCGAGGAGCTGCGCACGCTCTTGGTGCTCGAGGACCTCACCGCCGTGCACCGGCTCGAGACCCAACTCCTCCGCGCCGAGAAGCTCGCCACGGTCGGCACGCTCGCCGCGGGTTTCGCCCACGAGATCGGCACACCGCTCGGGGTGATCCGCGGGCGCGCCGAGATGACGCTCAGCAAGCTGGCGAGCGACGCACCGCAGAGCGAGAGCCTGCGGATCATCATCGAACAGATCGATCGGGTAGCGCGGATCGTGCAATCGCTGCTCGACTTCTCTCGCGCTCGGCCGGCGTCCCGCACCCAGGTCGCGCTTCCCCAGCTCGGAGCGCGCATCGCCGAGCTCCTCGCCTTCGAGGCCACGCGCCGCGGCGTTCGGCTGGAGATGACCTGGCCGGCTGACCTCCCGTTGTTGCCCGGCGACGCCGACCAACTCGAGCAGCTGCTCTTGAACCTGGTGGTCAACGCGCTCGATGCGTCGCCGCGCGGTGGCCTGGTCGAGGTCAGCGCGAGGATGTCGGCCGCCGGCCCGGCGCCGGCGCGGGTGCAACTCATCGTCGCCGACCAGGGCAGCGGGATCGCCCCGACGGATCTGCACCGGATCTTCGATCCGTTCTTCACGACCAAGAAGCGCGGCCAGGGGACCGGCCTGGGGTTGACGATGGTGGCCAAGATCGCCCGTGATCATGGCGCTACGATCGATGTCGAGTCGACGCCCGGCCTCGGGACACGCTTCGTCGTCGATTGGCCGCTCGGCCCGCCGGCTGAAGGAGAGGACCGTGGCCGCTGAACGTCGCGCCCGCGTGTTGGTGGTCGACGACCACCTCGAGATGGCTCGGATGCTCGCCGAGCAGCTGACCGACGCCGGTCACGACGGCCGGGCGGTCAACGACGGCGCGGCGGCCCTCTCACTCCTCGAGAGCGAGCCGTTCGACCTCGTGCTCACCGATCTGCGGATGAGCGGCATCGACGGTTTGGACCTGCTCGCCCATGTCCGGCGGACCTACCCCGACCTGCCGGTCCTGATCATGACCGCCTTCGGCGACGTCGGGAGCGCCGTCGAGGCGGTGAAGGCCGGCGCGGCCCACTACTTCACCAAACCATTCGCCCTCGCTGAGGTCCTGGTCTTCGTCGAGCGGGCGCTGGCTGATAGTCGCCTGCGCCGCGACCACGCCCACCTGCGCCGGCTGGCGGTCGAGCGCGGCAGTCTCCAGGCGATGGTCGGTCAGAGCTCGGTGATGCGTGCACTGTACGATCGGATCGAGCGGATCGCCGCCACCGAGGAGGTCGTGCTGGTGCGTGGCGAGAGCGGCACCGGCAAGGAGCTGGTCGCCCGCGCGATTCACCTCCTCGGCGCGCGCAAGGACGCGCCGCTGGTGTCGGTCAATTGCACCGCGCTGCCGGCGACGTTGCTCGAGAGTGAGCTGTTCGGCCACGTCCGGGGCGCCTTCACCGGCGCGACCGCCGCCCGCCGGGGTCTGTTCGCCGAGGCCGACGGTGGCACCCTCTTCCTCGACGAGGTCGGCGATATGCCGGTCGAGCTGCAGGCCAAGCTGCTGCGCGTGATCGAGGACGGTCAGGTGCGCGCGGTCGGATCGGACCTCACCCGTCGGGTGAACGTCCGCCTCATCGCCTCGACGCACCAGCCGCTCGACGAGCGGGTGCGCGACGGGCGTTTCCGCCAGGACCTGTTCTTTCGGCTCAATGTCCTGGCGGTGGTCGTCCCGCCGCTGCGCGATCGGCGGGAGGATCTGCCGGCGCTGGTCGACCACTTCCTCGCCCGGTGCCGCGCGGCCGACCCGCAGGTCGTCGTCGAGTCGTTCAGCAAAGAGGCGCTGGCACGGTTGGCGAACCTGCCCTGGCCGGGCAACGTCCGCGAGCTCGAGAACCTGGTCAAGCGGATCGCCACCTTCGCCACCCGCCCGGTCGCCGGCCTCGACGAGCTCGCCGCCGAGCTCGCCGCGGCTGCGGGCGCCCATGCCCGCCTCGGGCCAGAGCCGGGAGGCCCCGTCGAGCTGCTCCCGCTGCGTCAGGTGGAGGACGCGCACATCGCCGCCGTGCTCGAGCATTGCGAGGGCAACAAGACCCGGGCGGCCCAAATCCTCGAGGTGGACGTCTCGACGTTGCACCGCCGCGAGCGCCAGCGCGGGCGCTGAGCGGGGCATCCACGCGCATATCGCCCTGGCAGAATGCCACACCCTGGCGGCGAGGCCCTGAAAAGGCAGAGCAATCTCACTGGCGCGTCCTGTGCATTGCCTCCGTCGAACCTCAACACGGAGAAGGATGATGCCCCACCGCTTCGTTGCCCCGCGTTCACAGTACCCCCGGCCTGAGGGTCGAATCAGCGAAGTCCTCGTCGAGGGGACGCCGACCCGCATCCTGCTCGCCGACGACGACACCGAGATGCGCAGGATGCTCGCCCTGGCATTGCGTGAGGAGGGCTACGACGTGGTCGAGGCCAAGGACGGCCCCGATCTCTTGCACAAGCTCAAGTTCGATTTCCTCGAGTTCAACGCGGTGGCGACGGTGGACATCATCATCACCGACCACCGCATGCCCGGAGTAACCGGCCTCGAGGTGCTCGAGGGCCTGCGCCACGTCGACTGGGCCACCTCGGTGGTTCTCATCTCGGCGTTCGCCGACGACGAGGTGCGCGCCGATGCCAAGCGCTTCGGCGCCGCGGCGGTGCTCGCCAAGCCGTTCCCGGTCGCTCTGTTTCTCGACACGGTGCGCAGCATCGCGCCGCCTCACTGAGCCGAGCAGCCGGGGCGAGGCGCCGCGGCGTGGTTCTCAACCGAGGGTACGACGGCGTAGCACGCCGGCCATCATACCAGGACCAGCCCCTCCTCCTCGCTGAAGCGCATCTTGCCGGCGAGGATCGCCTGGGTGGTCTTCTCGCGCTCGGCCGACAGATCGGAGATGTGGGCCAGCAGCTGCGGGTGGGTTGAGGCGATCTCGGCGAAGGTCTTGCGCGGCAGCTTCAAAACGATCGACTTGCGTAGCGCCTTGATCGTCGCGCTGACCGGTTGGTTGGTGAGCAGCGACATCTCGCCGAAGACGTCGCCCTCCTTCAGGTGGGCGAGGACCTGCTTCTTGTTCTCGGCCTTGCGCGACACCTCGACCCGGCCGGCGAGCAAGAGGTAGAGCCCGTCCCCCTTCTGACCCTCCTCGATGATCTTCTCCTGCGCCGGCACCTCGCGGCTCTTGAACTGCTCGATCAACGTCTTGCGCTGATTGGCGTCCAGCGGCTTGAAGATCGGTGAGGTGGCCATCAGGTTGGAGAGCAGCCGCTGGCGGTAGAACTTGAGCAGGATGTGCTTCACCGAGCCGAAGTTCTTGACCACCTGATCGAGCGTGTCACGCGAGACCTGGAAGAGCAGCGTCTCCTCCTCGGCGATGACGCTGGCGGCGCGCGGCGACTCGGAGAGCAGCGCCATCTCGCCGAAGAAGGTGCCGTCGCCGAGGTGCGCGAGGACGACCTCGGCGCCGGTCTCGGTGGTCTTGGTCACCTTCACCCTGCCGTTCGAGATGATGAACATCGAATCGTCGACGTCCCCCTCGCGGATGATCACCTCGTCGGGGACGGTGGAGCGCATGTGCATCTGCTCGAGCAGCTGGATGAAGGCGTTCTTCGGCAGATCGGAGAACAGCGGGATGGTCGGCAACTCGGCCGGGGTCGGGGGCTCCTCGACGACGACCTCGACGTCCTCGTCGGCGACCTCGGGGATCGCGTCGGCCGCGGCGGCGGTGGGGATCGGCGGCGGCACGGCGACCGGAGGCTTGACCGGGATCGGCATCGCCGCCGCGCCCCGGTTGGTCTTCTTCGCGTACAGGTCGGCGAGCATCTTCTGGGTGTCGGTGTGCTCGCCGTCGATCTCGAGGATCAGTTTGCAGGCAGCGATCGCCTTGAGCAGGAGCCCGTCGGCGGCGTACACCTGCGCGACCTTCATGTAGGCGCCGATCGCCTCGGCGCCGCGGTCCATCTTGCGCAGGATGTCGCCGCGCCTCAGCTGCGCGGTCAGGTCGTTCTGATCCTGGGCGAGGACCTCGTCGTAGACGGTGAGCGCCTTGTCGAGCTTGCCCTTCTGCACCAGGTTTGCAGCTTCGTCCTTGAGTTTGCGCAGTTTGTCGGACATGGGATCGCTCTATTGCGCCTGCCGGGGCGGGTCAACCTCTGTGCCGCCGGCGCGGCGGCGGCGCGCCCGAGATCCAGTCGAACAGCACTTCGACCTCCTCGCGGCGCAGGTGGCGCCAGGCGCCGGGCGGCAGCGGCTCGAGCGGGATGCCGGCGAACGTGGTGCGGATCAAGCGGATCACCGGGTGGCCAACCGCCTGGCACATCAGCTTCACCTGATGGCGTCGGCCCTCACTGATGGTCAGCTCGAGCCAGGCGTTGGCCGGGCCGCGCTTGAGCACGCGCGCCTCGGCCGGCTTGGTCGGCCGGCTGAGCCGCCCGTCCTCGAGCTTGAGCCGCACGCCGGCGCGCAGGCGCCGCAGCGCCTTCTCGTCCGGATGCCGTTCGACCTTGACCACGTAGGTCTTCGGGACGTGAGAGCTGGGATGGAGCAGCCCCTGGGCCAGCGTCCCATCGTTGGTGAGCAGCAGCAGGCCCTCGGCGTCGAAGTCGAGCCGGCCGACCGGGAAGACCCGCGGTAGTTGATCCTCGCGCTCGCGTGGCCCGGAGGCGCGCGTGCGCTCGAGCAGATCGATCACCGTCGTCCGCCCCTCGGGATCCTGGACGGTCGAGATCACCGCCGGCGGTTTGTGCAGGGCCAGGTAGACCAGCGGCTCGGCCTCGAGCCGGCCGATCCCCTGCACCTCGATCCGATCGACGGCCGGATCGGCGCGGGCGCCCAAGGTGGAGACCACCTTGCCGTTCACCTTGACCCGGCCGGCCTGGATGTAGCTCTCGGCGGCGCGGCGCGAGGCGATGCCGGCCCGGGCGAGGATCTTCTGGAGTCGTTCGGCGGGCACCGTCGCCTCGTCTCAGGCGCCGCTCAGCGGCGGCTCGGGGTCTGCGCTGGTGTCCGGGGCCAGGGTGTCTTGGGCCGGCGTGCTGCCGGCCGTTTCGCCCTCCTCCTCGACCAACTGAATGCCGTGCTCGGCGAGCGAGGCGCGCGCGTGTTTCTCGGTGCTCTTGAGCGCCGCGACCGCCGCGTCGAGGTCGAGCACCGCCGGCTCCTCGTCCGGGCGGAGCGGCGTCGCGCCGTCACGCAGCGACTCGAGCGGCGGCTGTCCGTCGAGCGCGGCGAGCTCCTCCTGCGACTCCTCGGTCAGCTCGTGGTACTCGCGCAAGGACGGCAGCTGCGCCAGGTTACTCAGGTTGAAGAAGCTCAAGAACTCCCTGGTGGTGCCGTAGAGGAGCGGCAGCCCCGGCTCCTCCTTCTTGCCGACGATGCGCACCAGCGTGCGGTCGAGCAGCAGCTTGATCGTCGCGGTGCAATCGACCCCGCGCAGGTGGTCGATCTCCGGCTTGGTCACCGGTTGGCGGTAGGCGATGATCGCCAGCGTCTCGAGCGCGGCGCGGGACAGGCGCACCGGCCGGGCCTCACGCATCGCCTTGAGCACGTCGGCGAAGCGCGGGTTCGTCCTCAGGGTCATGCCGTCGGCGACCTCGATGAGCTGGAACCCCCGCTCGCCGTCGATCGACCGCCAGCGCTCACGCAGCAGACCAACCGCACCGTCCAGCTCCTTCTTCAACGCCCCGAGCTCCTCGGCGGGCCGCTCGGCCCACAGCCGATCGAAGACCTGCCGCAGATCCTGGACGCTCATCGGCTCGCCGGCGGCGAACAACACCGCCTCGATCGCGCTCGCCAGCTGCTCCTGGTTCAACGTGTTCATCCAGCGTACTCCGCCTGGTCATCGAGGTGCTCGAGCTGCGCGAAGGCGACCTCAGGCGTGTCGAAGCGCGACATCACGTAGAGCTCGCCACTGACCGACTGGTAGAGGCGTAGCAGGTGCAGGCGGCACATCTCGAGCATGGCCAGGAAGCTGACCACGACGTCGAGCTTGCTCCGCAGCGCGCCGAGCAGCTCGACGAAGGGCAACGGGTCGCGGCCGGCGAGGATCTGCGCGTAGGTACGTATCCGCTCGGCGACCGACGAGTGCTCCATCAACACCTGGTGGCGGAACTCCGGCGCTCCGCGGCGTAGCACCTGGTCGAAGGCCTCGATCAGGGCGAACAACCCGACCTCGCGGAGCGGCAGCTCGCTGCGTTCCTGCTCGATCCGCTCCGGCTCGCGGTCGAAGGTGTCGCGGCCGAGCCAGGGGAAGCTCGACAGCTTCTCGGCCGCGTCCTTGTACTTCTGGTACTCGAGCAGGCGCCGGACCAGCTCGGCGCGCGGATCGACCTCCTCGTCGTCCTCGACCTCCTGCGGCCGAGGCAGCAGCATCTTCGACTTGACGTGCACCAGCTCGGCGGCGAGGAACATGAACTCGGCGGCGACGTCGAGGTTCAGCTCCTCCATCGCGCGCAGATACTCGAGGTAGCGCTCACAGATGAACGACATCGGGATGTCGAAGATGTCGATCCGGTGGCGCCGGATGAGGAAGAGCAACAGGTCCAACGGGCCTTCGAAGGCGTCGAGCTGCAGCTGGTAGAGGTCGTGGGCGCTCTCCGGCGCCGGGCTGTAGTCGCTGGGGATCTCGACCTGCTCCCAGGCCCGCCGGCGCCGCAGCCGCTCGGCCTCTTCCGCGGCGCGCCGCTTCGCCTCCTCGGCCTCGCGCGCCTGGCGGGCCTCCTCGGCCTTGGTGCGCCGCTCGTCACGGGCGCGGGCCTTCTCCTCGAGGGCCACCTGGCGGCGGATCTCCTCGTCCG
>JBFYZW010000318.1:0-8658 GCA_041309305.1 Deltaproteobacteria bacterium | reverse complement strand
ATGGCGGCGGGGACGGGCAACGCGTTGGGCTGGACCGACCTGGCCGTGATCGTACGCTTCAACACCAGCGGCACCATCGACGTGCGCAACGGCTCCACCTACGCCGCGAGCACGTCAGTGACCTACGAGGCCGGCACGGCGCACCGACTCCGTTTGCTGGTGGACGTCCCGCGGCACCGGTACTCGGTGTTCGCCAGCCAGGCCGGTGGCACGGAGCAGACGCTGGCGACCGACGTCGCTTTCCGCAGCGAACAGCAGAGCATCGCCAGCATCGAGCAATGGGGGCTGCGGGCCGAGACCGGCGGGCTCGACGCCTGCCTCGTGGCCCTCACCGCTGGCGGCGGCGCACCGCCACCGCCGGACCCGGTCCCGACCTGCCCGGCGGGCACCACCGACGTCAACGGTGACGGCTCGGTCTGCGAGCCGGCGGCGCCGACCGATCCACCGGTGATTCCCGACCCGCCGCTCGCCGGCGAGACCGCCGACAAGGTCTTTTTGTGGGGCACGGCGGAGACAGCACAGGACAGCTTCTTTTTGCCGGCCATCTGGGACCTCGGCTACGGGCTGTCGATCAACCTCCACAACGACCAGTTCCAACGCTTTCCCGGTCAGAGCAGCGTCGACTACTACATCGAGTACACGCAGCAATCGATCGCCGAACGGGTGGAGCTCGGGGCCCGCGAGGAGTACCAGGCCCTGGGCGTCGCGGTGGGGGCCACCGCCTGGATCGGGTGGAGCCAGATGTACAGCCACATCGGCTTGGACGACCCCTTCACCGATTTCCAAATCCGCAGCCAGGCCGACGGGATCACCGGCAGTCCGGCCGCCGAGTTCGAGATCGACGGCAGCAACAAGGCGCTCTCTTTCTCGCTCGACTCGGTGCGCCGCGAGTACGTGATCACGCTTGAGGAGGGCGCGTGGTACGACTTCGTGCTCGAGTTCAAATACAGCTACGACAATGACGGCTACGTGAGGATCTGGGCCGCGCCGGCCGGCAGCGGCGGCGAGGTGCAGCTGAGTCACGAGCGGCCGACCGTCGAGATCATCGGCATGCCGACGATGCACAACGGAACCACCTTCATCAATCGCTGGGCCGACTCCGCCGCGCACAAAGCGATGAAGGACACCTCGCCGCACCTGCGCTGGGGCGTCTACACCTGGGCGGCGAGCGCGCCGGAGGCCGTCGGTGAGTACTACCGGAAGTTCCTGGGCACCGTCCGCATGGAGGTGGGCAGCAACCTCGGCCAGGCAGGTTTCGCCGCGGTCGTGCCCAGATCTACGGTCTCGGCGTTGCCCGCGCCGCGGAGCCTGGCCATCGGCGCGAAGGCCAAAGCCTCGAGCGACTACGACATCGCCGACGGGGTCTTCGCCGTCGACGGCCGCACCTACGACGGCGACGGCAAGGCCTGGCAGGGGATCGTCTACACGAGGCAGGAGTCGCAGCCCTACCTCGACATCGACCTGCGGGCCGCGACGACCCTCAACAAGATCGTCATCTGGAACATCGCCTCGGCCGTCAGTCGGCTCAACGGCGTGAAGGTGATGGTCTCCGCCCAGCCGTTCGCCTGCAGCGGCGTCACCGCGTGCCTGGCCCAGCCTGGTGTCTGGTCGACGTCGATCGCCACCGCCCAGGTGAGAAACGAGGTCGTCGTGCCGGGGATCTCCGGGCGCTACATCCGCCTGCAACTCCCGGGCACTGGGGTCCTCAGTCTCGCCGAGGTCGAAGTTTTCTGAGGCCCCGGACCGTCAGTCGAGCTCGCCGCCGTCAGCCTGCGCCCGCGTGCGCCCGGCGGCGGCCGGTGTTGACCCGACGCAGGAGAAGCTCTCCGGGTACGCGGCGAGCATCGTGCCAGCCTCGCGCGGCACCGGCCGGCGCGTCTCGCTCATGCTCCTCTGAATCAACGCGAGGTTCTGCGCCCGGGTGAGGGGGGCGAAGGCGGCGGCGACATCGCCCGCCACCGCGTGGTCGATGTCGAGCGCCCGGACCGGCGCGGCGCAGTCGGAAACGACCGCGGCGAGGTCGACCTGCTTGACGGCGGGGGCGGCCTGCGTCTTGAAGTGGACGCGCCGCACCTCCAGGTCGTAGACGATGTTCCATTGCGTGCGCTTGCCCACGGCCACCCGCCCGAGCAGCCGGAATGCCGCCGCGACATCCGTGCCGGCGGTGATGTCCAGATGCCGGGCGGCGAAGGCGGCCTGGACGTAACGGTCGAGTGACTTCGCGCTCCGGCCCGGTGGTGGCACCGTGCCGCCGAAGCCGCGGATCTGGCGCAGCCGGGCGGCCGAGTCGGTCCAGGTGTTGTTGGTGATGGCCCTCGCGCCGAGGGCCGCGGCGGCAGTGACGACGAGCTTCTGGCCCACGTGCTCGAGCACGGCGCATTCCCGCGCCGCATCGCAGACGAAGTAGTGCACCTTGCCCGCGACCAGGGAGATGCGCACGTCTCCGGCGTGCCCGACCACCTCGCCGGTGGTGGCGTACCGGTCGAGCATGAGCTGCACCCATTGCAGCTCGTTGACGGTGGGGCGGCTGTCTGGCGGCGGGTAGGCGCTTTCGCCGAGCCACAAAACCTCGACGACGAGGCCGGCGTCGTTGATGCCGCCGTTGGGCAGCTCGCGGCCGTACTGGTTGAAGGTGAGGCTCGCATGCTCGGCCACCCACTCGAAGGGTCGGTCGGTGGGGTGGAACGCCAGGGCGCGCTTCTTCAGGCCCTTGGGATTGACGAGCACCAGGCCATAGCCGATGTCCCAGTCGTAGCCCTTGGCCACGAGCCCCCCGCCGGCGAAGGCGGTGCAAGCACGCGCCTCGAGACCGGCGCCCCAGAGGGGCAGCACGGCCAGGCACGCCAGTGCGGCGCGGACGCACGACGTCACAGCAGCACCAGGAGGCTGCCGCACTCGATCAACGCCGCCTCGTCGTCGCAACCACGCTTCTCGAGGCAGACGGCGTAGGCATCGCCGCTCTGTGGATCGACGCGGGCGAAGAGGCGCATGCAGGCCTCGGCGAAGGACTGCAGACGCGCGCAGGGGCATGCGCCGGTGCGGGATCGAGGCGCAGCGGGAGGACAAACCCCCTCCCCCAACGACAAACCCCGCCCGACCTCGCCGCTCATCGACTGCCCTCTCAGTACGACGACCATCAACGCATGACCGAAACCCCTTTGCAACATCGGCTGCTTTCGCCGCACCACGGATCGTCACCGGATGGACAGGGCTTCACCGGCCTGACCTTCGCCGGCTCCAATCATTCGGCCTCGGCCTCGCTCAACGGCGACGACCCGAGGGCGCGCCGGAGCGCGCAGCCATACGATCCGCGCGCCGTCGATTCTGCCGCTTCCGAACCTCCTCGACGATTGGGGCGCCGAGACCGACGACGCTCTCGCCAAGCGCCTCGCCGCGTTCGGCTACACGCCCCGCGCCTGCTCTCCCACGATCATGAAACGCCCTCCTGCCGATATCGATCTTGTCTCGGCGGCCCCCCACGACGCAGCCAACGAGCTGAGCAATCCGATTCGATGGCAATCACGGCCCCGGTTTGATACGACCGACTCCTCATCTCGCGGGGGTATCCCATGCAAGTCAGGATCTGGATCGCGCTCGGTTTCGCCTCGACTGCGTGGGTGGCAGCCTGCGTCACCAGCGTGCCGGCCACGAACCCTTACGATCCTGCCATGCCTGCCGAGCAACAACAGAAGGCCTCGTTGCGCGGGGTCGTGCTCGGAGATCGGCACAACGGTAGCCCCGTAGAGGCGCTCGTTGGCGCCGAGGTGGCGCTCGACGGCCCCACGAACCCGGAGAACAACCCGGCCACGACGGGCGAAGATGGCGCCTTTGCGTTTGATACACTCACTCCAGGCCGCTACACCCTGGACGTGAGTCATACTCAGTTCTTGCGCCAGGTGAGGGAGCTGACTCTGACTCCAGGCGAGGAGCGCAACCTTCAGGTCATCATGGACGCCGGCGTCAATGCGGCAGAAGAAGCACACATCACGGGCGAAGCACTCAAGAGCGCGGAGCTGTCCTGGCCGGCCGAAGAACAGGATCACTCGGGTATCATGGTCGAGGTCGATGGGTACGGGATCCGAACCGTGACGAACCAGAGCGGCCGGTTTGACCTTCGTCTAGCCGCCGGCACGTACGACCTGGTGTTGAGCTCGTCGAGCCACGTGACCACTCGCAGAGACGACGTTGTGGCTCCGGCCGGTGTGGTCACGACGGTGCCGGACAGTCCGATCGTGCTGGCAGCCAACCCCGGCAGCATTAGCGGTATCGTCGAGCTCGAGGATCGGGGTGACGGCCAGCATGGCGATGCGCTCATCTCTGTGCTGGGTGGACCGACCACGGTGAGCGCACCGGACGGTACGTTTCGAGTCAACAACGTAGCGCCAGGTACTCACACCCTGACCGTCAGCAAGACAGGCTTCGACACCGCGACGATTCTAGGACTTGCAGTCCTCGGCGGTCGAGACACGATCGCCCCCGCGTTTGTGCTCCGGGTCTCTCGCGGCTCCATCACCGGGCTCGTAGAGCTCGCCGGCTCCACGGACCATAGCGGAGTGACCGTCTCCCTGGCGGGCACCACCCATGCCGTATCGAGCACAGCAGCCGGGAGCTTCAGCTTCGAGGGGATCCGCGTTGGCACCTATCAAGTCGTAGCGACAAGACGTGGCTACCGACGGGCTGTTGCGAACGGCGTTGAGGTCACGAGCGGAGGCATGACCAGCCTTTCGGCGCCCCTCATCCTCGTAACGCAGCAAGGAGATTTCGAGATCAACGACGGCGAAAGCTTCACCAACAATCAGCTCGTCACCTTGAGTCTGGCTGTCTCAGACGCGGCGTTCATGCGAATCGTGGGAGACGTGGCCGTTCCGGACCCGGATTTCAGCAGACCCTATGTCACCAATCCGCAGGTCACGCTTGTCTCTGGCGACGGCCTCAAGACCGTGGAAGTGTACTACCAGGACGCCGGAGGCGTTGAGAGCGGCCCGTTCTCTGCCTCGATCATTCTCGACACCGCCCCGCCAAACATAGCTGCTGTCGAGATTGACGGAGGCGCAGCCTACACACGGGAGCTCTCGGGACTGGTACAGCTCCGCCTCACGGCCGGTGACGAGCTGAGTGGTGTCGTCGAAATGCAGCTGTCACTCGACACGGTGTTCGACGAGCCCTGGGTTGCCTTCGTGACCCCGAAGATATTCCAGCTCGGGACGCCGCCCATCGCAGATGGTCCAAAGACAGTCTACGTGCGTTTCAAAGACGGCGCCGGGAACATGACCCCGACGACTCCCACACCTTCCTCGGCCACGATCTTCCTCGACCGCCAAGAGCCCACGTTGAACGATTTCAGCATCACCTGCAACGGCGAGAACCCGGCGGGTCGATGCAGCTCCCCCATCGTTGACCTGATCGTGGACGCGACCGGCGCGGACTTCATGGCGCTGTCCAACCAGGCGGGTGTTCCAGTCGAGTCTTGGGTCCCCTGGGGCCCGGCGCAGGTCTACCTGGTCCCGCCTGGCGACGGTCCCAAGTGGATCTATGTGAAGCTCATGGATCTGGCGGGGAACAAGAGCACAGACACGAGCGCGTTCTTCACGCTGGACATGACCGCGCCCGCAGGAACGGTCAGCATCAACGCCGGAGCAGCTCGCACAGGCAATGCCACAGTTGCGCTCACCGGAACGGCGTCAGAGCCGGTGCTTTATTCTTGGGGCAGTGATTCGGCCGACTGCCTCACGGGCACGTTTACGAGCACGCTCTCGACGATCATCGACACACCGACTGCCACGCTCCTCGACGAGGAGGGGACCCGCACGCTCGAAGTCTGTCTCAGAGACGAGGCCGGTAACAGGCATCTCGTACGCGACACGATCATGCTCGACAAGACCGGGCCAGGAGGTCAGATGCTTGTCGAGGGGGGCGCAAGCCACACTCGGCAGAACCCGGCCACGGCAACCTTCGCCAACTTCGCCACCGACGTCTCCAAGGCCTACCTGACAACGAGCGCGCTCGCGAGCTGTAGTGCCGTGTCGGAGCCTGCTTGGATACCATTTTCCTTGTCGCTCCCCGTGGCCCTCTCGGGCGGGGATGGGCCAAAAAGCGTGAGCGCCTGCCTGCGCGACGACGTGGGCAACACCACGCTGCTAGCGGCCGTTGGTATCACCCTGGACACGACCCTCCCCTCCTGGTCGACGCCGACCCTCGAGGCCAAGGCTCGAACCGGATACACCACGTCGAGCGGAACCGATCTCATCCCGGACGGCGGGAGCACGACTGATCCCTTGCCGGGGATCAAATGGGACGGCGCGACAGACCTGCATGGATCTCCTCTCACCTATCTGGTCCAGTTCTCGAGCAGCGCGGCTTTCAGCAGTCCCGAGTTGGTAGGCCCGGGCCCGCGGCCGCCCGCTGAGCTCGGACAGGGCACTTGGTACTACCGGGTGGTCGCGATCGACAAGGCTGGCAACTCGGCGCCGGGCCCGAGCCAGTCCCTGAGCGTGGATCTCGAGCCACCCTTGCAACCCACAATCATCGGCTTGCCCGACTACGCGAGGACCACATTCACGGTCCAGTGGAGCCCTGGCTCGGCCGATACCAACTCCTACCGTTTTGTCTTGTTGCGGCACGACGCGGTACCACCAACCGAGGTGCTCAATGTGGTCACGAGCGCCACGAGCCGTGCCCTTGCGGCCGCGCAGCTCCCGCCTTCTGCTGGCATGAGCTACACCGTCAAGGTGGTGCCGATAGACTTGCTCGGCAATGAGGGTTTTCCGGCCACGGGCTCCTTTGTCTTCGACAGCCAGGCGCCCTGCGAAACTGCAACTCCGACGCTCTCGCTCAACAGCGGTGCCACCTGGACCAGCGAGCCCACGGTGACCGTCACTGTGACCTGCCCGGGCGCCACGCCCTCGCACATGCGCGTGAGCTGCAACGGCTCGGTCACCGGAAGCGAAGAGCTCGTGCCCTATGCCCCGATCTTCGTCTGCGTCTTGTCCTCAGGTGACGGCGTCAAGACCGTGGACACCGCCCTCTACGACCTCGCAGGGAATACGCGCTCGCTCACCGAGGTGACTATCAACTTCGACGGAACGCCGCCGGGTTCGCCGACTCTGACACCCGGCAATACAGTCGCCGCCAACTACGCTTGCGCTCACATTCAGGTTCCGGTCGGCACGACCGTAGACGCAAACTTCCTCAGATACGAGATGCGCACCAACGGCGGGCCGTTTGTGAGCGCCTCCTCGTTCGTCGACGGCAATGGCAACACCAAGATAAGCTTTTCCCTGGCGCAGGACACCGACAACCTCCTCGAGGTGCGCGCCGTGGATAGAGCCGGAAACGTGGGGCAGCCGAGCATTGCCTACGTGCAGGAGGTGTCGAGCGCACTTCTGCCTACCGCTCTTACCGTCAAGCAGGTGTGCGATGTGGGTGAGTTCGCGATCCTCAAGGACATGAACGCGTGGCCGCCGGTCTTTCAAAGGTTAGGCAGCTCGCCTGTGGCACCGAGCTTGTCGCGTCAGGTGGAGGTTGGTCTCCTCGACATCGATACGCTCACGATCACACGATTCAACGGCACCGGAGGTTACGTCACTCTGTTGAACTCCCTGTCCGGGCACGGGAGCGAGCCGTACTCCAACACCTGGGACGCGGCCTGCAACCCGCTCGACGGCTGGGTCATGTTTCCGTATCTCGAGGCTAGCAAGGTCTTTGTGCAGGTGTGGGATTCGCCGCTCACAAACCCCGGAGCCACCGGTACGCTCAACCCGACGAACACAGACGTCAAGGATAGCTCCAGCAATCCCGTTACCATCGCCTCCATCGATGCCTATTTCTACAACGGCTTGTCGAGTCAGGCACAAATCGTGGAATACCGCGACCCCGACGGTTTTGGCGCACGCGAGTATCTGCGAACCATCGATTTCACGGTTCACGTGCCCGCGACAGTACGCAATCCACACGCCACAATCTCCGACTACGCCTGGGGCCAGCGTGTGCTCTGGGGCCTCGGGTTCTCGGGCAACAATGCTTTCTGGCTGCAATACAACGGTGGCAACACCTGGGAGGTCATGCGCTCAACGGGCATTACGTCGCCCACGAGCGTCACCATCTACAGCTCAGGAGACGGGTTCACGAACGCCCTTTCCCCGTGGGGCAGTCGAACCAAGATGGCAGTGTACGCGCACGGCGGCTACAACCCATACGAGCTCTTGCTCTACACCAACAACGTCGGAGTTCCCCGCTATCGCCGGGCGAGCTCGCCCACCGGTCTCTCTTCCCTCGGCTCCAACGGCTACCGCTATGCGGCGCACTACGATAGCGGCGTCGACACGGTCGCGTGGGTAGACCAGTATCAGGCGAATCGCTTTCGCTTGAACCAGGACTACTCGGTCGCCTCATACCAGGACTACCGTCATCCCATCGACAACAAGGCACCGATGTTCCCGACCGGCCGCTCAGGTCCGGGGGAGGCGATCGTGCTCTATCATACGCCAGGAGGCGAAGGACCGCGGGGCGTGGTGGTGGGCTATCAGAACCTCCCAGGCTGCCGTGTCCCTCCGGCTGGTGTGCATCCCGCAGAAATCGCGCACGGGCACGTACGCTCAGGTGGAGGCGGCAGCGGCGGGCTCGGCGTGGGCTGAATCAATGTTCCAGGGCAACCAACGG
>JBFYZW010000317.1:0-2594 GCA_041309305.1 Deltaproteobacteria bacterium | reverse complement strand
GGCGGCGAGCAGCACCTGGCCGGCCTCGAGCGCCGCCCGCGCCGGCGCCGAGATCACCGCGCCGCTGCCCGTCCAGCCGAAGCGCCGCGCCTCGGCGTCGACCTCGAGCTGCCAGAGGCGCTCGCGCGCCATCGCCCCGAGCGGCCCCGTCGCGTCGATCTCGCGGTAGCGGCGCGTCGCCTCGTCCACCCGCCCGGCGTCACGAGCCAGATCGCCGAGCTCGAGCCGCAGCTCGTCGTCGAGCGGCGCGACCGCCAAGAGCTCCCGGTAGGCGCTCTCGGCCTCGCCCCACTGCCGCTGGCGCGCGGCCAACCGCGCCTGCCCGCGCAGGATCCACGGCTGATGCCCGAGCCGCTCGCGCGCCTCGCCCAGGGCCGCGGCCAGCTCCCTGAGCTCGCTCGGCGTCGTCGGGCGTTGCCCGGCCACCGCCAACAGGTCGGCGAGCAGCCGCTCGCGCTCCGGCTCGAGCCGCTGCGCGGCGCGCAGCGCCTGCCAAGCCCGGTCGAGGTGACCGAGCTGGGTGAGGATCTGACCCAGCCGGTGCCAGGCGCCCGCGTCCTCGGGGCGCCAGCGGACCACCTCGTCCAGGGCGCTGACCGCGGCGAGCAGCGCGCCGCGCTCGACCGCCGCCTCGGCCTCGGCCCGCGCCTCGTCCGCCAGCCGGGCGATCATCGCCTCGAACACCGCGGCGCTGACCCCCGGCGCGTCGCTGTCGCCGGCCGGCGGCGCGGCGGCGAGCAGCACGACGACGAGCAGCAGCGCGCTCATCGGCGGCGCAGATCTCGGACCTTGAGGCCGAGCTGGTTGAGGCGCAGGCGCACCGCCCGCGCCTTGTCGGCATCGCCGAGCAGCGCCACCGCCATCTGCGAGAAGTCGCCGTCGGCGCGGCGGAACAGCTCGCGCAGGTATTGGCGCTCGACCTGGTTGGCGACCGCGTTGAGCGACTCGGCCGGGCGCAGCTGGACGCTGAAGGTGTCCGCCCCTCCGCCCGGTGCGTCGGCGGCCAGAGACTCCGAGCCGGCGAGCAGCTCACCGGCCAGCCCCGGATCGATCTGCAGGCGAGGGGCGCGCACCGCGACGCCGGAGCGCAGCGCGTCGACCGCGGCGACCAGCGTGAAGTTGACCAACGAGTGGATGACCATCGCCAGCTCGCGCATGTTGCCCGGCCAGCGATGACGCCGCAGCCGCCGCCATACCGGCTCGGGCATCGCCAGCTCAAGCGCGCCCCGCTCCGCATCGCGCGCCTGGCCGATGACCAGGCGGAGCGGCGCCTGCGCCGCCAGGCCGAGCGCCCGGCACAGCTCCTCGTGGTACGCCTGGTTGTCCGGGTGCTCGGCGGCGCGCGCCACCAGCCGCTCGGCGAAGAACTGCAGGTCGTCGCCCCGGTCGCGCAGCGGCGGCAGGCGGACCCGGGTCGCCGGGCCGAGCCGCATATAGAGGTCCTGGCGGAAGCGGCCGGCGGCGACCGCCGCGGCGAGCGACTCGGTGGTCGCGGCGACGACCTTGACGTCGACCGGCCGCTCCTCGGCGGCGCCGAGCGGCCGCACCCGCCGCTCCTGCAACACGACCAGGAGCTGCTTCTGCGCCTCGAGCGGCACGTTCTGGATCTCGTCGATGAGCAGCGTCCCGCCGTGCGCCAGCTCGAAGGCGCCCTTGCGATCGGCGATCGCGCCGGTGTAGGCGCCGCGCAGCGCGCCAAACAGGTGGGCCGGAATCAGCTCGGCCGGCACGGCCGCCAGGTCGAGGGTGACGAACGGACCGCGACCGCTGTGCGCGTGAACAAAGGCGTGGGCGAGCAGGCTCTTGCCGGTGCCAGTCTCGCCCTCGAGGATGATCGGCATGCTGCCGCGGGCGAGCAGCTGCAACCGGCGGCGCACCGCGTTCATCTGCCGGTCGCGCCCCCAGAGCAGGCGATCCTCCTCGCCGGCGGCGCCGGCCTCGGCGAGCGCGGCGTGGACCCGGATGCGCAGCGTGTCGAGGTCGTCGCTGCCGAGCACGTAGGTCATCGACTGGGCGGCGAGCTCCCCCTGCGCGTCGACCAGCGACAGGTCCTCGTGCGAGGTGAGCAGCACCACCGGCAGCTCGGGGCGCACCTGGCGCAGCGCGCGCAGGATCGCCAGGCCCTGGAAGCGGCGCGTGCGCTTCGCGCTCGCCCCCTCGGCGAGCGGCAACAACCGCGCGTCGTCGATCTCGAACTGCATGTCGAGCAGGACCAGATCGACGGCGCTCTCGGCGCGGCGCAAGAAGGCGATCGCCGCCCCACCGTCGGCGATCGCCGGTGGGCCGTCCGGCCCGAACGGCTGGACCAGCTCGAGCTCGGGGAGCTCGGCGGCGACCAGGCGGGCGTACTCGACGCCGTCGTCGATGACCAGCACCCGGGGCCGTCGAGCGTGGTCGCTGGCGGTCACGCCTCACCCCCTCGCACGCCGCGCAGCTCGTCGAGCAGCGCACGGATCGCCGGCTCGACCGCCCCGAGGTCGGCGCTCACCGCCGCGCGATCGAGCTGTGCTGCGGCGCCGGCCGCCTCCTCCCAGGCCAGCGCCCGGTCGACCGCCTGGACGAGCGGCGTCCAGCCGGCGAGGTCACGCAGGTCC
>JBFYZW010000316.1:0-5758 GCA_041309305.1 Deltaproteobacteria bacterium | reverse complement strand
GGGGATGATCCTCGGCCACCAGGCCCTTGCCGCGCGGCGTGGTCGCCACCACCGCCGGCAGCAGCTCGGCGAGGCGGACCGCGTGCGAGGTCGCGCCGGCGATGCCGGCGCCGGCGCCGACCAGCAGCGCCGGCCTCTCGGCGGCGAGCAGCTCCTCGGCGGCGCGCGCCACCGCGGCCCGGTCGAACGCGTGAGTCGCGGGGCGATAGGTCGGCGGGGTGAACCAGTCTTCGTACGCAGGGCGGGCCCAGAGATCGACCGGGATGTTCAGGTGGACTGGGCCGGGGCGACCGGCGAGCGCTCGGCGCAGCGCCCGGCGCAGGTGATGCGCGAGCCGCTGCGGGTCGGTGACCATCGTCGAGTACTTGGTCACCGGGCGGAACATCGCCACCGCGTCGATGTCCTCGGGCGGCGTCTCCTGGGCCGCGCCCTTGCCGAGCGACGCGGAGGGCGCCTGGCCGGTGACGACCAGCAGCGGCACGCCGTCGGTGAAGGCGACCGCGACGCCGGTGAGCAGGTTGGTGGCCCCGGGGCCGGAGGTGCCGGCGCAGACCGCCAGGCGTCCGGAGAGGCGGGCGTAGCCGTCGGCCATGAACGCCGCTCCACCCTCGTGCTTGGTGACCACCAACCTGAGGTCGGGGTCGTTCTCGACCGCGGCGAAGAACGGGTGGAGCAGACCGCCGGGCACGCCGAAGACGACCCGGCAGCCCTCGGCCTTCAGGTAACGCAGGAAGACCTCGGTCACGGTCTGGGAGGGGGGGCGGGTCACGGGCGCTGTTTGCTCTGCGGCTCGCTGTGGCGCACGGTCAGGACCCGGCGGGCGAGGTCGAGCGGCGTGACCGTCGCGCTGCTCGTGGTCCGCGCCGGCGGCTCGACCGGGACGTAGAGCCACAACGTCGTGCCCTGCTCGGGCCGGGACATGATCTCCAGCCTGCCGCCGAGCCGGTCGAGCAGCAGCACGACGGTCGAGAGCCCCAGGCCCTCGCTGGTGCCGATGAACGGCGGCGGGTCGCTGCCGCCGCGGCCGGCGAAGACCCGCTCGATCTCCTCGTCGCTGATGCCCCGCCCGGTGTCGGAGATCTTGACGCACAAGAAGCCCGGCGTGCCGCTGAACTCGACGACGATGCTGCCGCGCTCGGTGTACTTGGCGGCGTTGCTGACCAGGTTGTCGAGGATGCGGTTGACCAGCATGTTGTCGGTCAGCACCCGCTCGGGCGCCTCGCGCGAGCGGAAGACGCTGGCGCGGATCGGCCGGCCGTTGACCAGCACCATCAGGCAGCGGCGCACCCGGTCGACCAGCGGCTCGAGCTGCACCTCCTCGGGGTGGGTGGCAAACAGGTCGTAGGAGGAGCGGGCCAGCTTGAGCAGCTCGCGGGTCAGGTGCTGCAGTTGCTGGTTGGCGGCCCAGATCTCGTCGAGATCGGCGCGCAGCTCCGGATCGTGCAGGCGCGGGTCACCGCGGAGCATGTCGACCGTCGCCTCGACCACGGTCAGTGGGTTGCGTAGATCGTGTGACAGGCTGCCCAGGGTGACCGAGCGCTCGAGGTTGAGCTTCTGCAGCCCTTCGACCACCTGGTTGAGCATCGCCGAGCGCTCGGTCAGCCGTTGCTCGAGCAGGTTGTTCCAGCCGCGCTGGTCGGTGAGCAGCGCCATGATCTCCTTGGACAGCTCGTTGTGCTCGTTGCCCAGGCGCTCCGCGGCGCGCGCTGTGTCATGGTGCAGGCGAAGCAGCTCGCGGTTGACGCGCCGCTGCTCGAGGATCACCCCTGTCGCCGCGCCGGCGCCGGCGATGAGCGCCGCAGCCAAGGGGGAAACCCAACCCACGGTGAGCGACAGCGCGGCGGCGGCGACGCCGGCGGCGGTCGCGAGCACGAGTCGGTTGAGGCGCAGCGGCTCCTGCCAGCGCAGCTCGTACTCACAGCACGGATCACCGCGGGAGATGCAGGCGTGCTCGCGCAGCGTGGCGGGCGGCAGTCCCCACCAGAAGGTCGGCAGCCGGGTCAAGAACGGGTGTCGCGTCAGGCAGGCGAGCCGGCTCTCGTGGTGCGTCGAGAAGTAACGCAGCCGTACGTGACCGGGGCGGGAGTTGACGACCTCGGCCCGGTTGTACTCGCAGTGCAGGTGGACCGTCGCTGCGGCGATCTCGTAGGCGCGCTGGACCGAGAGGACGCGCAGGACGACCACCAGCGGGCCGAGCGACTCGCGTAGCTGGTAGGCGCAGGCGTCGAGGAAGGCCTCGTCGTGGTCGTACAAGGCGCGGGCCGCGCTGAGCAGGCTCTCGACCTGGTCGTGCGTCACCCACACCGTCTGGCGGAGCAGGTCGGTCGGTTCGATGCCCGCGGCGGCGGCGACGCGGCCGAGGGCCGCCTCGCCGTGCTCCTTCTGCACTGCGCGGAGCAGGGTCTGGAACGGGCGCAGGTTGGTGCGCTGGCCGCGCGGCCACGCCCCCCTCGCCTGATCGCCGTCGCGCTCCAGGGACGCCACCATGGCAATCACGCCTTCTCACCCCCGCCGTTTACCCCAGACCCGAAGAATAGCAGAAACGGGCGGCCACGGGCGACTCGCTTCACTCGAGCAGGTCGTTGGTGGTCGTCGCGTTGATGCGCGCGACCACCGCGTCGATATCGGTCAGGCCGTAGCAGAGCCGCTCGCTCCAGTGATCGAGCGGCGCGCGCCACTCGGCGAGGAAGTCGGCGAACTCGAGCCGGTAGGGCTCGACCGGGAAGAGGTCCGGGAAAGCGACCCAGGGGCAACCGGGCTCGGCCTGGATCGGCATCGCCGAGACGCGGCAGCCGAACTCGGCGCGCAGCGCGTTCATCCGTGCGACGTAGTCGGCGATGCTATCCGCCGAGAAGCTCTCGAGCGGGGTGATGGCATAATAGACGAAGGCCTCGAGCCCCGGCCGGCGGCGGATCTCAGCCAGTGTTGCGCGCAGCTGCTCGTCGGTGAAGGCGTAGCCCTTGTAGCGGCGCATAGCCGCTGCGTCGAAGAAGCAGGGGGAGAGCACGACGACGCCGCGGGCGAAGTTGCTGGCGAGCGCGTCGAGCAGCTCGACCGACGGCAGGCCGTAGGCCTCGAACATCAGGGTCAGGTCCGCCGCGACCTGGTCGTGGACGCGGCGGAACAGGGCCGGGAAGTAGCCCCGCTTGCCCGGGAAGGCTGGATCGAAGCAGATATGAAAGGTGCGAAAGCCCCGGCCGTAGGCCGCGGCGACGCTGCGCAACACCGCGTCGACCGACCGGACGAGCGGCGCTGCGCGGCCGAAGTAGCGCGCGAACGCGACGCGGCTGCCGGAGCAGTAGACGCAGTTGAAGCTGCAGCCCCGGCCGACGTTGACGAAGAAGCAGCGCTCGGCCAGCGGTTGCCCGACGAGCGCGTCGTAGCGGCCGGCGATGGCGTCGAACATGCCGCGGCCGGTGACGTACTCGTCGAGGTCGAGCATGCAGGTGCCGGGGTCGAAGTCGAGCGCGTCGACCTCGGCGGCACCGGCGACGTAACCCAGGCCGTTGTCGCGCCGTGTCGCGCCGTCCCGCCAGTGCAGGTTGGGCACTTCGGCGAGGGGCCGGCCGGCGGCCAGCGCCTCGAGGTAGGCGGCGAACGGCAGCTCGCCGTCACCCTGGATCACCGCGTCGAGCTCAGGGCAGGCGGCGAGCAGCTCGGCGGCGAAGACCGAAGCGGTCAGGCCGCCGACGACGCAGCGCAGCGCCGGGCGCCGCGCCTTGAGCAGGCGCACCGCGGCGAGGACGTCGTGCCCGGAGAAGTGCCAGTGCAGCGGCAGGCCGACGACCTCGGCGCCGCCGGCGTCGATCCTTTCGAGGGCCAGGCGCAGCGCCGCGTCGGTGCTGCCGTGGCGAGCGCAGTTCATCACTTTGGCCTGGTGCCCGCGGTGGTTGGCGTAGTTGGCCACGGCGAAAAGCCCCATCGGCATGATGCTGACGTAGTTGTGTCGCCAGTCGGTGTCGGCGAAGCCCTTCGGGACGTGGAGCAACAGCGCGTTCATGGTCAAGCCCTCGCCGCTCAGCCGAGCCCGAGCAGGCGACAGAGGAGGATCACCAGCCCGGGGATGATGAGCAGGCTGGCGAGGTCGAGCAGGGTGCCGTGCCGGAGCATCGCGGTGATCGGCACGCAGCCGGAGCCGTAGACGATCGCGTTCGGCGGGGTCGAGACCGGCAGCATGAAGGCCATGCTCGAGACTAGCGCCACCGCCACCGCCGGCGGCACCGGGCTGACCCCGGCCGCCTGCGCCGCGGCGATGGCCAGCGGGCAGACCATCGTCGCCCCGGCGGTGTTCGAGGTGGTCTCGGTCAGCACCAGCGCGACGGCGGCGAAGAGGTAGGTCAGCGCGATGGTCGAGCGCGCGTCGGTCGCGGCGACCAGCGCGGCGCCGAGGTCCTTGGCCAGGCCGGTGGAGAACATCGCCTCGCCGAGCGACAGGCCACAGCCGAAGAGCAACAGCGTGCCCCAGTCGATGCGCACCGCCTGGCTCCAGCTGAGCGTGAAGCGTCGCGCCGGCCAGTCGACCGGCAGCACGAAGAGGAGCAGCCCGCCGATCAACGCGACCACCGCCTCGGGGAAAACCGCCGCCAGCGCGCGGCTCGCCGGCGCGTCGGCGCCCAGGAGCGCCGCGACCAGGCCCGGCGCGACCCACAGCCCGACGGTCAAGCCGAAGGCGACCAGCGTGTTGCGCTCCGCCCGGGTCCACCTGCCGAGCGCCGCCTGCTCGGCGAGGATCAACGCCCGGCTGCCGCGGATGTCCTCGAGCTCGGGCGGCAGCGCGCGGCGCAGGTAGACGAGCAGGATCACGAGCAAGAGCAGCATCACCGGTCCGCCGAGCAGCATCCAGGTGAAAAAAGGCAAGCGGACGCCGGCCAGCTGGTCGAGCAGGCCGAGGACGATCAGGTTCGGCGGCGTGCCCACCGGGGTGGCGGTGCCGCCGATCGACGCGGCGTAGGCGGTGGCGAGCATCAGCGCGGTGCCGTAGCGCAGGCGGGTCAGCTCGACCACCTCGCCGCGCTGCCGGCTGACCAGCTGTGAGAGCGCCGCGAGCACGCTGAGCCCGATCGGGTACATCATCGCGGTGGTCGCGGTGTTCGACAGCCACATCGACAACAACGCGGTGACGCAGGCGAACGCGACCAGGATGCGGGTCGCCGACGAGCCGACCCAAGGGCGCGCGAGGATCGCGTAGGCGAAGCGTCGATCGAGCCGGGAGGCGAGCATCCCTTCGGCGAGCAAGAAGCTGCCCAAAAAGAGGAAGATGATCGGGTCGCCGAACGAGGCGAACATCTGCTTGGCGTTGCCGACGCCGGTCAAGACGCCCAAGGTGGGGCCGAGCAGCGCGGTCACCGGGATCGGCACCGCCTCGCAGATCCACCAGGTGAGCACCCAGGCGAGCACCGCGGCCAGCCGCGCCGCCGGCGCGGCCTCGCTGACCGGATAGAGCGACAGCAGCACAAAGAGGGTCGGTCCGAGGAACAGGCCGATTGTCCGCCGCCGCCGCTCGAAGCGCAGCTCGGCCGGCGAGAGGGTCGCGTGCACCTCGCTGAGATCCCGGAAGCGATCGGCGCCGCTCATCGTGTCTCCGCGCTCGCCCACGGCGGGGCGGCGAAGCCGAGCGTCGCCGGCTCGGGGCAGAGCGTCACGCCGGCGAGCCGCTCGACTGCGGCGATGATCTCGCGCGCCAGCGCCACCAGGTCGGCGGCGCGGGCGCCGCCGTGGTTGACCAGCGCCAGCGCGTGGGCGCTCGACAGGCCGACCG
>JBFYZW010000315.1:0-8594 GCA_041309305.1 Deltaproteobacteria bacterium | reverse complement strand
GCAGCACGGCGGCCGCCGCGGCGGCGAGCCCGACACCAAAACGCCAGCCAATCGCACGCCGACCGCGCTGAGTCATCCCTCTGGCCCGCAGCACCAGCGCACTGCCGAGCGCCGGGTCGAGCGCCGGCCGGCGCCGCTCGAGCGCCTCGACGATGTCGACCTCGATGCTCCGCCACTCCTGCATGGCCCGCCGGCAGGCGGCGCAGGACGGCAGGTGCTCCTCGAAACGCTGGCGCTCGCCGTCCGGCAGCGCGCGGTCCAGGTAGGCGTCCAGGTGCCGGCAGCTGCTCATCGCTCGCCCCCTTCCGCCGTCGGGTCGGCCGCGCGCAGCTCGGCGCGCATCGCCTGCCGCGCCCGGTGCAGCCGCGTCCACACGGTGTTCGGGCTGATCCCCAGCACCTCGGCGATCTCGTCGCCGCTCAGGCTCTCGACCACGTGCAGGAGCAACACCTCGCGCTGCGCCGCGGGCAGCTTCTCGAGCGCGCGCTCGACGGTGACCCGCGCGTCCACGTCAGCCTCCACCGACGACGCGCGCGCCGCCGCGGTCCCCGCGCCCCCGGGAGCGAAGCGCGCCAGGATGCTCTGGCGCCAGAAGCGCCGTCGCCACCCGGCGCGCGCCTTGCGCACCGCGACGCCGCAGATCCAGGCCCGCGCCTTGCCGGTCTCGACGTAGCGCGGCGCGGTCTCGAACAGGGTGAGGAAGACCTCCTGCACCAGATCCTCGAGCTCGGCGCGCCCGCTCGCCGACGCGTAGCGACCCACGAGCGCGAAGACCATCCGGCCGTACCGCTCGTAGAGCACGCCGAGCGGCTCCGCGTCCCCCTCGGCGAGGCGTGCCATCAGCTGGGCGTCGGACCATCCTCGTAGTCCCCTGGCTCGTTCGTCCTTGGTGTTCATCGAGCCATGCCCCGAGCGCCCCCGATCCTTCCCATCGCCCGATCGGGCGCCTACCGCCAGGGTCGCACCAGCACCCCGAGAGAGAATCCCCAATCATTTCGGGGTGTAGCGACAATGACGTCGTTGGTCGTCTGAGCCCGGTAGACCCCTCGGTTGGTGGTCCACCCGACCTTCGGCGAGAGGACCACCCCGACCCGGCGGGAGAAGAACCAGCGCAGGTCCAGGCCCGCCTGCAGGCGCAGCCTGGTCGTCCCGTAGGAGTAGTCGACCTCGCCGAGGTTGAAGGTGAACTGCTCCCACTCGAGGCCGAGCGACGCCGACGGGGCGAGCGAGAGCCGGCCGTCGCGCAGGTCGAAGGCGATCACCTCGTAGGCGGCGCTGAGTACCGGCATCAGGCTCCAGGCGGTGATGCTGTGGAAGATCCGCGTCGACCGACTCGGACGGGTGGCCAACGTCAGGCCGATCCCGGCCCACAGCCCCTCGAGCAGCTCGTTGTCGACGCCGCCGTGGAAGCCGATGGCGCTGTCGGCGCCGACCTCGTCAGAGAGGGCCATGCGCGCGCCGACGTCGCCGCGCACCGCCAGGGCCGCCAGACCGCCGCGGTAGCGCCGGCCGTACGAGAGCACCTGCTCGCGCACCTCGTCGACCAACAGCTGCATCGCCGCCGGGCCGACCTGCTCGGGCGGCGTGAACAGCCAGGCGGTGCCGAGCAGCTCGCGCACCGCGAGGGCCAGCTCGGCCTCGGAGGCCGCGGCCCCGGAGTGAACGGTGCGAACCAGGGTCTGCCCGGTCTGCACCGCGACCAGGTAGACCATCAACCACCCCGGCGTCGGCTCGGCCAACCATGCGGCGGCCAGCGCCCGGCGCTCGGCCAGCACCGGCTCGACCAGCTTGACCTGCGTCGGCAGCGCGCCGCGGGCGAACTGCGGCCGGTCGATGCGCACCACCTCGACCGTGAACCCGTCGAGCACCAGCCCGAGCTCCTCGATGAAGCGCTCGCGCCGCGCGTCGAGTCGGGCCTTGCTGTCGTAGGCGATGACCAAGAGCCGCGCCTCGTCGAGGCTGGCGAGCGGCTGCGGCGCGCCGGCGGACAGCACCTCGCCGTCCAGGGGCTCGGCGGCGACGGCCGCGAGGCAACCGAGGAGCACGGCCACGCTCATGGCGGCGGATTCTGGCTCGGGGGGGGCGGCGAGACAAGGGCTTTGGGCGGGAGGGGCACCGCGGCTCAGGTGCGCCGGCGGCGCGACACCAGCATCAGGCCGGCGGCGACGGCCACCGCGCCGAGGCCAGGACCCGCGGCGCAGCCGCCGGTCAGCGGCTCCCCCTCGACCTCGGCGATGATCGTGTAGCTCGCCGAGTCGGGGCCGAGCTCGTCGCCCTGCGGCAGCGTCGCGGTCACCTTGATCGCGTAGCGGCCGGGCACGTCGGGGACGAAGCGGATGGTGTTCAGCTCGTCACAGCCGCCGGTGGCGGTCGGCGCGACGCAGCCGGCCACCTGGGGGCTCGGCGGCAGGGTCGCCGCGCCGCCCTTGCCGTTGCTCAGGCTCGTCTCCGAGTCGGCCGGCAGCTCGGTGAAGCGCGTCGTCCAGCGATGGAGTCGGCCGAGACGGTTCGAGAACAGCGCCACGGTCACCTCGCTGCCGACCGGCAGCGTCTCGGTCCGGCCGATCCGCTCCCCGACCAGCGACAGGTAGATCGAGAACGGTCCGTTCGGGTCGAGGCAGTTGCCCTGGTCGCCGAGGACGACGTAGCACTCGCGCGGGTCGCAGCTCTCGGCGCCGCCGCGCCAGTTGCCCGCGTCACCCCGCCCGTCGTGGTCCAGGTCAATCTGGCTGGGGTTCGCGACCCGCAGGCAGTTGTCGACCCAGTTCGCCACGCCGTCGCCGTCGATGTCGAGGTCACAGGCGTCGCCCCACGCGTCGGCGTCGAGGTCGGCCTGCAGGCCGGCCGCGTCGAGCTCCGGGTTGAAGATCGACGGGCAGTTGTCGCTCGAGCCGGGGATGCCGTCGCCGTCCTGGTCGTCGTCGCAGCCGGCGGCCCAGGCGCTGCCCGGGATCAGGCGGCAGGGATCGTCGCGGTCGAGGAGGCCGTCGTTGTCGTCGTCGAGATCGCAGTCGTCCCCCTCGCCATCGAGGTCGGTGTTGGTCTGCGTCGCGTTGGCGATGCGGAGGCAGTTGTCCTGCGCGTTGGCCACGCCGTCGCCGTCGAGGTCCGGATCGCAGGCGTCACCGAGCCGATCGCCGTCGATGTCGGCCTGGCCGGGATCGACCACCGAGGGGCAGTGGTCGCAACCATCCCCGACCCCGTCGCCGTCGGCGTCGGCCTGATCGTAGTTGGCCGCGAAGGGGCAGTTGTCGAACTCGTCCTCGATCCCGTCGCCGTCAAAGTCGTCGGCGAACTGATAGGTGTCGCCCCGGTCGGTCATCGCCACCAGCACCGAGCCGCACCCACCGGTGCAGACCCCGGCGACGCACGGCCCACCGCCGGCGCCGCCCGACTGGTCGGGCGTGCCGCACAGGCCCCCGGGGCACTCCCCACCCTGCGCCCAGGCGAAACCGGCGATAGACAAGACGAGGGCCCCAGCCGTCAACGCAGCCTTCATGACCGCCTCCGTGTGCGTGGTGACTACACCGGAGCCATGCACCCACAGCGCGAAACCTTCCCGCGCCGCAACGCCACGGCTCAGAGGCGGAGCACCTGCCCGACCGCCGGGAGGAGGACGCCGGCGAGCGCCGTCGCCCGCGCCCGGATCGCCGCGGCGCTGGCCCGCCCGAGGTGCACGAGCGCCAGCTGCCCGACGCCGGCGCGCTGGCTGGCGTCGACCAGCTCAGCCAGGTTCGCGTGACCGAGCGACCCGGGCTCGAGGTGGTAGCACTCGTGGACCAACAGCGAGGCGCCGGAGAAGAGCTCCAGCGTCGCGGCGTTCGGCCGGCCGTCGCCGGAGAAGCAGACCGACCTCCCCTCGTCCTCGAGGCGCAACGCCAGGTTCTCGGCCGCGTGGTCGCTCTGGGCCACGCTCAACCCGACCGGCCCGAGCGACAGGGGCGTCCCCGGGGTCACGGTCCGCCGCTCGACCAATTCGCCGAGCGCGCCGAGCAGCCCCGGGTAGGCGAGCTCGATCGCCGCGGCGATCTCGGCCTGGGTCGTCCGGCTGGCGAGGAGCACGAGCGGCCGCCGGCGGCCGGCCTCGCGCAGCCAGAGGAGCAGCCCGGGCAGGCCGAAGAGGTGATCGGCGTGGCCATGGCTGATGAAGACCGCGTCGAGGTGGTCCGGGTCCCGGGTCACGCGCCAGAGCGCCTGCGGCACGCTGTAGCCACAGTCGCACAGCACCGTCCGCGCGCCGCGGAAGAGCAGGCTGGTGTTCGGCAGCTCCGGGTCGACCGCCTCGCCGGTGCCGACGAAGACCACCTCGGTCATCAGCGCACCTCCAGCGCTGCTCCTACGACTCCCGCCCGGCCGGCGCAACCTCCGCTTGCAGCTCGCGGCGCGATCGGCTTAGGTGGCCGGCGAACCCCAACCGCGAGGCCGTGATGACCCGACACCCGGAGCTCGACCAGGCGGTCGCCACCGCCATCCTCGGCATCGACACGCTGTGGGGCGGCGATGTGCAGTGCCCGTCCGGCACCGGCCGATTCATCGCCGACTCCTGGTTCTCCGACGAGCCGCTGCCGGTAGCCTACACCCACCCGGCGGCGGCGCGACTGCGCCAGACCGGCGGCGTCGGCGCCAAGGAGCTCGACCGGGCCGCGCTCGAGACCTACCTCGCCGACGTCGACGTCGCCGCCAGCATCGCGCGCGTCGGCGAGCTCGGTCGCGGGCTCGGTGGCTCGCGCGGCGCCTACCTCGAGGGCCTGACGCTCTGTTTCCAGGTGATGCTCGAGCTGGCGCTCGAGCTGTGCGGCAAGGGGCCGGCGGTCCCCTACCGGCGCTGCGTCGAAACCGTCACCGGGGCGCCCCCGTCGCCGTCCGACCCGCGGGCCAAGCGCGAGCGCGTCGCCGAGCTGCTCGCCGCCGCCGGCCACACCACCTCGACGCCCGCGGCCTTGCTCGCCGCGGTCGACGCCTGGCGGGGTGAGCGGATGGTGCCGGCCAAGGAGCTGCCGCACGCCGCGACGCAGCTGATCGCCGAGTATGACGCGCTCACCGCCCGCCACGTCGTCCCGCACCTGCCGGCGGCGCTCGCCGCGGTGCCGCGCGCCAACGTGACCTTCCTGCCGATCGAGAACGCCTGGTTCTCCGGGTCGATGAACTACCTCGGTCGCCGGCGTCGCGCCGACGGCAGCCCTGAGTACGAGGCGACCTACGAGATCAACGCGGCGCTGCAGATCTCCCGGCCCGAGCTGCACCAGCTGGTCAGCCACGAGGTCGTCCCCGGCCACGTGACCACGTTCGCCTATCTCCAGAGCGGCTACGTCCGCGGCGAGCTCGGCTTCGAGGCGACGGTCTTGACCATGAACACCCGCGCCGCGGCGCTGTTCGAGGGGATCGCCAACAACGCCATCCTGATGGCCCACGACGTCATCGCGCCCGAGGCGCTCGCCGATCGGGATCTCGAGCTCGGCGTGCTGCTCGCCCTGCTGCAGGACGACGCCAAGAACCAGTCCTCCTACCTCACCTGGCAGGAGCAGCGCCCGCGCGAGCAGGTCGCCGAGGTCCTACGCCGTGACTTCCTGGTCTCAAACGAGCGCGCCGACAAGCTCTCCGGCGCCTGGGGCCGGCACCCGCTGCTCGGCCGGATGTACCTGCCGGCCTACCGGGCCGGGACCGAGCTCGTGGCCGAGCTCCGGCGCCAGCACGACGCGGCCGCGCTCTACCCGGTGCTGTTCGGCTGCCACGGGCTCGTCGATCAGGTGACCATCCGCGCCGCGCTGAACCGCGCCTGAGCGGCGTTCAACCTTTCTTCGCCGCCTGTTCCTCGCGCAGCTTCGCCGCGCCCCAGCGAGCGAGCAGGAAGCAGGCGACGCCGAGGAGGACGAACATCAGCAGGCCCACCGCCTGGCCGCCGGTGCTCGCGAAGAAGGTCGGGCCGGCCTCGTGCGCCGCCTCTTTGAGATAGGTCGCGCCGCCGGCGGTCGTGCCGACGACGTAGTCGACGCCGGCGCTGACCAGCCGGATCGGGTAGCGCAGCGCGTCGACGTCGGAGCCGAACAGCTCGTTCCAGTCGACGCGCAGCAGGGCGGCCAGGATGCCGAAGATCGCCGCGCCGGCCATGATGCCGCTGGCGATCAAGGTCCCCTGCTCGGCGCGCGCCTTGCGCTCCTCGTCGCTGCCGCCGCTCTTGCCGATGATGTGGCTGAAGATCGCGCCGACCAGCTGCGCGAAGGTGATCGAGATGGGCAGGTACATGCCCAGGCTGAAGGCCAGCGGCGGCACCCCGGCCATCAGCAGCATCAAGGCGATGAGCGCCCCCAGCCCGTAGAGCAGGTAGGGTTGGCCGACGTCGGTCATCATCCCCTTGACGATCGCCGAGAGCATGTTGGCCTGCGGCGCCGGCAGCGCCTCGGTGTTCGAGGTCAACACGCTGTTGATGTCGCTCGGGTCGACCGGGACGAGGAAGTGGTAGGCGTTGTCCATCACCGGCACGACGATGGCGACCACCAGCGCCGCGACCGCGACGCCGAGGAACTTCCACACCTGCTGCTGGCGCGGCGTCGCGCCGATCCAGTAGCCGATCTTGAAGTCGGAGATCAGCGCGCCCGAGGTCGACAGCGCCGTGCAGACCGCCGCGCCGATGACGATGGCGACGAAGATGCCGGCGTCCCCCTGCAGGCCGACGGCGACCATCACCAGCGAGCCGAGGATCAGGGTGATCATCGTCATCCCGGACACCGGGTTGACGCCAACGATGGCAATCGCCTCGGCGGCGACCGGCGTGAAGAGGAACGAGAGGGCGAAGCCGACCACCATGCCGACAACCGCGAAGAGGATCGACTGGCCGACCGTGTAGCCCTCCCCGCTCGGCCCCTGGTAGGCGACGGTGACGATGAAGAAGAGCAGGCCCATCGCCAGCGTGCTCGCCACCTGGATCAGCATCACCACCTGCGGCGCCATGTCACGCCCGGTGCGCTCCTCCACCGACCGCGCGGCGTTGCGCGCGAAGCCCTTGAAGCCCAGACCGATCGACTTGAGCACGATCTTGCCCATGCGGATGATGCCGATGAACCCCGAGACGGCGATGGCGCCGATCGCCACCGGCTTGACGAAGCGGTTGAAGATCTCCGTCGCGCTCATCTGACCGACGTCGACGCTCTGGCCCAAAAACTCGAGCCCGTGCATCTGCCCGCCGACGACGTAGATCATCGGCACCATCACCAGGTAGGCGAGCACCGAGCCGGCGGCGATCAGCGCGGCGTAGCGCAGGCCGATGATGTAGCCCAGGCCGAACAACGCGGCGATGGCGTTGAGCTTGAGCTCGACGCGGAAGTCGTAGAGGCGCTCGCCGACGCGGCCGAGCACGGCCCGGGTGGTCACCGCCGGGTTCCAGGCGTGCACCGCCTCGACCAGGAAGTCGAACGCGGCGCCGAGCCCGAACGCGGCGATCAGCACCCGCCCGGCGCTCTTCCCTGAGCTCTCACCGGCGACCAGGATCTCGGTCGTCGCGGTGGCCTCGGGGAAGGGCAGATCCCCGTGCCGCTCGGCGACGAAGTACTTGCGTAGCGGGATGATCAGCACGACGCCGAGCGTGCCGCCCACCGCGCAGGCGAGCAGGATCTCCCACCAGGACGGGCTCAACCCGTTGAGGTAGAGCGCCGGGATGGTGAACGCCGCGCCGGCCGCGACCACGCCGGAGGCCTGGCCGATCGACTGGACGATGACGTTCTCGAGGATCGTCGAGCGCACGCGGCGGAGCTTGCCGAAGAAGACCGCCAGCACCGCGATCGGGATCGCCGTCTCGATGCCGCTGCCGGCGCGCAGCGCGATGTAGACCGCGGCGGCCGAGAAGACCGCGACGAGGATCAACGCGACCATCACCGCCCAGGGCGTCACCTCGGCGCGCGCGTCGCTCGCCGGCACGATCGGGGTGTAGACCTCGCCGGGGTTGAGCTTGCGGTAGGCGTTCTCGGGCAGGAGCTTGCTCGGAGCGGGTGCGTCGTGCATCGGAGGCCTCGCCTGTCTTGTTGCCGGGGCGACCGGGCGCCCACGAGGCCCTGGCGATATCACGCCCCGCCTGAGTCCTCCAAGGCCGGTTTTTTGACCAGTCCCCGAGGAGCGCGGACAATCCTCCTTGAGCTGACCTCCGAGCATGAACCGGCGCGCACTGGTGCACCGGCTGGCCTGGGGTGGGGCCTGCCTGGTCATCGTTCTCCTGCCCCCGAGCGTGGCGCGGACCGGCGACGGCGACGCTCACCTGCTCCGTCTGATCGACCTGTTGCCGCTGGCCCAGGTCACCAGCCCCCCTCTCGACGCGGCGCTGGCCATCGACCCGGCCGCCCTCCCCCGCCGCCCGCTCGCCCGGCTGACCGCGACCGGCGGCCAGCCGGCGGCGCCAGCGTGGACCGCCGGGTGCCGAGCGCTCGGGCGCGGCGATCACCGGGGCCTCACCGCCGCCGGCCTCCCTTGCGTCCTGGTCACGCCGGTGACGCCCAACCGTTTCCTCGAGCTCGGTCGGCGCATCTTCGCGAGCGAGTCCGGCGACGACCTGCGCGTCGTCGAGCTCGCCGGGCCTTTGGCCGACGGCGCGCTCGCGCCGCCGAGCG
>JBFYZW010000314.1:0-10475 GCA_041309305.1 Deltaproteobacteria bacterium | reverse complement strand
CGGGCCTGCTCGAGGAAGCGCTTGAGCGCCGCCTTCTTGTCCCGCGCCGCGTTCTTGCGCAGGCTCTCGGCCCACGAGGCGAAGAACTCCTGCATCGCCTGCGCGCGCGCCTCGAGGACCTGCTGCGCGATCTCGAGCGGCAACCCCTCGAGCGGCACCCCGACCGACGCCTCCGCCAACAACGACCGGGTGCACAGCTCGGTCACCGCTGCCTTCGACAGACCCCGCTCCCCCCACGCCGCCTCCAGCTGCGCCCCGAGCCCGCCTGTCCAGGCGGCCGTCTCCTGGGCCGATGCTCCTCGAACCGGCGGTCCCTGAACCTTGAGATCGGTCATGATGGCAACATACAACCAAATCGCCGGCGGCGGTTGGAGAATCTCCACCCGCAGCGGAAGATGAGCAACAACAGGATGTTATTGGGTTGTTACTGGCGAAAGGCCCGGGTGATCACGACCGGCGTGGCCGGGACGTCGCGCATCCCTGGGGGGAGGGCCTCCTGGCAGGGGGCGGGCACCTTGCTCGGGCAGAGGGTGGGGACCTCCTTGATCTTGTCGACCACCTCCATCCCCTCGACGACCTCGGCGAAGACCGCGTAGCCCCAGCCGCTCGGGTTCTTGCCCGTGTGGTCGAGGCGCGGGTTGTCGACCACGTTGACGAAGAACTGGCTGGTGGCCGAGTCGGGGTCCATCGTGCGCGCCATCGACAGCGTGCCGCGCTTGTTGCGCAGGCCGTTGTCGGCCTCGTTCTTGATCGGCTCGCGGGTGGGCTTCTTCTCTAGCTTCTCGCTGAAGCCCCCGCCCTGGATCATGAAGCCGGGGATGACGCGATGAAAGACCGTGCCGACGTAGAAGCCCTCGTCGACGTAGGCGAAGAAGTTCTGACAGGACAGCGGCGCCTTGTCGGTCAGGCAGCGGATCTTGATCGTGCCAAGGGTGGTCTCGAAGACCACCGTCTCTTTCTTGGCGCAGGCGACCGACGCGAGCAGCGAGAGAACGACGGCGAGCAGTGTACGCATGGGCTCCTCCTCTTGGGTCCGGCTGTCTACCTCAACGCCCCGCCGCGCGCCACCGTTACGGGTTTCGGGCTTGACATCCGGCCTGTTTCAGCGCACCACTTGGGCCCTCTCGCCCGAGCAGTCGAGGAGATGAATGCCGAAACGTTCGCCCCCGCCTAGATCTCGCACCCCAGGGCCCGCCAGCGGGCCGAGCGCCGAGCCCCGGCCCCGATCGTCAGAAGACGCCGTCGAGGTCGAGGGGACGGTGGTCGAGCAGCTACCGAACGCGGTCTTCCGGGTCGAGCTGAAGAACAACCACAAGGTCCTGGCCCACACCTCGGGCAAGATGCGCAAGCACTTCATCCGCATCATGCCCGGCGACCGGGTGATCGTCGCGCTCTCCCCCTACGACCTGAGCCGCGGCCGCATCGTCTACCGCTACAAGTAGACGTCAGCCCTCCTTGCGCACCGGCTCCTGCGTCGGGGCGATCTCCTTCTGCCAGTGCGCCTCGATCAGCCGCTGCGCCTCGGTGTTGCTCACCAGCTTGAAGTGGCTCTGCAGCAGGTCGTCGGTGAAGACGTGCGCCTGACCGTCGGGCCCCATCACCCGACGGCTGTTCTCGCCGCTGAGCCACTCAAGGTAAAGGACGGCCGGCGGTAGGTCCTTACGCTTGGTGGTCCGCTTGAGCACGGAGCGGCGCACCCGGAGGCGGGAGAAGAAGTCAGCCATCGCGGTCTCCTGTGGTGGCCGATCCTACCCATCCACCGGCCGCAGAACAAGGCGCGTTGCGCTGCCGCGGCCCCGCGGCTAAGGTCGGACGCCAACCGGAGGAGATCATGCGCTCGCCTCGCCCCACCGTCCGTCCCGGCGCCTCGCTGCTCGCGCTCGTCGGCCTGCTCGCCTGCCAGGGCTCGCCGCCGCCGCCCGGACCCGCCGCCGCCTTCGTGCCCGACGCAACGATGCCGCGCGCCGCGATCCCGGACCAGTTCAAGTGGCCGCTCGCGCCGCTGTTCGCCGACGACCAGGCGTTCGCGGCCGCCCTCGACCAGGCGGCCGCGGCGCGCGCTCGGCTCGCGCCGCTCAGCGAGCGTCTCGACGACGGCGCCCGGCTGCACGACTGCCTGGCCCTCTACTTCGACACGCGCCTGTTGACCAACAAGCTGACCCTCTACGCCAGCCTGCGCCTCGACAGCGCGCAGAGCGACACCGCCGCGCAGGCCATGCACGAGCAGAGCCTGCAGGCGCTCAACGAGCTGATGCGCTTGTCGAGCCGCATCCGCCAGGGCGTGCTCGCGCTCGAGGACCGGACGCTCGCCGCAGCCTACGCCCGCGAGCCGCGCCTGCGCGCCTTCACCCCATACCTCGACGAGCAGCGCCGCCGGCGCGCTCGGGTCCTCGGTCCCGAGGCGGAGAACATCCTCGGCCTGTTCGGTGACAACCTGTGGGCGGAGATCGATCTGAACGAGATCCCCTCCGACTTCGAGAAGGCCTTTCAGGCGACGATGGCCGAGCTGTCACTCGGCAAGCTGCGCGACGAGCAGCACCGCCTGGTCTCGGTGACCTTGTCGAGCTACCCGCAGTACCGCGCCTCGACCGACCGGCGCATCCGCCGCCAGGCGGTCGAGAAGCTGCTCGGCGCGCTGCGCAGCCAGGAGAAGCAGCTGGCGGCCACCTTCGCCGGCCAGGTGCGCTTCAACGTCACCCTCGCCCGCGCCCGCGGCTACGACACGGCGCTCGCCGCCTACCTGGACAAGGAGAACGTCGAGCCGGTCGTCTACCACAACCTGGTCGACACCGTGGCCCGCAACGTCGCGCCGCTACACGCCTACGTCCGCCTGCGCCGCGAGATCCTCGGCCTCGACCGGGTCCACCTGTACGACCTGTACACGCCGCTCGTCCCGGCGGTCGACTTCGACTTCCCCTACGAGACGGCGCGCCAGCTGCTGCCCGAGGCGCTCGCGCCGCTCGGACCGGAGTACGTCACCGTCCTCGCCGGTGGCCTCGACCCGCGCGCCGGTTGGCTCGACCTCTACCCGCACCAGGACAAGCGCAGCGGCGCCTTCTGCGCCAGCGTCTACGGCCTGCACCCGTTCGTCAAGATGAACTACTACGCCGGCTTCGACGACCTCTCGACCCTTGCGCATGAATACGGCCACGCGCTGCACAGTCACCTCGCCTACGCCAACCAGCCGTACGTCACCTCGAGCTACCCGCCCTTTTTGGCCGAGATCGCTTCGACGCTCAACGAGAAGCTCCTCGTCGATCACCTACTCGCCAACGCCAAGACCGACGACGAGCGGCTGTTCCTGCTCACCCACCTGCTCGAGACCATCCGGACGACGATCTACCGCCAGACGCTGTTCGCCGACTTCGAGCTGCGCGCCCACCGGGCGGCCGAGGCCGGCACGCCGCTGACCGCCGAGCTGCTCAACCAGACCTACCGCCAGCTCATCGGCGAGTACTACGGCCCGGACTTCACCGTCGGCCCGGACGACGAGGTCGAGTGGGCGTACGTGCCGCACTTCTATTACAAGTACTACATCTACAGCTACGCGACCGGGCTGTCGGCCGGCATCGCGCTGGCCGAGCGGGTCAAGAGCGGCGACCCGGCCAAGCGCGACGCCTACCTCTCGCTGCTCAAGGGCGGCTCGTCGAAGCCGCCGCTGGTGATCCTCGAGCAGGCGGGCGTCGACCTGCGCCAGCCGGCGGCGATCGAGGCGGCGACGGCGCTGTTCGCCCGCACCGTGGACGAGATCGAGACCCTCTGGCGGCGACGTAACCCGCGCTGAGCGCCGCCGCGCGGGTCAGGGCGCGACGGCGCGGACGCGCAGGTCGGCCTCGAGCACCTCGGTGCCGGCGTAGCGGTCGGCCGGCAGGTCGCCCAGCTCCTGGAGGTAGAGGGCGATCGCCTCCCATTCCTTGAGCTCGGGCAGCTCGTCGAGCAACGGCCAGCCGGCCAGCGTGTTGCACATCTTCAGCGGCGCCACCCCGACCAGACAGCCGAGATCGTGCGAGATCGTCGCGCTGACGTTGTAGCAGACCACCGTCGGCGCCAACCGCTCGGTCATCGAGGCGCCCGCGATCGGCGCGCCGTCCTCGTCGCGCGGGCTGAGGCCGAAGGTATCGAGGAACCCGGCCAGGTAGAAGTTGGTCGCGATGGTGACCAGGTAACCCTGCGGATCGATCGGATCGCCCTCGTCGTCGCGCCAGGGGGTCGCCGCGCTCGCGTCGTAGAGGGTGAAGAAGTCGCCGGAGAACGGCTCCCGCTCGAGCTCGATGCGCACGATCATCCCTGTGGCCCAGGGGTCGGGCGCGGTCGGGTCGAACGGCGGCCGGCTGGTGTCGTAGCGGGTGCGCATCCCGGCGTAGGAGAGGAAAAAGGCGTCGGAGGCCAGGCCGCGGCTGACGCCGATGTCGAGCCCGGCGAGCATTTCGACCGCGTTGAGCTTGAACATCACCACCGGGTAGCCCGGGGTCGCCTTGGTGCGCTGGTAGGGGCTGCCCCCGAGGGGCACGACGCCGAAGATGTCGGCCACCGTCGTCCGCGCGTCACGGCTGGAGAAGCGCAGCGTCTCGCGCAGCACGCCGTTGGCCTGCACCGCGACCACCGGCCGATCGACGAAGCACTTGTGGTTGGCGATCCGGTCGAGCACCGCGTCGGTGACCAGGTGGGCGAGGTGACTGTCGCGGTGCGCCCGCTCGCCGACGATCGGGTGGTTGCTGGTCACGCCGACGAGCGGCTGCACCAGGCTCTCGACGCCGAGGCCGAGGAAGTCGCCGGCCAGCGGCGTGACCAGCTGCTCGTTCAGGGTGCCGATCAAACCGCCGATGAGCCCGGCGGTGAACGCGGTCGCGCGCTCGACGCCGGCGAGCGCGGTCGCGCCGCGCAGCTCGGCGTCGATACGCCAGTCGACGTCGAGGAGGGCACTCGCCGAGGGGACGACGTCGATCGCCCCGTCCGGCGCGATGGTCAGGGTCAGCTTGCCCAGCTTGCGCCCGTAGTCGCCCGCCTGAACGATGATCGACTCGTTGACCCGGTGCGCCAGGACCTCGCTGTGCGAGTGGCCGCCGATGATCACGTCGATGCCGGTGGTCTCTGCGGCCAGCGCGGTGTCCTCGTCGATGCCCAGGTGGCTGAGCGCGATGACCAGATCGACGCCGGCCTGGTTGCGCAACCGGTCGGTCAGGCGCTGCGCGTCGTCGACCAGGGCGGCCAGGTGGCCGGCGGCGTCGAGCGGGTCGACGCAGTGGCGCCGGACGCAGCTCAGGCCCGCTGTGCAGGGCAGCGCCGGCCCGCAGTCCGCGCCGCCTGGCGGCGCCGAGAAGGCGATCGGCGCCTTGTTGGGCGCGAACAGCGCCGCCTCGTAGCCCATCAAGCCGAACAGGCCGACCTTCAGCCCGTTGCTCAGCTGGCGCGTCGCCCAGGGCATGATCGGCGCGCCGGAGTCGCCCTCGTCGAACAGACCGAGCAGCGCCTCGCCCGGTCCGCCAGCCTGGACGTCGGTGAAGTACATGTTGCCGGCCAGGATCGGCACGCCGCCGCCGAAGGTGGTCACGTTCGCGCCGGCGATACTGGCCGCGAGCAGATCCGGCCCGAAGTCGAACTCGTGGTTGCCGAGGGTGATGAAGTCGTAGCCGAGGAAGGCCATCGCCAGGAGGTCCGGCGCCTGACCGGCGGCGTAGGCGATGTGGAACGCGCTGCCCATGCTCACGTCGCCCGCGGAGAGCAGCAGCACCGGCGTCGCCGTCGCGGCGGCGGCGGCGCGCTCGCGGTTGATCAGGTACTGGCGACGGACGATCCCGCCCACCGTCTCACGGTCGACGTTGGTGGCCAGCTTCTGGCTGATGCTCGCCGCGGTGGCCTCTGGGTCGACCGCCCAGCCGCCGGGGGTGAAGCTGCCGCTGAACTCGGGCAAAAAGACGTAATCGCTCTGCGGCCCGAAACCGAGCAGGTGCGAGTGCTCGTCGTTGGTGTGCAACAGGACCAGCCGGCGCGCGGCCTGCGCCGGCGGGACCGGCAGGTAGGGCGGCGTCGGCTCCGGCGCGACGAAGGGCACCGGCTCACTGCCATCGATCTGACAGGCCGCGGCGGCGACCAGCAGGGCGGAGCAGACCAGACGGCAGCTCATGGCTTCTCCTCCACGCGGCCGAGCTCCGGCAGCGCAACGCTCAGGCCGAGGCTGACCAGGTAGGCGGTGGTCGCCAGCGGCAGCCCGCCGCGCCAGGTGCCGCGGTAGCGATTGGCCAACGTCTCGCGCGGCACAAAGAAGACGTCGGCGACGTGGGCGTGCACGCCGAAGGCGCGCCAGAAGAACGACGCGCCGAGCGACAAGACATGGCGGTCGGAGTCGGGCGGTGCCGGGTTCACCGTCGCCTCGGGCAGCGTACGCTGGTCCCAGACGTAGCCGGCGCGCAGCTGCCAGCGGTCGTCGAGGCGATACTCGGCGCCGAGGTGGACGACCAGGCTGTCTTGCGAGTCCTTGACGTCGGCGACCGTCTCGCGCGTGCCGTCGGCGCCGATGAACTCGAGCGCCAGCTCCTCGTAGGTGTGCCACGCCTGGAGCTCGACGTCGGCCGAGACGTTCAGGCGCGGCACCGCGTCCCAGGCGACGCCGGCGCGGAAGACGGCCGGGAAGGGCAGCTCGCCCTCGATCAGCCGGTCCTCGGCCTGGGCGTCGAACGGAGCCGGGAAGTCGAGGTCGCTCTCACCCGAGGCGTTGAGCACAGCCGGCGAGCGCCAAGCGAAGGCGAGCGCCAGCCCGTCGAGCGGCCAGACGGTGACGCCGACCGTCGCGCCGTAGGCCGTCCCGCTGCCGGCCAGGTCGACGCTGCCCTCGCTCTGGTCGGCGAAGCGCACCGCGCGGCGCATCGCCAGCGTCGCCGGCATCAAGCGGAAGCCGGCGCCGACGGCCACCACGCGGTGCGGGCGCAGCGCGACCACCGGCGAGATCTCGAAGGCCATCAACGACAGGGTCTGGATCGCCTGGTTGTGGACCCATCCGTCCGGCCAGGAGAGGGTCGAGCCGTACGGAGTGAACACGCCGAGGCCGAGCGCCAGATCGCCGACCGCCGGCAGATCGGTGAAGGTGTAGCTCACGGTCAACGCCGGCGGCGTGACCACCCCCGGGCTGCTCTGCTGCTCCCGCCCGTCGAGGTCGGTGTACGAGAAGCGCGGGACGATCACCGTCGCGCCGAGCTCGAGCTGCAGCCCGGTGAGGGCGGTCAGGTTCGCGGGGTTGACCAATGCGGCGATCGAGCTGTCGCTGACCGCGACCACCGCGTTGCCCCGGCCGGCGTAGCGCGAGCCGGTCTCGTTGACCGAGAAGCCGCCGGCGAGCGCCGGCCCGGCCAGCACCACCGAGACCAGAGAAGCAAGACTGGAGCGCAGAGACATCGACTCCCCCTCAGTTGCAGGCGACGCTGGCGTCGGGGCTGCAGATCACGCGCCGGTCGACGAACTCACCCAGCTGGCGCTGGAGGCCGAGGGTGGCGCGCACCGCCAGGTCGCGGCGGGCCGCGTCACCGTCCTCGGCGACACACGGCTGGAGCAGGCTGCCGACCGCGAGGGTCGGCAGGTCACACAGGTTCACGCGCGCCCCACCCTGCTCCTGCGCCAGCACGAAGGTCGCGGCCGAGGCCGGGTGACGATCGAAGGCGTAGAGCAGGCGGAGCTGCTCGGCGGTCGCGTGCAGGCTGACCGGCGTGTCGCCGGCGTCGATCACCTGAACCAGCACCGGCAACAGGCTCACCGGCTGCGGATAGGAAGCGAGCGCCACCAGTGGATCGGCCGCCTCGAGCGCCCAACCGAAGGCGGTGACCCCGGTCTGCGCGGCGAGCGCCACCTCGCCGGCCGGCGTGCCGCTCGGCAGCCCGGCGGCGGTGCTGGCGGTGACCAGCGGCGCGAAGACTGCGCCGAGATCGGCGGGCGTCGCGTTGACCGCCAGCGCCGCGAGGTACGGGCCAACCAGACCGCCGGCCAGCGTCGCGGCGACGCCGCCCCACGAGTGGCCGACGAGCGCCACCTGGGTGTTGACCGGTGCCTGCAGTTGGCCGGCGAGCGCGGCCGGGCTCGGCTGCACGCGGACGATCACCTGCGCCAGCTCGAGCGCCCACTGGCGCAGCTGATCGCGCAGCAGAAACGGGTTCGGGCTTTGGCCGCCGAGCGCGAGCAGCTCCGGGGTGGCCGGTTGATCCGCGCAGCCGTCCAGATCTTGATCCCCGAGCGTGTCGACCACCCGCGCCCCAGCGCGCGGCCCGTCGAGCGACAAGGTTGCCCAGCCGCGCGCAGCCAGCAGGTTGGCGAGCGCCAGCGCGTCGTTCTTGCACCGGCCGAGGCCGTGGCTGAACACCGCCAGCTTCTCGAGGTTCCAGGTCGGGATCTCCCCCGCCGCCGGCGCGTCGCAGGCCACCCCGTGCCGCGGCGTCACCAGCAGGTAGTCGATCGCCGCGTCCTCTTGGTAGGTGCCGCCATCCTGCAGGGTGACAAACAGCCCGTCCCGGCCGAGGAACGAGCGGACGGTGATCCGCCCGGCGTGCACCGCGCACAGCGCGTCGGTCGGCACCCCGGCCGAGGCGAGCAACAGGTGATCGCGGGCGAGCGTCGCGCTCTCGTGGCTGATCCGCGCCCCACCGGCGGTGCGCGCGGCTTGCAGCAGCTCGCCGAGCGGCGCGTAGGGGTCGCTCTGGGTGGTGAAGAACCAGGCGAGAGCGATCTCCTGCTTCGCGGAAAAGCGCGCCCCGACGGCGAAGACCGGCTGGTAGGCCTGACGGATGGCCTCGAGGTTGCCGGCCGACGCGTCGTCGAGCGGTACGAAGCGGCTGTAGCCCTGCGCGTCGACCAACGGCTCGTCGCTCTTCAAGAAGGTGAACGCCTGGTCGGCGACGATCGGCGCGCCGGCGAGATCGCGGATCGCGTCGCTGACCACCACCGCGTAGCGGGTGGCTGCCTTGAGCGGCGCGCTCGGGCGCAGGAGTACGGTGTGGCGCTGCTCCGGCAGGTAGGTGCTGGCGAGCTCGACCCGGGCGCCGCTGTCGAGCTCGAACAGCGTCGCCGCACCGCCGACGGTGTTCGCGGCCACCGCGTCGCTCAGGCGGAACGAGAGCGGGCCGAACAGCGGATAGCCGTCGAGCGTCCGCAGGCCGGTTTTGATCGCCACCTGCTCCGGCGCGTCGGTGACGCAGTAGGGCACCTCGAGCAGGCCCGTGACCGGGCTCTTGGCCAGGTCGGTCGGGAAGGGCAAGACGCTCAGGCAGGGGTCGGCCGCGTCCGGGGCGAAGATCGCCACCACCCGGCTCGATCCCTCCGGCACCGGGTCGCGCTCGATCGGGTGGCAGGCGACGCACAACAGGGCGAGCGAGATGAGGCGCATCGGGACTCCCCCGCGGGCAGGCGCCGCCCGCGAAACCGCGCCCGTGTATCAGAGTGCTCCGGGCTTGGCCACACCGGGCCGGATGGTTATGCTCAGCGGAGGAGGTCCGTCGTGCGCCTACCGCGTCTCGCCAAGCTCGGGATCCTCGGCATCGCCGGTTTCGGGGGCGGCTACCTGTTCGCCACCTTCGTCGGCTGTCACTTCGGCTGAGGGATCTTGAGCTCCCCGTGGGCCACGGGGACCCTGGGCGCCCTGCTCGCCGCCACCTGGGCGACGCCGCCGCGCTCCGCCGGCTGACCGTCGAGGAGCGTCGCCCGCACCAGCCGCTCGTCGCCGAAGCGCTCGCGGATGGCGTTGCTCGCCCGCTCGAGCCGCTCGCGCCGCTGCCGGTCACGATCGGGGAAGAGCACCGGCGGCGGCGGCCCGGCCGAGAGGTCGGAGACCGCGACCCCGGTCAGGCGCACCCCGCGCCGGCCGAGGGGCACGCCGGCGAGCAAGCGCCGCGCCGCGGCGTAGATCGCGTCGGTGTCGAAGACCGGCTCGGGCAGGCAGACCCGCCGGGTCTGGAGCTGGAAGTCGGCCCACTTGAGCTTCAAGGTCACCACCCGGCCGCAGAGGTTCTCCTGCCACAGCCGGTGCGCGACCCGCTGCGCCTGCTCGAGCAGGGCCGGCTCGAGCTCCTCCGCGGTGACCCGGTCGATGGCGAAGGTCTCCTCGGCGCCGACCGACTTCTGCGCCGTGAACGGCTCGACCGGCCGGTCGTCGACCCCACCCGCGAGCTGGTGGACCACCGGGCCCCAGCTGCCGAGCAGCGCCTCGAGGTGGGCCGGGCTCGCCCGGGCCAGATCTCCGATCGTCCCCATCCCCGCCGCCCGCAGGCGCGCCGCCGCCTTCGGCCCAACGCCCCACATGCGCTCGAGCGGCAGCGGGGCGAGGAAGCGCGCGACCTCGGCGTCGGCGACCGTGACCAGCCCGTCGGGCTTGCCCAGATCCGAGGCGATCTTGGCCACGAACTTGTTCGGCGCCACGCCGGCCGAGATCGTCAGCTGGACCTCGCGCCGGACCGCGGCCTTGATCTCACGGGCGATCGTCTCACCGTCGCCGAACAACC
>JBFYZW010000313.1:0-10615 GCA_041309305.1 Deltaproteobacteria bacterium | reverse complement strand
CGCGCGGCACCGGCGCGACCGCGGTGGCGCCGGCGGCGGCGACGCGGGTCTCGAGCTGCTGCCAGCGCTCGGTCGGCCGCTCGCGCACCGGCGGTGGCATAGGCGTCAACGCCACGGTCGTGTCGTCGAACTGGCGCACCAGCGTGCGCAGCTCGTTGCGCGCCTCGCGCGGGTCACCGGCGACCAGGAAACGCTCGAGGTCGTCGCGGAACTCGGCGGCGGTCTGGTAGCGGACGTCGCGGTCGCGGGCCAGCGCCCGATCGACGATCGCCACCAGCGGGCGCGGGATCTCGGGCGCCACCTCGGCGAGCCGCACCGTGGTCCGGCCGCGGGCGAACTCGGTCAGCTCCTTGGTGTTGCGGATGTCGACCACCCGGCGGCCGGCAAGCGCCTCGAACAGGATCGCGCCGACGGCGTAGAGGTCGGCGCGCCGATCGGCCGGCTCGCCGAGCGCTTGCTCGGGCGACATGTAGCAGAGCTTGCCGACCACCCGGCCGGCCATGCTGTCCTCGGCGAGGCTGGTGGCGTGCGCGACGCCGAAGTCGCACAGCTTGGCGACGCCAGTCGGCGAGCTGAGCAGCACGTTCTGGGGCGAGATGTCCCGGTGCACCAGGTTGAACGGCTGCTCCTGCTCGTCGGTCAGGTTGTGCGCGAAGTCGAGCGCCTCGAGCACGTCGTAGATGATCACGCTGGCGAGGGTCGGGGTCATCCGCTGGCCGATCTCGAGGAAGTGGGCGAGCACCCGGCCGAGGTCCGGCCCGCGGATGTACTCCATCGCGATGTAGAGCTGACCGTTCTCCTCGCCGAGGTCGTAGACCTGCACGATGTTCGGGTGGATCAGGCGCGCCATCACCTTCGCCTCGCGGACGAACAGGCGGCGGTAGGTCTGGTTGTCGCCCAGGTGCGGGAAGATGCGCTTCAGCGCGATCTGTCGCTCGAAGCCCTCGACCCCGGTCACCCGCGCCTGGAAGACCTCTCCCATCCCGCCGGAGGCGATCCGACGGCCGAGCTCGTAGCGCCCGAAGCGCAGGCCACGATCCGGCAGGCTCACCGGCCCATACTACACGACCCGCCGCGCGAGCCAACAGCGCCCCGGGCGGCGGCCGCGGTGACCACCGCCCGCGCTGCTCTGGTCACCCCGGTGACCACCCCCGCCTCCCGCCCCGGTGCGAAGCCCAGGGCGGCCTCCGAAGATCGATAGTCATTCCAAACAGTTAGCAGCGCGCCTCCGGGCGCGGCGCCGCGGTCGCCGGCTCTCGGCTGGCCCGAGGGTTGCACTTGGATCCCACGAACCCCGAGGAGGTCGAGATGAGCGCGATCAGCAATCAACGCCCCTGGCTCTTCCCGCTCACCGGCGCGCTGCTCGTGCTCGCGAGCGGCTGCGCTGGCGGCGACGAGGCCTTCCTCGACATCGGCTCGGCCGAGGAGCGACGAAACGGCGTCAGCGGCCCGACCGACCTGCCGATCGATCCGCTCCAGCCGCCGCCGCCCGGCGAAGAGGTCTGCGACGGGTGGGACAACGATCGCGACGGGCAGATCGACGAGGGCACCGACGGGCTGCCCTGCTCGACCAGCGCCAGCTCGGCCGGGACCAGCCGCTGCCTGAACGGCCGGCTCATCTGCGAGGAGTGCACCCCCGGCGAGACGCGCCAGGTCGACTGCGGCTGCGCCGGCGCGACGCGCAACGACGTGTGCAACGACGCCGGGCGGTGGCTCACCGGCGCCTGCGACACCTGCGAGCAGTCGCTCGACTCGACCTCGTGCGGCTTCTGCGGCGTGCGCGGCTCGAACGGCCAGTGCATCGACGCCGGCGTCTGCGAGCCGGGCGACACGATGTACGTCCGCTGCGACAACTGCCCGGCCAACGATCCGAGCTGCGGCACCTCCTGCTACGGCGAGAAGTGGCAGTGCGCCGGCAACTGCCAGTGGGTCAAGGTCGAGGCGTGCACGGCGCAGCAGAGCGAGTGCAACCGGGACGAGGTCTACTACCAGGAGTGCGGGATGTGCGGCTACCAGAAGGTCGAGTGCGACGGCTGCTTCTGGACGCCCGGCACCTGCCAGGACGAGGGGATCTGCGTCCCCGGCACCACCGAGCTGACCCCCTGCTTCGGCGACGCCTGCGCCGAGGGCCTCTACGCCAGGGTGACCTGCAACGCGCAGTGCGAGTGGGTGACCCAGGACAGCTGCCAGGGCTGCATCCCCGGCCCGCCGGTCTTCGCCACCTACGCCTGCATGCCCGGCTACGACTGCGGCGAGTACACGGTCCGCTCCGAGTGCGTCGCGACGACGCGCAGCATCTGCGACGGCGCCGAGACGATCACCGTCGGCCAGGAGCAGTCGACCACCGTGGCCAGCAGCTGCGCGGTCGCCTGCACGCCGGGGGCGACGACCAGCCAGAGCTGCCACACCCCGGAGGGGATGTGCGGCAGCCAGGCGGTCACCTGCGCCGCCGACTGCCAGTGGGGCGCGCCGGCGCCCGGCTCGTGCGTCGCGCTGCCCCAGGCCTGCGTGCCCGGCACCCAGACCGTGACCACCGAGGTGCGCGACTGCAACTACTGCGGCGAGACCAACAAGCTGACCTTGACCACGACGTGCACCTGCCGCGCCGACGGCTGCGGCACCTTCTGCAGCACCACCACCTCGGGCAGCTGCCCGCCCTGCGCCCCGGGGATGCAGTCGAGCGTCAGCTGCACCGACGGCGCCGGCTGCGGTGGCTGGGCGCCGGTGAGCTGCACCACCGACTGCCAGTGGGGCAACCCCGGCCAGTGCGTCAACCCGAACCACTGCACGCCTTCGACCCAGACCTACGGCTGCCCGGACGGCTGCCACACCTACACGATGGTGACCAGCTGCGACAGCTGCGGCGGCTCCTCGACGACCAGCGACTACCAGACCGCCTGTCAGTCGAGCTGCAGCCTCGGCCAGACCCGCTCGGTCCCGTGCGGCAACTGCGGCCAGGTGCGCATCGACCAGTGCAACACCACCTGCAGCGGCTGGGTCGAGGGCGCCTGCCCGCCCGACACCTGCGGCTGACACCCCCACCACGACGAGGAGCTGACGATGAACCGCCTCCTGTTGCTCGCCTCGTTGCTCGCCGGATGTACCAACGCCGACCTGATGCTCGCCGCGCCGCCCGAGCTGGCCGTCCCGCGGCTGCAGCTCGAGGCCTCGGTCTGCGCCCCGGCGCCGGTCGAGGAACTCGCGCCCTACAAGATCCTCTTCGTCATCGACACCTCCTACTCGAACAGCTGGACCGACCCGACGCCGGCGGGCGGCAAGCCGCGACGCGAGCAGGCGGTGCGCAACGTCATCAACCAGTACCTCGACTACCGCAACGTCTTCTTCGGCATCATCACCTTCTCGGACGTGCCCAAGCGCCAGACCTTCGGCTTCATCGGCACCTCGACCCAGGCCGACCGCGACGTGCTCGACGGCGCGACCGCCAACATCGCCCAGGCCCAGGGCGGCACCAACTACAGCGACACACTCTGGAACACGATCGACTTCATCATGACCGACGTGCGCAGCGTCAGCGCCGCCGAGGCGCTCGCCACCCACTACCTGGTCTTCTGGCTCTCCGACGGCTACCCGACCGTGGGCGTCGTCGATCCGGACGCGATCGTCCCCGGCGTCAGCTACCTGACCAACTGGATGGGCGACCGCGTCGCCGAGTTCCGCTTCAACACCGCGTTCCTCGGCGGCGGCGCCGGCTCGGTGCCGACCGCCGAGCAGCAGCTGGCGATCGACCTGTTGCGCCAGATGGCCGCCGCCGGCCAGGGCGAGTTCACCGACATCGAGAGCGGCGAGGCGGTCGACTTCCCGGTCGACCTCCAGCCGGTGCTGCGCCGCTTCGTCCTCGCCGGCGTCGTGGCCAGCAACCGCAACACGCTGCTCGGCTCGCCCCGCCCGTACGCCGACAGCGACGGCGACGGCGTGCTGGACGCCGACGAGCTCGACCTGAACCTCGACCCGACGTTGGCCGACACCGACGGCGACGGCTACAGCGACGGCGTCGAGCTGAAGGTCGCCCTCGGCGACACGAGCGTCGCGCTGCGCGAGGGCGGCGCCGCACCGCCGAGCCCGGTGGCCTGGAACGCCGGCTGCGACGAGCCGGAGCGCGACAGCGACCAGGACGGCCTGCGCGACTGCGAGGAGCTGCTGGTCGGCACCAACCCCCTGACCGCCGACTCGGACGGCGACCTCGTCCCCGACCCGATCGAGTTGGCGATGGGCGGCGCGGCGATGCACGACGACCCGGCCTTCGACTTCGACCTCGACCTCATCCCCGACGAGGAGGAGATGCGCGGCCACCTGGCGCCGCAGGAGCACAACGGCAGCGCCGAGGTGCAGAGCTGGTCGTACCGCTACCTGGTCGCCGAGCAGGCGACCTCGGCCGCGGCGCAGAGCTGCTACACGGTGGTGGTCGCCAACCTCGCGGTCCTCGAGACGCTCGAAGGCCCCGAGCGGCCGCGCGGCGACAACGCCATCGAGCTGTGGGCCGCCTTTTTGCCCGAGGACGGCGCCGGCGCGCCGATCTTCCGCCGCGCGACGCGCACCCCGCGCTACCTGCTCGACGAGGACGTCCTCTCACCGGCGAATGCGCGGCTCGAGCTCGCCGACGCCGACTTCGTCACCCTGCCGCGCACCCCGGCCGCCGCCGCCGCCCCCTGACCCGCTGCTCAGGGTGGGTTCGGCAGGCAACCGGCCAGGCATTCCTGCGTGCCGTCGATGCAATCGGCCTGGACGTAGTCCTCGCAGTCGACGTAATCGATCATCAGATCGATGCAAATCGCCGTCGCCGTAGCGCAGCCTTCCGAGCAGGCGTGATGCTGCGGATCGAGGCCGCAGCCGTTGGCGCAGTTCTCCATCGCGTCGAAGAACTCGGCCATGCAGGTGTAGCGCGTCAGCTGCGTCCCGCATCCTGTGCCGCTCGATGTCCCGGTCAGGCAGGCCTCGTAGATCGCCCGCGGCATCGCCGAACACTGTTGCCAACAGGTCGGCGCTGTTGGCTGACGGTGGCCGACCTTCGCCGCGAAGGCGCCGCGGTTGTCGAGGTAGTCGTCATCGTTGACCACCAGCACCAGCTTGCCCTGGCAGCGGAGCTGGCCGTCGAACGCGGCGCCGATCTCGAAGACGCAGGCCATCCCGTCGGCCGACGGCTCGATCACCACGCCGGTCAACGCGCCGCGGTGACCCTCAGGATTGAGGCAGTCCGGTCCGCACACCTCGCCGGTGCCGGCCGGCCCGACGCCGCCCTGCGTCGGCGAGAGCGTCACCGTGCCGGTGGCCTCGACCACCAGCACGTCGTTGTACATCACCCGCCGGCCGGTTTTGACGCCGAGCGCCCGGATCGCCTCGACCCGGAACGGCTCGTCCGCCGGGCGCACCAGGTGCGCCGGCTCGGCCGCGGCCTCGACACCGAACACTGCACTGACCACCACCAGCGACAAAGTGAGGCTGTTGTGCATCGAAGTTCCTCCCGTCACGGCGTCGCCACGACGTAGTCGTTGGTCGCGCGGATGTCGTCCTTCTGATCTTCCAGGTTGTCGATCTTGACCGCGAACTCGATGATGTTCATCAACACGCGCATGCCGCGCAGCACGTTGGCCAAGGTCGGCAGATCGTCGGTCGCCAGGTCGCAGAAGTTCGGGTAATAGACACACATTCCGATCGACACGCCGCCGAGCACGTTGACCGCGGTGCCCATCCCCTCGAACCAGGTCTCGGCGTCCTCGAGCGTCTCCTGGATCGAGATCGCCGCCCAGGCGGCGTCGTTGACCGGCTGCATCACCTGGGCACGGTGGTCCCACAGCGCCAGGCGTAGCGCGTCAGCCCGGTCGATGGGCGTGCCGCTGGGCTCGAAGACTTGCGCCTCGTCGAGCAGCGCGTTCATCCCGTCGTTCATCCCGTCGTTGAAGAACGGATCGACGATCAGGTGGCTGAGGAAGAGGCGGCAGACCACCTCGATGATCATCCCGGTGTTGACCACCGAGCCGGCGCCGTCGCCGAAGTCGTAGCGGTCGACCGCGACCTTGACCACGAGGTGCAAGAGCGGCATCGCGAAGTCGCGCGCCGGCCCCGCGTCCATCCGCTCGATGATCAGGCCGAACAGCTCGTCGACCGCGTAGTGGAAGTTCTCCTTGGTCAGCGCGGCGTTCTTCGCCGAGGTCAAGGCCGCGTCAATGTCGAGGTTGAAGCTGGTGGTCGGGTCGGTGTCATCCAGGAGGTTGTCGAAGTTGGTCAGCGCGGTGTTGACCACGTAGGTGACGAGGTTTTTGGCCGAGTCGGGCACCTCGACGCCGGCGTCGGCGATCGCGTCGTTGATCTCCTGGGCGATCGCCAGGCCGATGTAGTCCTCGGCGACCTGGTCGAACGCCTCGTGCAGGGTCAAAGTGACCAGCCGCTGCAAGAGGCCATAGAGCGTCTCGTTGTCGAGGTCGCCGTTGATCAGCGTCGCGGCGAGGTCGAACAGCAGCGTCACCAGCCCCGGGTTGTCGACCCACTCCTCGAGCGCGCTCTCGATCGCGTCGACGCACAGCGGCTTGAGCTCGTCGATCAGCTCGTTGACCGCCTCCTCGGCGCCCCCCTCCAAGGCCTCTTGATCAACCGCCGTCGTCTGGTCCGTCGCGAGGTAGATGTCCAGCAACGCCAGAGTGATTGCGCTCGTCAAGGTTTCCGATGTTTCGCCGTCCTCCTCGGTGATCCGCTGGATCAGCTCGAGCAGGATCATCACCGCGTCGACGAAGTCCTCGGTCGCACTGCGCACCTCGACGTCGGCGTAGCCGAGCGTGTTGGCGTAGCCGGCCAGGCCGGCGTTGAAGCGGCGCAGCCGCTCCATCTCGGTCCGGTCCAGCCCGTCGAGCGCCAGCGCGTCGAGCCAGGCGCGCGCCTCGGCGACGAAGTCGACGTACGGCCGGTGCGACAGGCCCCAGCGGCCGATGTCGTCGAGCATCCCGTGCGCCTTGCTGAGCTCGAGCCCGGCGTCGGCCAGCGGCACCAACGCCGCGTAGCTGCTGGTCGGGGCCGCGACGGTGAGCTCGGCGCGGTGGTAGACCCGGTCGTGGACGCCGTCGTAGCCCGGGAGGCTGGTCTGCAGCACCTCCAGCCGGTAGGCGCCGGCCAGCGCCGCCGGGATCACGGCCTGGCCGTCGCTCACCGCGACGTCCCAGTAGAGCGGCGCGGCCCGGTCGCCCATCTCGCGGGTCAAGACGACCGTCGCGTCATCGAGCGGCGCGAGGCCGGCGTCGGTGAGCGCGAGCGTCAGCTCGCTCTGCGGCAGCAATGCCGGCAGCTCGACCGCGCCGGTGAGCAGCTCTCCCGACGGCAGCCGCGCGTCGAGCTCGACGCGCAGCGCCTCCCCGGCGCCGGCCGCCTCGAGCGCGTGGCCGCTCCTCCAAGCGAAGTAGTAACGGGCGTCGACCACCCCGACGGGCGGCGGGCCGAGGCGGCTCGAGAGCTCGCTGGCGACGAACGGCCAGGCGAGCTCGGCGGCCGCGGTGCCGAGCTTGCCCCGCTCGATCGCGTAGGGGTTGAAGTCGCCGTCGGCGTACTGCTCGTTGCTCGGGTCGGTCCCCTCGACGCCGGCGTGGGCCGGGGTGGCGAAGTAGAGCTCGAGGTCGTACAACTCCTGCAGCCGGTGGACCGCGGCCAGGCTCGCGGTCGAGGTCCAGCCGGCGTACCAGATCGCGCCGTAGATGCTCTGCGAGATCGAGTCGGACAGCACGACCATTACCTTGCGCGCCGCCGGCCGGGTCGCGAGGCCGTCGGCCGGGTTGTCGACCGCGAGCAGCACACCGTCGTAGAGGGCGGACGGCACCCACCACTCGCCGGTCTCGACGGTAATCGCGTCGATGCCGGCGCGCAGCTCGGGGACCGCCATCGGCCCGTGCATCGGCACGACGTGGTAGTCGGGCAGGAGATTGTCGGTGGTGATGACCCCCATGCGGAAGTCGGCGCGCCGGGCCACCAACGCGTCGACGACGCGCTGCAGCTCGGTCCGGATCGCCGGCATCTGCTCCTCCATCGTCCCCGAGTGATCGACGACGAAGACCAGATCGATGAGCTCGCCGGTGACCGATCGCTCCCAGAAGCCGGGCCCGTCGAACTGGTGCTCCGGCTCGGCGAAGCTCGCGGCGAGCGGCGCGCCGCCAGCCAACGCCTCGCGGACGGTGAAGCTCGCCTGCGGCAGTCCGGTCGCCCAGGCGCCTGCGGCGTCCTGCACGCTCGCCGAGCACCAGAGCTTGCCCCGGTCCCACTGCGTGCAGCCGTGCATCGTCAGGGCGCCCTGCGCCGGCGGCGGCGGCGGCTGTTGCTCGCGCCCCTTCTCGTCGGCGCAGCCGGCGACGGCGAGGCAGATCACGCACCACGTCCACACACCCCTTCGCTCGGCCATGGATCCCCCAACGGTTGGGCTCGGAACGAGCCGACCGCTCCCCTCTAACCGACCGGGCGAAAACCGGCAATCACCCCGAGCGGCAGAAAGTGACGCGCCTCGGCGCGCGCGTTCCCGGCATCGCGCTGCTTGACGCCGGCCGGTGCGCTTGCGAAGAGAGAGGCATGATCCAGGTCACCGACGAGGCCGCGGCGCGCCTGCGGCGCCTGCTCGACGGCGCGCCCGGCAAGGTCATCCGCCTGGTGATCCAGGGCTTCGGCTGAGGCGGGCCCACGCTGGGGCTGGCTCTGGACGAGCCGGGCGAAGACGACACGCAGGCGCTGGTCGACGGCGTCCCCTTCGTCATGCGCGCGCGCGAGGCGGCGCTCATCGGCGCGCAGCGCGACGTGCGCGTCGCCTACCACGCGGCCACCGACGAGCTCTACGCCGCGACCACGCTCTCGGCGGCCTGCGCCGCCTGGTTCGCGCCCGAGGCGTAACGTTCACTCGCCGACGACCTCCTGCACCTCTCCGGAGAACGTGCCGTAGAGATCGCGGCCGCCGGCGAACATGACGAAGAACTCGCCGTCGACCTTTCCGCCGCCGCGGAAGTCGAAGGCGCGCAGCTCGAGCTCGCCCTGATCGATGGCCGGGAAGGTCTCGCCGTTGACCATCACGCGGCCGAGGTGCACCGACGCGGCGAAGTTCGCGCCGGTCACCTCGACCGGGGGGCTGAGGTTCAGCTCGGCGGTCTCGACGACCAGCCGGCAGGGCTTCTCCACCGTGCGATCCACCTCGCGCAGGTAGTCGATCACCAGGTCGGTCTCCTGCTTGCGCAGCCGCACCTCATTGAAGTCGAGCGGGTAGAGCTCGCCGATCGATCCGTGCAGCTTCGCCACCTTCTCGGTGCAGGCCGCGGCGCCCGGCGCCAGCGCCAGCAGCAGCAACAGTCGCGCGCACCTCGACATCGACGACCTCCCGGCTCGGCGCCCCGACCCGAAGCGTACGCCGGGCCGAGGCCCCAGTTCAACCCGCCGCAAACGGGGTGTGCGCGAATCGCGCACAGCCGTCTAGCGCGCGAACCGCCCGACCACCGGCTTGCCGAACGGCACCGCGAAGCTGGCGGCCGGCCGCGGCGCGGCGCCGACCAGCACGGCCAGCGAGCCGGCGAAGGGATCGTAGACCGCGACCGTGTCGACGCCGTCGCCGTCCCAGTCGCCGGCGAGCGGCAGATCGCCGGCCGCGCCGAGCGCCAGCACCTCGCCGATCGCCGGATCGGCCGGGCGGCCCTGGAGGAGGAAGAGGGCCTCGGTCTGGCGGAAGACGGCGACCGTGTCGACGCCGTCGCCGTCCCAGTCGCCGGCGAGCGGCAGATCGCCGGGCAGGCCGAAGGTGAAGGTCAGGTCGGCCGGCCCGGCGCTCGCGGTGTTGCGCAGCGCGAAGCGGCCGGTCGCCGGGGTGTAGACGCCGACGCCGCTCGTACCGTCCCCGTCCCAGTCACCACACAGCGGGATGTCGCCGCGCGCGCCGAAGACGAACGCGCGCTCGCCCTCGGCGTCGCGCAGCGTGAAGGTGGCGCTGGCCCGGTCGAAGGCCGCCGGCGCGTCCGCCCCGTCGCCGTCCCAGTCGCCGAGCAGCGGGATCGCGTGCGCGCCGCCGAACTCGACGCAACGATCCTGCGCGCAGCCGTCCCACTGGCCGTTGCCGTCGGTGTCGAGCCACCAGACCCCGTCGCTGACCACGCCGAAGGTGGTCGTGACCTCGAGCGCCGGCGCGGCGCCGATCTCGCCGATCGGCTGACAGCTGGCGACGAGGAGCAAAGGCAGCGCGGCGCGGCTCACGGCAGCACCGCGTCGCCGTCGGCGAGGTTGGAGAACAGCTCGGCGATGAGCCGGAAGCGCGGCTCGCCGGCGAGGTGACGCACGCGCACCAGGTAGGTGCCGGCCGGCAGGCCGACGTCGCGGACCAACGCGCTCTGCGTCGGCGGCGTGTCGAACACCGCGACCGTCTCCTCGTCGCCCGGGTAGTCGGCGAGCGCGATGGTCAGCCCCGACGGGTGCTCGAGCGCGAGCTGCAGATCGCCGCCGAAGTCGCTCAGGCTCACCGTGCGCACCCGCAGCGCCGCGACCGGCTGCGCCACGCGCAGCGCGAAGAGCCGCGCCCCGGCCTCGAGCGCCTGCGGCGCCCAGTCGACCAAACCCGTCGCCCCGGCGCCGGCGGCCTCGACCACCGCGACATCGCTGA
>JBFYZW010000312.1:0-2598 GCA_041309305.1 Deltaproteobacteria bacterium | reverse complement strand
GGTGTTGCAAAGGGGTTCCGGTCGTGCGTTGATGGTCGTCGCGCTGGAGGGGGCGAGCGATGAGCGGCGAGGTCGGGCGGGGTTCGTCATCGGGGGAGGGCGTTTGTGTCGCCTATGTACCATCGCCATCTCGCGCACGCACTGCTCCGGCGTCAGGCTCGACATGTAAGTCCGCGTCTCCGATTTACCGGAGGCGGGCAACGAGAAGATCAGGACGGTATCGAGGATGTCGCTGGCCATCGGGTTCTCCTTGGTAGCCACGGGACATCGCACGAGGCTGGCGACCGCGCCAAGCGAAACCGTCAGGGCCGACCGGTCTCGTAGACGTGAATCCGACCGACCAGCTTCTGCCGGCCGTCGAGCTCGGCGCGGTAGGGGACCCGAGCCGCGTCGGCGCTCAACCATATTCGCCCGGCGATCGGCGCCCGCGACCGCTCCGAGGCGTAGACGACCCGGTAGCGTCGCGCCGGCCGCATCCCGGCCGGCGTCTGCACCCGCTCCTCGCCGTCCGCGCTCATCCAGACCGTGTAGGCGCGCTGGTTGCCGTAGATGACCACGCAGCCGCTCGCCTCGGCCGGCAGCGCGCGGACCGCGTAGAAGGCGCTGATGAAGTCGAGCACCGGATGCAGGAACCGGCGCTCGGCGGTCTTCTTCTCCCCGTTCTTGAGCCGCTCGGAGCGCAGCAGCTTGCCCTGCGCGTCGCTGACCACCTCCTCCTCGAAGTGATCGGCGCGCAGGTCGTAGCGGTTCATCGCCTTGACCGGCCAGAAGCCGCCCTCCGGGACCAACGCCGCCGCCTGGCCGCGCACCGGCACGAAGGCCGCCACCAGCGCGTCGAGCTGGAACAGGCTACGGTACTCGACGACCTGTTGGCCGTCGTGCGCTCCACGCCGCTCGATCTTGAAGTCGATGGTCCCGACGCTGAGCCCGTCGACGTCGATCAGATAGCGCATCGTCTCACCGACCGCCCGGCTCGGCGCCACGGTCGGTCGCAGCGGCTCGAGGCAGGGGCTCATCCCCTCGGGGACCCGCGGCGGACGCGCCGGGATCCTCGGCGGCGCCGGTCGCGCGGGCAGGACCACGGACGGCGCCTGCCGGCTCGGCAACGCCCGGCGCGCCGGCGCCGGCGGGTTGGCCGCCGCGCCGAGCAGCAGGAGGAGGAGGCTCACCACGATCGCGAGTCTATCCCAAGCGGGTCCGCTGGTGCAGCGCTGGGCCACGAGAGGTGCGACGCCGCGGCCGCCGGCCCGATTCAGCGCCCCTCGAACCAGGCGAGCGGCCGGTGCAGGCGGTCCCGCCAGGCCGAGTGGTGATGCGGTGCCCCCGGTTCGTGCCAGTAGCGCAGGTTCTCGCCGTCCCGCCAGCCGCGCTGCCGCAGCGTCGCCAGGAACTGACGGTTGTGCTCGTAGTTATCGCCGGCGCCCGGGTTGCCGCCCGAGTCGACGTAGAGCTTGGTCCGCCCCGGGTTGCTCCGCCGATACCAGTCGATCATGGACTCGCCCTGTCGCTCGAGCGTTCCCCACCCCATCGTCCCGGAGAGCGAGAACGCGAAGTCGTAGGCGTCGGGGAAGCGGAGGGCCTGATACATCGCCATCACCCCGCCGAGCGAGGCCCCCATCACGCCGACGGTGGTCGGCCGGCCGTAGCGGGCCTCGATGCGTGGGTGCAGGTACTTCTCGACGAAGTCGGCGTAGGCGGCGCCGCCCCCGCCGTGGACCTGGCCGTCGATCGCGTCGGTCATCGGGGTCAGATCCTCGAACCGACCGGCCGTCGTCTCGACGCCGATCACCAGCGTGTGCGGACCGACCTGGCGGTCGAGCTCCCAACCGCCGTGGAACAGGCTCTGCCCGTCGTGGACATAGAGGTGATGGGTGGGCGTTTCGGCGGGCACGAAGACGCGAACCAGGCGCGGCCGCACCGTGCCGTCGGTGACCGCGAACCACCGCTCGAGGTGGGCGCCGCGCGCGTGGGTCAACGAGTACTCGCCGTGCTCGTCGACCCCGTACCGGCGCGCCCAAGGGTCGGCGCGATAGCCTCGTTCGTCGACCAGCTTGTAACGCAGCGGCTCGGCCTGCTTCGGCACCACCGCCCAACACAGGCCGGCCGTCCGGTTCATCTTCTGCGGCCGCCAGTCGTTGAAGCTGCCGGCGAGCCGCACTTCTCGGTCGCCGGCGGCGCAGGCGACGATGAACCCCTGCTCGGTCTCGATCGGCCAGCCCTGGTTGGCGGCGATGCGCGACAACCCCGCCTCGATCCCGAGCTCGCCGCGCAGCATGCGCTTGAACAACACGTGATCGGCGCTCGCCGAGTCGAGCCGCGTCGGGCCGAGCCTGCCGACCTCGTCGCTCCGGTGGCGCAACCGGCCGCTTGGCCCGCGCAGGTCCGCGACCACCGGTGGCACCGGTGCCGTGCGAACCATGCTGACGGCTGGAATCGGCATACCACTCCCTGGGCTAGCCGAGTTATCGGCGGTCGGCTCGGCGGGTTGCGGTCTTGCTCCATCGGCGGGCGTCGTGTAGGCGATGGCTCAGGCGCCAACTTCGTGCGTCAATCTGGATGGTTTCGGGTCTCGGCGCGGCCAGCCTCGACGGCTAAACG
>JBFYZW010000311.1:0-4930 GCA_041309305.1 Deltaproteobacteria bacterium | reverse complement strand
GCAGCGCGACGGGCGGACGCAGCCGGCCCGCGCGCAAGAAGTGAGCGGCGCCGCCGCGCTCGCCCCGGGAGGATGACTCCCGACCGCCCACCGCTCCCTGGCGCGCGAATCGCGCCCGCCGTTTAGACCGTGATAGGATGAGGTGGTGATGCGCGCCTCCGCAATGATCGTCCTCGCCGCCTACCTGCTCGCCGGCTGTACGAAGGACCGGCGCGCGGCGCAGCCGATGTTCACGGTCCCGACGCTCGGGCTCGCGCTACCGAAGCTGTCCGGCTGGATCACCGATCCCGAGCTCGCCACGCCGGACCTCGCCCGCGGCGGCGTGATCTTCCGCCTGGTGCGCGAGAACCCGGTGCCTCTGGCGCCGCGCATCGACGTGCTGCTCGAGCCGCCCAAGGCCCAGCCGACGCTGCTCGAGGACTTCTTGACCCAGAACCTCAGAGAGATGGCGCAGTACGAGAACGACGCTCAGGTGCGGATCACCAACGTCGAACAGCGGCCGGCCAGCGTCGGGCCGCGGCGCGCCTTCCGCGTCCAGCACGAGTACACGATGACCGCCGCCGCCGGCAACGCGCCGATCGCCATCACCCAGGTCTCGACCCTCTTCGTCCTCGACGGCCGTGGCGTCGCGGTCACCGCGCTCGGCCGGACCGAGCTGTTCCACCCACTGGCCGATCAGATCGAGCGGATCATGACCGGCCTCGATCTGCCGGTGCCGCGTGGCGCGGCCGCACCGCCGCCGGCTGAGGTGGTCCACCCCGATCGGCCGACCACCGTCGAACCGGTCGACCTGGGCACGATCGGCGGCCACTGACCGAAGCGACTACTCGACGATCTCCAGCGCCGCGCCGGCGCCGATCTCGCTGACCGTGCCGCCCTCGAGGCGCACGGTCACCACCTGCTCGCCGTCGCGCAGCGAGCCGGCCACGCCGCGGATCACCGCGTGGGCCGCGTCGCGGTGTAGGACCTCGACGGCGTTCTCCTGGGCGCGCTTCTGCATCGCGACGATCACAAAGGTGCCGCGCTCGTTGCCGAAGACCGCGCCGACCGGCACGCGATAGGCCGGCTCGGCGAACTCGCGCACCAGCTGGAAGTCGGCCGGCGGCATCTCCAGGTAGGTGCCAGTCGGATCGTCGAGGCGCACCTCGAGCACCGCCCCAGGCTCCTTGGCGGTCAGCGACGACACCTTCGCGCGCCCGGGCTTGCCGCCCCGCACCGCGACGTGCGCCTCGCCGCCGACCTGCACCGGCAAAGAGACCGGCAGGGTGAAGCGCAGCCGCACCGCATCGCTGTCGCGCAACAACACCAGACGCTCGCCGGCCTTGACCGTCTGGCCGACCGTCGCCTTGGCCTCGGCCACCAACCCGGCGAACGGGGCCCGCACCAGCTTCGCCGCGGCGCGCGCCTGGACCTGCTCGAGCTTCTTCGCCGTCGCCTCACGCCGCTTCTCCAGCTTGGCCAGCTGCTTGCGCGGCCCGCGCTCCTTTTGTTTGATCCGCCCGAGCTTCTTGTTCGCCTCGACCAGCACGCTCTTCCACTTCTCGAGATCGCGCTTCGAGACGCCGCCCTGGTTGAGCACCGACTTCGGCCGCAGCTCCTTGAGCCGCTCCTCGGCGGTGCTCCGCTCGGTCTCGACCGCCTCGCGCTCGGCGACCAGCTTCTCGACCTTCTCGCTCGCCTTGGCCAGCGCCTGATCGGCCTTGACCAGCGCCGCCTTCGACTTCTTCAGCTGTTGCACGACCGGCGGCGGGAGCTGGAGCGAAAGGACCACGTCGCCGATCGCGACGCGCTGGCCCGGTGCAACCACCGACTCGACCGGCCCGTCGGCGCCGACGCTCAGCCACTGCTCCTGCACCGCCTGGACCGCCTCGGCCGGCGCCTCGAACAGGATCGGAATGCGATCGGCGCGCAGCGTCGAGACCTTGACCCGCGGCGCAGCCTCGAAGATCCGGTAGGTCTTCACCACCCAGACGAGGCCCCCGACCCCGCCGATGAGTACGACCAGGAGCACCACCAGCCAGGCGACCCGGGCCTTGATGTCCTCGTCCCACCCGGGCGCCTCGACCGCCGGCGAGGTCACCGCCTCGACCGGTCCGCCGGAGCGCGACTCGACCCCAGGGCCGACCTCGGCGGCGATGTCGGGGAACAGCTGGGTCGCCTGGTTCCACAGATACTCGACCTCGGCCGGCCCGCTGGCGTCACCGATGATCTCCAGGTGGTGCACCAGCTTGGTCAACCGCTCGTCGCTGGGGCTGAGCTCCTTCGCGGCGAGGAAGTAGTCGCGCGCGTGAACGACGTAGCCCTGCTTGACGTGCAAGAACGCCGAGCGGAGCAGGCGGTTGAACTCGGCGGCGTCGAAGTCGGTCGGCGCGAGCTCGAGCGGCGGCAACGGCGCCGCCGGCTCCGCGGCCGCCGGCTCCGGTCGCACCGGCCGGTCCATCACCGCCGTCTCCGGCTCTGCCGCCACGGCGGCCCGATCGGTGGTGTCGCGAGACACCACCAAGAAGCCCATCGACTCCAGCTGATTGACGAAGCGCTGGAGGTCGGGCTCGTTGATGTCGAAGTTGAACTCCTTCTTCACCGCGGTGGTGACCGCCGAGAGCTCGCGGTTCCCGTCCAGCTTCTTGGCGATCAGGTACTCGATCTCGTACAGGCGGAAGCTGGTCTGCGACTTCGGATCGTCGATCCGGTAGAAGACCACGCCCTGCTGCTCTTCGCGCGAGCAGACCAGGTCAGTGCGGAACGTGGGTCTCATGCCGCGGACATGCCACCACCCCCGGCATCCGGCCGGGACGTGGGCGCAGTATAGGGCTCAGGCGACCGGACTGCAAAGAACCGATTTCAGGTGTGCGGGCCGCGCTTCACCTCTTCAAACAGCTTGATGTAGCGGCTGGTCGCGAAGCGCTCGACCGCCTCTTTGGTAATCCGCTCGATCCCGGGCCTGCCGATCTTGGCCGAGAACAGCTTGGCGTCCAACTCGTTGACGCACCACAGACCGAGGATCTTGGTCACCGGCGTGGCGGCGTTCACCGCCCAGGCGAGGTAGGCCGCCTCCTTGTCCCAGTCGCGCGGATCGCCACAGCGCCACTTGACCAGCGCCACCGCGTGCTCGGTCTCGGTGTTCAGCTCGACCGAGAGGATCCGCCCCTTCAGCGGCGTCTCGTCCAGGCGGGCGCGCATCGCCTTCTCGGCCTCCGGCTTGATGCTCGCCATCTCCGGCTCGACCTTGGCGATCACCCGCTGCAGCTCCTTGGCGCTGACGCCGAGCGCCGCGGCGACGCGCTTGACCTTGGCCTCCTGGTTGAGCTTGCCGAGCTTCGCGTCCTCACGCGCGGCGGTCCATTCGACGTAGAGCGTGTACTCGGTGGCGGTGACGTCGAGCGGCGCGGCCCAGAGCTCGGTGGCACCCGCTAGCGCAACGACGACGACGGCGAGACCTGATACCCATCTGCAACCCACGGCGACCCTAGCTCCTCTCCCCCCGCTTCGGTCCAAACGATCCAGCCAAAAACTGGCACGATCGGTCAAGCTTGGGCAACCTCAAAGAGATGCACCGCCGCCCTACCCGTGTCCAGCCCCAGGCGCGCGGCAACCTCCGCGGCGCCGGGGGCGCCGTTCGCGCCGAGATCCTCACCCTGCATCGGGCCATCTTTCGTCAGAATCAGACGCGGATCAACCAGGCGGTATTCGGCTACAACCAGACCTTCCAGCGCTACGAGCGCGACTACGCGCGCGGCGTTCGCCGCTACCAGCGCCGCGCCCCCCTCGCCGAGCTGGACCGCGAGCTGGCGGCCGCCGACGTCGTCTACGTCGGCGACTACCACACGCTGCCCCAGGCGCAGCGCGCCTTCTTGCGCCTCTTGCGCCGCCTCCCCGAGGATCGGCCGGTCATCGTCGCCCTCGAGCTGGTCCAGGGCCGCTTTCAGCGCGCCCTCGACGCCTTCGTGGCCGGGCGCCTGAGCGAGACGGCGTTCTTGAACAAGGTCCGCCACCACAGCGACTGGGCCTTCGGCGGCTGGCCGAACTTCCGCGAGATCCTGGCGTTGACCCGACGCCGCGGCTGGCGCGCCATCGCGATCGACTCACCGGGCCGCGGGCCGGCCGGCGCCTCGCTCCTCGCCCGTGACCGCTACGCGGCGGCACGCATCGCCGCAGCGCTCGCCGTCGAGCCGAGCGCGCGCGTCTGCGTCCTGATCGGTGAGCTGCACCTGGCACCGCGCCACCTGCCGCTCGAGGTCCGCCGCGCGGTCGACGACGCACAACCGCTGCGCGCGCTGACCCTCTACCAGAACAGCCCGGCGATCTACTGGCAGCTCGAGGCCCGCGGGCGCGAGCAGGACACCGAGCTGGTGCGCGTCGGCCCGGGCCAGTACTGCATGCTCAACACCCCGCCGATCGTCTGCCAGCAGTCGTTCTTGAACTGGCTCGACGTCGACGACGCGATCCCGACCCTCGAGGCCCCGGAGGAGAACTTCAAGGAGTACGCCCGGCTGATCGCCCGCTTCTTCGACCTGCCGCTCGGTACGGCGCTCGACGAGGTCGAGCTGACCACCGTCGCCGACCTGTCGTTCCTCAACCGCCTGCGCCGCCGCGGCGACTTCTCGGCCACCGACATGCGACGCATCCGCGCCCAGATCCTGCGCAGCGAGAGCCTCTACATCCCCAGAGCCAAGATGGTCTACCTCGGCAACCTCTCGGTCAACCACGCCGCCGAGGAGGCGACCCACTTCCTGCGCCACGTCGTCGCCGGGGCGGTGGAGCCTCGCCTCCTGCTCGACGCCTTCTACCACCGTTGCCTCGAGGAGGCGCTCGGCTTCTTCGGCTCGAAGCTGATCAACCACAAACGCAAGGCCCCCGACCTCCGCCGGCTCGAGCGCGGCGGCGCGGCGGCACGTGCCGAGCGCCGGCTGGGCCGCCTGCTGCGCCGTCA
>JBFYZW010000310.1:0-3733 GCA_041309305.1 Deltaproteobacteria bacterium | reverse complement strand
GCGGGCGCAGAAGTCGGTGATGGTGGGCAACTCGTCTGCGGCCAGGCTCGCCGAGGCGCCGGTGACCGCGAGCGCGCGCGGGCCCAGCTCCCGCGCCGCCAGCGCGGCGACCACCGAGGAGTCGACGCCGCCGGAGAGGGCACAGAGCACCCTCCCCTCCTCGCCGACCTGCTCGCGCACGGCCTGGATCTGCTGCTCGAGGAACGACCCCATCGTCCACCGGGGCTGCAGCCCGGCGATGTCGAACAGGAAGGCCTCGAGGATCGCCGTGCCTCGCGGGGTGTGAGAGACCTCCGGGTGGAACTGCAGGCCGACGAGCGGCCGCTGGCGGTGACCGACCGCGGCGAACGGGGTGCTGTCGGTCGCCGCCAGCGCCTCGAAGGCGGGCGGCAGCGCGACGACCTGATCGCCGTGGCTCATCCAGACGTCGAACGGCTCGCCGGCGGCGAAGCTGCCGAACAGGCGCCGCCCGGGGCCGCTCGCCGCGGTCGCCTGGACCGCGGCCCGGCCGTACTCGCGCTCCAACGCGGCGCGGACCTCGCCGCCGAGCAGCTTGGCGATGAGCTGCAGCCCGTAACAGATGCCGAGGATCGGCAGCTCCAGGGCGAGGATCGCCGGGTCGAGCTGCGGCGCGCCGGGGTCGTAGACCGAGGCGGGGCCGCCGCTGAGGATGATCGCCGCCGGCGCGAAGGCCTCGACCTGGGCGCGGCTCCAGGTCGGCGGGTGGATCTCGCAGTAGACGCGCGCCTGGCGCACGCGCCGGGCGATGAGCTGGGTATACTGCGAGCCGAAATCGAGGATCAGAACGCGCTGACGTTGGTCGACCATGACTGTCTCCCGGGCTGGCATAGACAACCGCCTGGGGCGACGCAAGGTCCGCGCAACAGGTTGGCCCGCGCTCCGGTGATGCGCTAAGGTGGATGGCGGGAGTCGTCGATGCGTGATGCGAGGGAGAGAAGCGCGGCTCGACGTCGTCGGGCTCGGCGTGGGGCGTGGGGCGCGCTCCTGGTCGTCGCCGCGCTCGGTTGCGCGTCGGAGGCCAAGTACATCGAGGCTGGCCAGGCGCTCGCCGCGCAGCGGCAGTACGACGCCGCGATCGAGCAGTTCCTCAGTGCGCTCGAGGAGTACCCCGGCTCGGCGGCGGCCAACCTGAATCTCGGGCTGGTCTACGTCGCGCTCAAGCGCTACGACGAGGCGCTCAAGGCGATCGAGCTGGCGCGCGCGCGGCAGGAGTCCGAGGAGGTGCTGGTCGCGCTGGCGATGACCCACTACCAGATGGGCGAGCTGGCCAAGGCCGCGGCGACGATGGAGCAGGCGCTGGCGATCGCGCCCGACCGGGGGATGAACCACCTGCGCCTCGGGGTGATCCGCAAGGAGGCTGGCGACCTCGAGCGCGCGGTCGAGTCATTCCGCATGGCGATGGCGCAGGACCCCGGCCTGATCGAGGCGCGCGTCACCCTCGGGTTGACGCTCAAGGAGCTCAAGCGTCACGACGAGGCGCTCGAGGTGCTCAAGGACGCGGTCAAGGAGGTGCGCGACACCCCGGAGAACGTCTCGGGCGTGCAGGCGGGGCTCGGCGAGGTCTACGAAGCGATGAACATGAGCGACTACGCCGTGCACAGCTACAAGCTGGCGTTGAAGAACAACCCGAAGAACCCGGTGGCGATCGCCGGGATGGGGCGCGTGCTCCGTACCCAGGGCCGCTTCGAGGAGGCGGTCGAGCTGCTCACCGACGGCAACACCAAGGTGCCGCAGGATCCGCGCATCACCCTGCAGCTCGGGTTGGCGTACAAGGAGTTCCGCATGGAGCCGCTGGCGATCAAGGCGCTGCTCCAGGCGATCGACCTCGACCCGAAGCAGACCGAGGCCTACGAGCCGCTGATCGCGCTGCTCGACAAGCACGGCCCTCCGGCCGATCTGTTCAAGGCGCTGGCCGCCGCGGCCAAGGCGCTGCCCGACGACCTCGCTCTGCAGCTCCGTGCCGGCAAGCTGGCCCGCGAGCGCAAGGCCCCGGAGGTGGCGGTCCGGGCGCTCAAGCGCGCGCTCGAGATCGAGCCGGCCAACATCGAGGCCAACTTCAACCTCGGGCTGGCCCAGATCGATCTCGATGATCTCGACGCCGCGACCGAGACGTTGAACACGCTCAAGTACCTCGACGGCGGCAAGGCCGAGGACCTGGCCCGGTCGATCGAGGCGGCGCGCAACGCCCCCGACGACGACCCGCGCGGCAAGGGGAAGAGCAAGAAGAAGCGCAAGGGGCGCAAGCGTCGCTGAGGGCGCCCGCCCCTCAGGGGTTTCGCCAGTAGTTCGGGGACTCCTCGGCCAGGCGGATGTCGTGGGCGTGGCTCTCGACCACACCGGCGCTGGTGATCTGGACGAAGCGCGCCCGTTCCCGCAGCGCCGCGAGGTCTTTGGCCCCGAGGTAGCCCATGCCCGAGCGCAGCCCGCCGGCCAGCTGGTAGAGGATCCCGGCCACCGGGCCGCGGCGCGGCACCAGGCCCTCGACGCCCTCGGGGACGAGCTTCTGGCTGCCGTTCTGGAAGTAGCGGTCGGCGCTGCCGGCCTGCATCGCGCCGAGCGAGCCCATGCCGCGGTAGGCCTTGTACCCCTTGCCGTCGCGCTCGACCGTTGCCCCGGGCGCCTCGTCGGCGCCGGCGAGCAGGCCGCCGACCATCACGCCGGCGGCGCCGGCGGCCAGCGCCTTGACGATGTCCCCGGAGTGGCGGATGCCCCCGTCGGCGATGATCGCGCGCCCGCGCTCGCGGGCCACCGCGGCGCAGTCGAGCACCGCGGTCAGCTGCGGCACGCCGACGCCGGCCACCACCCGGGTGGTGCAGATCGAGCCCGGGCCGATCCCGACCTTGACCAGGTCGGCGCCGGCGCGGATCAGGGCCTCGGTCGCCTCCGGCGTGGCGACGTTGCCGGCGGCGATCGGCAGCTCCGGATGAGCGGCTCTCGTCTCGCTGAGCGCCGCCAGGACCGAGCGGGTGTGTCCGTGGGCGGTGTCGATGACCAGGAGGTCGACGCCGGCCTCGACCAACGCCGCGACCCGCGCCTGCCGATCCGGGCCGGCGCCGATCGCCGCGCCGACGCGCAGGCGGCCTGACCGATCGACGGTGGCGCTCGCGCCGGTCGACGCCGGCGCGGCCTTGACGCGCCGGACGTGCTCGGCCTGCTCGGCCACCGGCAGGTTGCGGTGGATGACGCTCAGCCCGCCGACCTGAGCGACAGCGATGGCCAGCTCCGCTTCGCTGACCGTGTCCATCGCCGACGCGATGATCGGCAGCGCCAACCGCAGGCCAGCGCCGAGCTCGGTCGTGAGCTCGGTCTCGTGGGGCAGGACCTCGGAGTACTGCGGCACGAGCAGCACGTCATCGTAGGCGAAGCACAACGGCCAGGAGGTCTCGGTCACGGCTTGGTCTCCGCGGTAGAGGCTGCCTCATACACCGCGGCCCGGCCGAGCCGCAACCGCGGCTCTCCTCACCCTGGCGGCGCGCGCTCGAACAGGCCGAGGGCGGTCTCGGCCTCCTTGCCCAAAAGCTCGACGTCGTGCAGGTCCTCGTACAGGTCGGCGCGCTCGCCGTTGTCGGCGTAGAGGACCAACCGCGGCGCGCCGTCGGGCGCGGCCAGCGTCGCGATCAGAGAGGTCGCCGCCGCGCCACAGCCGAGCGCCCGGACCAGCGCGTCGGCGCGGGGGTCGGTCGTCGCCGGACCGTAGGCGATGGCGCGCTGG
>JBFYZW010000309.1:0-13512 GCA_041309305.1 Deltaproteobacteria bacterium | reverse complement strand
GCAGCGCGTACGTCTTGGCGCCGGGGGGCTGGACGACGGCCACCGGCCGGCGGCGCTCCTCGCCGTCGGTCACCCGCCACCCGCCGACCAGCTCGGCGACGCGGTCGAGCGGCCGCACGGTCGCCGAGAGGGCCAGGCGCTGCACCTCGCCGGCCAGGTGGGTCAGGTGCTCGACCGCGGCCATCAGGTGGACGCCGCGCTTGCTGCCGGCGACGGCGTGGATCTCGTCGAGGATCACCGTCCGCACGCCGCGCAGCATCGCCCGGCCGCTCTCGGCGGTGAGCAGCAGGTTCAGGCTCTCGGGCGTCGTGATCAGGATCGCCGGCGGCCGGCGGAGCATGCGCCGGCGCTCGTTCGCTGGCGTGTCGCCGGTGCGGGTGAGCACCGCCGGGTCGGGCGCCGCGAGGCCGGCGGCGGCGAAGGCGGTGCGCAGCTCGGCGAGCGGCGCGAGCAGGTTGCGGCGCACGTCGGTGCCGAGCGCCTTGAGCGGCGAGACGTAGAGGACCTGCAGCGTCGCGCCGTCCCACGCGCCGGTGAGCAGGCGGTCGAGCGCCCAGAGGAAGGCGGCCAGCGTCTTGCCGCTGCCGGTCGGCGCGCAGGCGAGCAGGTGCTCACCGGCGGCGATGCGCGGCCACGCCTCGGCCTGCACCGGGGTCGGCTGGCCGTACCGGGCCGAAAACCACGCGGCGATCACCGGGTGGAACGGCGCGGGGCCGGCGGAGCGCGATCTGCTCACCTGGCGCATGGGCCGCTCATTGTGGCGCCTGCGCTCGGCCGCTGCAACGACGCGCGGCTCACCGCGCGATGAGCAGCAGCTGCACGGTGGCGCGCGTTCCGCCCGGCTCGGCCAGCCCGACCGCCTCGAGGCGTTGGCGCCGGATCCCGCGCGCCACCAGGTAGCGGACCACCTCGAGCGCGCGCCGTTTGGCCAGGCCGACCTGCGCCGGCGCGGGCCCGACCGGGGTGACGACCACCCGCACCCGCCAGGCGGCGTTGACGCGCATCGCCGCGGCGACCTGGTTGAGCACCGGCTTGGCGCGCGGCGAGAGGCGCGCCTTCCCGGTCTCGAACGCGATCGGCTGCTCGAGCTGGAGCGCGCCCCGCTCGACCCGCAGCGTCGCGCGCCCAGGGGCGCTGTCCGGGCAACCGTCCTTGTCGCGGCTGGTCTGTTGATCCTCGGCCAGGTCGGGGCAGACATCGTGCAGGTCGTCGAGGCCGTCCCCGTCGTTGTCTGGGTCCGGGCAGCCGTCCTCGTCGGCGAACAGGTCGGCGTCCTCCGCCGCCTCCGGGCACCGGTCGTCTTGATCGCTGACGCCGTCGCTGTCGCTGTCCTGGTCGCTGATCTCGGCGCACCCGTCGCTGTCCTCGAAGCCGTCCCGGTCCTCCGGCTCGAGCGGGCACTCGTCGTCGACGTCCTCGACCCCGTCGCCGTCGTTGTCGAGATCCGGGCAGCCGTCGGCGTCGGCGTACTCGTCGACGTCCTCGGCCTCCTGCGGGCAGAGATCGACGGCGTTGACGATGCGGTCCCGGTCGTCGTCGGCCTCCGGCTCACGGTTGACCAGCTCGAGGCCGACCAGGCCGCGCCAGCGCGCCGAGCCGTAGCCGGGCAAGATGCCGGTGCCCGCGGCGAGGGTGAGGCGTACGCTCGCGGCGCTGAACGTCCAGCGCCGCTCGACGCCGGCGAGGGCCTCCATGCCGTTGGCGAAGGCAGCGCCGTTGGCGTCGCCGAGACCGAACGGTGCCGCGGCGTCGGTGTGGCCGTAGACGCCGGCGAGCAGGTTCCAGCTCGCCGGCTCGATCCGGCGGTCCCAGCGGTAGCGCACGGCCCCGCGGTAGAAGAGCTGGTGCTCGATCTCGCGGCCGACGAAGCGCTGCGGCGCCAGGCGCAGGCGCGCGCCGAGGTTGCCGGTCACCGTCGTGCGACCGAGGTGATGGCTGACGACCGCCGAGGGGGCGAAGACCCAGCCGCGCTCGCCGAACAGCTGGCGCGGCGCCCCGGTTGGCGCGACGACCTCGAGCAGCAGGGCCAACGCCGGGCGCGCGCCGCGCTCGGAGAGGAGGGCGGCCTTCGCGGTCAGGCGCAAATCGGCGGCGCCAGCGCTGCTGAGCTCGCGCCGCCCGAGCACCTGGCGGACGAGCCGCGTGTCGAGGCCGTCCTGGTAGGCGACGACTGGCAAGGAGACGCCGACGTCGACGCGCTGGAACAGGCTGCCGCCGAGGAGCAGGTGGCCGGTGAGCCGGTGCTTGACCAGGTTGCCCAGCGGCTCGCCGGAGCCGGCGATCTGCAGCCGCAGGAGGTCGGTGGCCCCGACCAGCCACAGGCCGCCGACGAGGGTGCCGTGTCCGCCGCTGTTGGCCAGCGGAGTGTTGAGGACGCAGCCCGGGAGCGGGCAGGGGGCGTAGGCATCCAGCTCGCCCGCGCTCGGCGTCTGGGCCGCGGCCGTGCCGGCGCCCACGCAAAGGAGCAGCCCACCGAGGAGCAGCACGGCGACGGGGCGGCGCGGGCGAGAGCGGCTCATCGATTGGTCGTGTTATCACCGACCAGGGGCGGGGCGCGAGGGGCGCCGGCGCGCCGCCGCCGCCGTGCGGTGGCAGCGGTTGGCCGATCGTGCTACGACCTCCGGTTGTGAGGGCGCTGGCGATCACGGTCGTCCTGTTCGGCGCTGACGGATGCCGCCAGGCGTCTGACGTCGGCCTGGCCTGTCCGATGGAGGTGCCGCCCCCGGAGCCGAACCCGACCACCGGGTCGGTGAGCTACCCGGCGGTGGTCGAGGTCAACACCGCCTTCCCGTGCGACTCGCTGGTCTGCGTCGCGCTCGCCGGGGTGCCGCCGTACTGCTCGCAGATCTGCCGCGAGGACGCCGGCTGCCCCGAGGCCTTCGAGTGTCGCGTGGTCAACGCCGCCGGACCGTTCGCCGACCGCCGCTACTGCGTCTGGCGGCGTTGCCGGTCGCAGCTCGAGTGTGGCGACGTGACCACCTACGACTGCATCGCCGGCTACTACGGTCCGAACGAGCCGCCCGGGTTGTGCGGGCCGCTCGCCGAGGAGGAGTGATGCGCCTCGGTTGGCTCGCGCTCTTGGTCGCGCTGGTGGGCTGCCAGCAGTACCCGTTCGTCTTCCAGACCAATCAGCGGGTCGGCGGGCGCGTCTATCGCATCCAGGTGCAGACCGAGGGCGCGACCGACATCCTGTTCGTGGTCGACAACTCGGGCAGCATGGCCGAGGAGCAGCAGAAGCTCAAAGACAACATGGCGGCCTTCATCGAGGTGCTGACCCGGAGCGTCAACGACTACCAGGTGGGCCTGGTCAGCACCGACATGCTCCGCCGACCGGGCGTGACCGGCTGCACGCCCTGCTGTGATCTCGATCTGGACGGCAACGGCCTGCCGGAGTGGTCCAACTGCGACGCCGGGCGGTTGATCGCCGCCGACGCGGTGACCCGGGTCTTCCGCCGTCCGGTGAGCGACGATCCGACAGAGCTGGCCGAGCTCACCGCGGAGTTGATCCTCGGCTTCAACAGCGCGGTGACCAGCCTCGGCACCGGCGGCTCGGCGATCGAGGCGCCGTTCGCCGCCGTCCAGGCGGCGCTCGATCCCGCCGGGGAGGTCGCGGTGCGCGCGCTCAACCGGGGCTTTTTGCGCGCCAACGCCGACCTGGCGGTGATTTTCCTCTCCGACGAGGACGACTGCACCTTCCCCGCCGCCTGGTACGACCAGGCCGGTCGTGACGACGTCGATTGCTACACCGATCCGGGCGCGATGCCACCGGAGGAGCTGCTCGACTTCCTGGTCGCGGTCAAAGGCGACCTGCGCCGGGTCCGGGCGGCCGGGATCATCGGGGCGACGCCGAGCGATGATCCGGCCCGGTCCCTCGGCCAGGCCGCCGCCGGCTGCGTCACCGTGGTCAACCCCGGCCAACCGGACGACGGCGCGGCGAGCAACTCCTGTGGCTGTTGGAGCGCCCGCTATCTCCCGGACCGCCGGCCGGGGCAGAGCGGCGACTTCTACTGCAACTACCTGGCCGCGCCGCCGTTCAACCAGCTCGCCTACCGCTCGCCCGATCTGGGCAACGGCCAGGGCGGCTGCATCACCCTCGCCGGCTCGCGCTACCTCACGGTGCTCGAGACGCTCGCCGCCCGGCGCGCCGCCGCCGGGCTACAGCCGGGCGTCCTGGTCGACTCGATCTGTCGCGCCGATTACCGCCAGACGCTCGAGCAGATCGCCGTGTTCGTGGTCCTGTCCAACTGCTTCCGCCTGGTCGAGACGCCGGCCTTCGCGATCGACGGCAGCGTCGTGCTGCTGCGCAACGGCGAGGCGCTCGTCCAGGTGCCGGCGGGCAGCGGCGAGCCGGGGTGGAGCTACGACGCGAGCACCAACTCGGTCTGCCTCGAGGGCGGGCTGGTCAAAGAGGTCGGCGACGTGTTCGAGATCACCGTGCTGACCGAGCTGCAGGGCCTGGGCGACTGAATCCTGGGCGCGACGCGCCTGGTGAGCCGGGATCCCGCTCGTCGTTCAGGGGCAACACCCCTCGCACGGGCAGACGCAGCCGGTGCACGGGTCACAGACGTACGGCGGCGTGCAGGTGGCGCACGCTGGAGCGCGGCACTGCAGTGATCCGCTGACGTTGCAGCAGATCTCCGTCGCGCCGGGGGTGCCGGGCGGGTCGCAGTCGGCGAAGGTCGCGCCGCAACCGCAGACGCCGTCGGTGGGATCACAGGTGAGCGGCGAGGCGCAGTTGACCCCGGAGCACCAGTCGTCGCAGCGGTAGCCGACGTCCTGAGCGCAATCCTTGACGCAGCGCTTGTTGGTCGGGTTGCTGGCGCAGGGATCCGGGGAGCAGACATCGGCGTCGCAGCTGGTGTTGGTCCCGACGCAGCAGGCCGCGGCGCCGCTGCACACCGCGCCGTTGCACTTGCAGACGCCGTCGTTCAGATCGCAGGTCGGGTTCGGCTCGCTGCAGTTGACGCCGCTGCAGAAGCTGACGCAGCGGTAACCGAGGTCCTGGGCGCAGTCGCGCACGCAGCGCTTGTTGGTCGGCTCGCTGGCGCAGGGGTTCGGCGCGCAGACGTCGGCGTCGCAGGTGCTGTTGCCGTTGACGCAGCAGGCGGCGGCGCCGCTGCAGGCGCTGCCGTTGCAGGAGCAGAGCGCGGTGCCGTCGGCCTGGGGCGTGCAGGTCGGGGTCGGCTCGGCGCACGGGTTCGGGCTGCACGGGTTGGCGCAGGTGTAGTCGTTCGCGCTCGTGCAGGCGACCGTGCAGCGGGTGTTGGGCGGTGTCGTGCAGGGGTTCGGCGAGCAGGGCGTCGCGCAGCCGGCTGCCTGGCAGCACTCGCCGGCGACGCACGGCGCGCCCTCGGCGTTGCAGGTGCACAGCGCCGAGCCGCTCGCCTGGGCGAGGCAGTCGGGGTTGCGGCCGCCGTTGGCGGTGGCGCAGTTGTTCCCGCTGCACGGATCGCTGCAGGTGTAGTCCGGCCCGGAGAAGGCGCAGAGCACGTTGCAGCGGGTGTTCGGCGCGGCGACGCACGGGTTGGGTGTGCACGGCGCGACGCAGACGCCGGCCTCACAACACTGGGAGTTGTTGCAGGTCGCCCAGGTGTCCGGGCCGAGGTTGTGGCAGCGACAGCTCCCCGACGACGCCTGGCAGTCCGGGTTGCGGGCATTGGTGACGCACGGGTCGGTCGGCAGGCAGAGGTTGGTGCAGGTGTACCCCGCCGCCTGGTTGCAGTCGCGCACGCACTGCAGGCCGCCGCAGGGGTCCGGCGAGCAGGGGTCGTCGCAGGCCCCGCCGAGGCAGCACTGGTTCGCGCCGCAGATCGTGCCGTTGCACTTGCACAGCCCGTCGTTGAAGTCGCAGGTGGTGTTCGGCAGCGTGCAGGTGACCGCGGCGCACAGGTTGTAGCAGCTGTAGCCGTTGGCCAGGTTGCAGTCGCGCTGGCAGCCGCGGTTCTCCGGGTTGCCGGCGCACGGGTTGGGGGAGGTGCACGGGTCGTCGCACTGGCCGGCGACGCAGCACTGGCCGCCGGTGCACAGCTGCTCCTGCGCGCCGCACTTGCACTGCCCGTCGTCCGGATCGCAGACGGTGTTGGGCAGGCTGCAGACTACGGCGTCGCAGCCGTCGGCGCAGCGGAAGCCCTGCGCCTCGGCGCAGTCGACGACGCACAGCCGGTCGGTCGGGTTCGCGGCGCAGGGGTTCGGGTCGCAGACGTCGGTGCAGGCCGCGTCGATGCAGCACTCGGTGCTGCCGCACAGCGCCGGCGGCACCTCGTTGCAGTAGCACTGGCTGTTGATGCAGATCTCGTCATCGGCGCAGGGCGGATCACACACGCCGGCCGGCGGCAGGCACTGGCCGAAACGGCAGACCAGGCCGGGGGCGCAGCAGACCCGGTCGCAGCAGACCTGGTTGGCCTGCGGGCAACGCCGCCCGCCGAGCGCGCAGTCGATGTTGAGACAGGGATCCTGGCACTCGCCGCCGACGCACCACTCGCCGCCGCCGCAGGTCAGGCCCGAGCAGGGGTTCTCGATGCAGACCGCCTCGCCGAGCTCCTCGCGGCAGGTCCACCCGGCCTGGCACGGGCTCGGCGAGCACGGGTCGATCGGCGCACAGGAGAGCGAGCAGACGAAGCCCGGCGGGCAAAACCGATCATCGCAAGGAGTCACGCTGACGCACACACCGCCGCTGCAGAGCGTAGCGTTGATACAAGCGCCGGCGACGCAGTTCGGATCGCTGCCCTCGTCGCAGCCCGGGTCGACGCACGGGTCGGTGGCGACGCACGAGGGCAGGCAGACGCCGGCGACGCACTCCTCGAGGTTGTCAGCGCAGGCGACGCCGTCGCACGCCAGGCTGGTCGGCAGGCAGCGGTAGCTGCATGTATCGGTGCCGGGGCAGGTGACGCCGGTGCACGGCGCCACGATGCACTGGCTATCGACGCACGCCTCGCCCGGTTCGCACTGCTCGTCGACGCGGCAGAAGCGCCCAGTGATCCAGCCAGCCGGGTCGCCTGGCGGGCCGACCCAGTCGCCGGAGAGCAGGTCGTCGTCCCCCGCCGCGGCACCGTCACCCTGGGCGGCCTCCGGGACGCACAGGCTGTCGACGCAGACCAGGCCCGGCGCGCAGGGGTGCTGGCCGTCGCACAGCGTCTGGCCGTACTCGAGCTCGAGCCGGGCCGAGCAGCCCCACGCCGTCAACCCGCTCACTGCGACGAGGAGGCCGCACCGACCGGTCGCCTGCAGGGCGCTGATCATCACGCGAGTCTAGCACGCGCGCACCGCGGGTGCACAAGCACCCACGCCGCGGAGCCCGCCCGGCGCCGCGCCAAACGGACGGTCACGATTCCCGATCACCACAGAGCGTCCTCGCCCGAGGAAGAACCCGCGCCGCTCGGCCGTTAGACAGGCGGGGGCAACCTGTGTAGGATGCCCGCCAGTCAGCGACGTCCATGGGGTGATCTGATGGGTAAGGTGAGGCTCGAGGTCTGCATCATCGACGACGAGGTGGTGGTCTGCAAACGGCTCCAGCAGGCGTTGGAGAACGACGGCCACACGGTGGAGACCTTCGTCGACAGCCGCTCGGCGGTGCGGCGCATCGCCGAGAAGCACTTCGACATCGTGGTCACCGACATCCGCATGGATGAGATCGACGGGATGGAGGTCCTCGACGCGGTGGTGCGCAAGGCCGAGAACACCAAGGTCATCATGATCACCGGCTACGCCACGACCGAGCTGGCACGCGAGGCCACCCTGAAGGGGGCCTTCGGTTTCCTCTCCAAGCCGTTCCGGCCGGCCGACCTGCGCGAGATCATCGGCAAGGCCGCCGCCGCCTTGAAGGCCGATGCCGGCTAAACGGGAGTGCGCGATTCGCGCACACCCCGTTTGCGGTTCTTCCTCGGGCGAGGACGCTCTGTGGTGATCGGGAATCGTGACCGTCCGTTTAGATCGCCGCAGCCGCGGCCGGTGCGCCCCTCGCTCTCGGCGATCCTCGGCGATCAGCTCAGCCACACCTCGCTGGACGCCGAGGGCGCCGATCAGGAGCGCCGGGTTCGCTCAGCGCTGTTGGAGCGCCCCGGGTTCTCGATCAAGGCCCGCCTCACGGTGTTGTTCTCGATCGCGTTCTTGATCACCGCGTTGGTCGCCGCCGCCGCCTGGTGGGCGCTGGCGAATATCGAGCACGGCGTCGCGGTCGTCGCGGTGACCGAGAGCTTCTTGCACGAGGCGCAGGAGGCGCGGCGCTTCGAGAAGAACTACCTGCTCTTCGGCTCGGATCTCGGCTCGGTGGTCGAGCACCTCGAGAACGCCGACGCGCTGCTGCGCGACGCGGGCAGCGATCTGCGGCCGGTGATCGGCGCCGGTGAGTTGAAGACCCTGCACGACGAGTTGCAGAGCTATCGGGTTCTCATCGATACGCTGATTGTCGACGCGCGTCTGCCGGGGGCGCACCAATCGGCGCAGGTGCAGGCCCTCGTGCCGGCGCTGCGTGATCACGGCTCGAACATGCTCAGCCGCGCCTTCGCGATCAACGAGGCCGAGAGGCGGCACATCGGGACCTCGATCGCCTTCGCCGGGCGAGCCGCCATCGGTCTGTTCGTCGTCATGCTGGTCATCTTCAGCTATATTGCGGTGCACATCTACCGGCACATCCTCGCCCGCCTGGTGCGCCTGCTCGACGCCACGCGGCGCTTCGCCGCCGGCGACTTCTCGCCGATCCTGCCGGTGCGCAAGTACAAGGACGAGTTCTCACACCTCGCGATTGCGCTGAATCACATGATGTACGAGCTCGAGCGGCGACAGCGCATCCTGGTCGAGTCGCACAAGGCGCGGGCGATCGGCAACCTGACCGCCGGGGTGGCACACGAGCTGAACAACCCGATTAACAACATCGTGCTGACCTCCGAGATGCTGAAGGAGGACTGGTTGAAGCTCGGGGATCCGGCGCGCTTGGAGATGGTGGACGACCTCATCGCGCAGGCGGAGCGCGCCCGCGGCATCGTCAAGCACCTGCTCGACTTCGCCCGCGAGAGCGAGACCACCGTCGAGCACCTCGCCATCGCCAAGCTGCTCGACGAGGTGCTGCGGTTGGCGCAGAACCAGATCAAGCTCAACAAGATCAAGCTGGTCACCGAAGTGCCGCCGCATCTGCCGCCGGTGTTCGGGGACCGCAACCTGCTGGTCCAGGTCTTCCTCAACCTGATCCTCAACGCGATCGATGCGATGCCGCGCGGCGGCCACCTGTTCATCCGCGTCGCCGAGGAGACCGACACGGGCTTTCTGACCGTGCACGTCCAGGACACCGGGGTCGGGATCCCGGCGCACCTGCTCCCGTCAATCTTCGACCCGTTCTTCACCACCAAGCCGACCGGGAAGGGCACCGGCCTCGGCCTGGCGGTCACGCAGGGGATCGTCAATCAACACGGCGGCGACATCGAGGTGATGAGCCGGCCGGGGGTGGGCACGACCTTCACCGTTCATCTCCCGTGCGTCCCGGTGCCGGCTGAGCTCGGCCAACCAGCAGCGCCGGTCAATCCTTCCACGGCGCTCCCGACGGCAACGGATCCGACGTCACCCGCAGGTGCAGCTGGCACTGGCTGACGCCCTTCACCAGCGGGACGAGCTTTGCGACCGCCTGCTGTTGCTTGGTCGACTGGACCGTCCCGGACACGGCCACCGTGCCGTCGGTCGCGCTAACCTCGAGCTCCTGATCCCAGAGCTGGTCGTCGGCGACGAGCGCGGCCTTCACCTCGCAGGCCAGCGACCGGTCGGCGAGCGCCTTGGTCGCCGCGGCCGTGGTCAGGAGCTCCGGTCTCTCGATGGCCTTGCACACCAGCTCGCAGGCGCTGTCGATGGTGATCCGCGCCAGGTTGATGGTCAGATCGTAGAGGGCGGGGTCGGTCCACTCCCGGTCATAGAGGAAGGAGACCCACCGCCGGCGCTCCTCGTCGATCCGGCGGATGTGCGCGAGCGCCGCGTCGCGCTCGATGTTCTGCTCGGCGCAGACCACCGCAACGCGCTGCTCAAGCGGCGCCTCGATGCGCAGCTTGAGCACGTGCGGGAGGCCTTCGAGGAACAGCTGGCCGGCGTGGCCGTGATAGATCAGGTTGTCCTGCTGGGCGGCGCGCAACAGGGAGCAGCGGATGAACACCAGATAACGGTTGCGCTCGCGGGTCAGCCGCTGCCAGAAGCTGGGCGGGCGACTCATCTCGCGCTGCAGGATCTCCTCGTCGATGTTGTAGCGGCGCGCGCTCTCGAGCAGGATCTCGCGGCTGAGGCAGGTGTAGCCGAGCCGCGCCGAGAGCGCCTCGGCCAGCGCGATGCCGCCGCTCTTGGCGGCGCGCGAAATGGTGATGATCGCCATGGTTGTCGTCCCCCTCGGTCGTTGAACTCAGGCGCGGGCCGTCCCCTGCGGCGTGGTGACCAGCGAAGCCTGCACGCGCCGGCGATAGAGGTTGGCCTTGATCACGAAGATCAGGATCAGGCCGGCACCGGTCAGGCCGCTGGCGTAGAGCAGGGCCTTGCTCGCCAGGTTGAAGGTCGTATCCCATGCCGGGTCGAAGTCGACCAATCCCAGCTGACGCAGGTAGACCGGGATGTTGATCGCGCGACTGACCACGCACAGCAGGATGATCGAGGTGGTGACCAGGCGGATGACGATCTCGCGCACGACCTTGGTGCCGTAGGTCCCGAGGTGAATGCCGAACAGGGAACCGATGAGGAGCAGCACGGTCAAGCGGATGTCGACCATCCCCTGGAAGCCGTAGTTGAGCGCCCCGTAGGCGCCCATGAACATCGCCAGGTAGAGTTCGGTGCCCGCCGCGACCTGGGCGGGGACTCCGAAGACGTAGATCATCGCCGGCACGCCGACGAACCCGCCCACCCCGATGGTGCCGGCCAGGTAGCCGGTCGCCAGGCCGCAGAAGAGCACGACCCACAGCGACACACTAACGTCGGCGACCGGGAAACGAATCAACGGGTGGAGGCGCAGGCGCGCGAGTAGGTCGACGATGCGGCGCGACGGCTGGGTGTCGCCGCTCTTGCGGCTGGCGATGAGGTCGCGGGCCATCGACAGCGAGACCGCGGCGAGCACGACGACGAAGACGACGCTGATGTACAGGTCGCCCTTGGCGTTGCTGAGCGGGTCGCTGCCGCCGGCGAACAGGTGCTTGACGACGAAGACCGCTAGGTTGATGCCGACCGCCGCGGTGGCGAGCATGAAGATGCCCAGCTTCTTGTCAACGTGGCCGAGGTCTCCGTGGCGCTTCTGCCCGACCATCGCCTTGCCGAACTTGTGGGTGATGTTGCTTGCCACGGCAATCGGACCGGCGACGCCCAGGTTCATCATCCCCGGGGTCATGAAGAACGCCCCGCCGCTGCCGATGAAGCCGCTGAGGATCCCGCCGATGAAGCCGAGCAGGATGACCTGGCCGGCGGTGCCCCAGGTCAGCGGAATGAACACGGAGGTCGAGAAGAAGTCAGGCATGCGTACGGCCCTCGACGAGACAGACGGAGGTCACAGGTGACACGGTCGATCGATCTCCTACTCGAACCTGAACAGGCGCAGCACGTGATGTGAGAACTGGCCGTGCAGGTAGGCGAACACCGGCGCGAAGGCGAACAACGCCGCCGCGCAGAGCGCGCGGTGGAGCGTCCCCGGTCCGGTCAAGAAGCTGAGGATCTCCACCTGGTGATTGAGGACGAGCGCGACCAGCCCGGCGGTCGCCGCGCCGGTGAGGATGAGCCGCAGGCCTTGCGTCCAGCCGAAGGAGTAGTGCGCCTTCAGCTCCGCGGCCTCGACGACCGGGACCTTGAGCTTGTCGGCCAAGAAGCCGATGAGCTCGCGCGTGAGCCGCTTGCGCACCGGCGCCGGTTTGTCGAGGAAGACCTGGCCGATCACCACCAGCGAGTAGGACGCCGTGCGATCGATGCCGGTGAGCAGCTCCTTGGTTCCGCCGCGCACGGCGCGGAAGCCGCCGACGCGGCCGGACGAGGTCAGGCGCTGCATGGTCTGGTTGACCCCGGGGTCGCCGTAGTCGAGCTCGACGTTGGCCGTATCGTCGAGGATGCCGCCCAGGCCCGCGCGGTCGTCGGCCTGCTGTGCCGCGCCGAGCAACGCTGACTCGAGGGCCGGCGCGTCGGCAGCTTCGGTGCTGCCGAGGCGGACCAGCTCCACGGCCGCGTCCCAGCGCGAGGCGAGATCGACGATCTGCTCCAGCTCGGCGTCATCCTCAGCGAAGCGCTCCCTGACCCACATCAGGTTCGTCGACGCCATCGTGCAGGTCAGCTCGCCGATGCCGTCGATGCCGGCGAGGACCTCCGGGAAGATCTTGGCGAGCTGGTGATGGCGCGGCAGGTAGGTGAGCAACACGCGCCCCTCGCGCGCCTTGACCTGCACGTCCGAAAGCCGCGTGCGCGCGTCGGCGCCGACCGCCAAGCGACAGCGGCAGGCGAGCGACAGGTCCGTGAGCTGGCGCCGATCGGCCGGGGCGGCCTGGAACTCGGGCAGCTGGGTCATGGTCACCAGCGCGCTCGCGGCGTTGTCGGCCTTGACGCGGGAGAGGTTGATCACCGCGTCGTACTGACCGGGGTCTTGCCAGTCGATGTTGTAGACTGTCCGCGCCCAGCGCGCGCGGTCCTCGTCGACCTGCTCGTTGTAGATCGTCGCCTTGTCCCGGGGCAGGCCGAGGCGTTGCATGGTCAACGCCGTGCGCATATCGGCGTCCATGATCGCGCGCACGCGCATCACGTGGCTGACGTTGGGCAGCTGCAGGTGCGCGTGCCGGCCGTGGTAGACCATCGGGCCGGCGAGGGCGCGGTCGGCCAGGTTCTGGGTGACGAAGGCCTTGTAGCGCTCCTTCTCGATGTTCAGCCATTCGTTCAGTGGGCGCCGTTGCGTCACCGCGAGCTCGAGCTTACCGACCGCGATCCCTGCGGCGGTGGCCGCGTCATTGATCTCTTCGCGGGACAGACAGACGCAGCCGAGCTTCTTGGCCAGCGTCTCAGCGAGCTGTTTGCCTCCCCCGAAGGTGCCGCGCGACACGCATACGATCTGCATCGACTCCTCCAGCCAGGGCGATGACGCACCGCTCGCCTGATACATCACACAATCGCAGCGATGTCATCCGGGCTCCGGGCCGACTGCTCCCCGCACCGCGTCGTCGCGCGCCGCGCTCGACGATCACTTGATCGTGAACGGGCCGAACGGGAAGTTCTTCACTGGCGCGCCGGCCGGCGAGGCCGGGAACTGCCACTGACGCATCCCCTGACTGAAGCAGCCGGGGATCGAGGTGTTCAGCACTCCGGCCGGCCCGCTGACCCGGGCGGCGGTGACCTCCCCCGAGGGCGCGATCGTCCAGTCGAGGTTCAGGGTGTACGTCCCGGGCGCCAGCTCGCCGGCTTTGCGCGCGGTCTTGATGCACTCCATCACCGGGGACATGCCCTTCTTGACCCCGGCCTTGATGTCGGCGGCGGTCAGCGCGCGGCCAGCCTCCGGCGCCGGGTCGGCGGCCGGCGCCGCAGGCGGGGCGGCTG
>JBFYZW010000308.1:0-30668 GCA_041309305.1 Deltaproteobacteria bacterium | reverse complement strand
TGCGCTCACCCCGGGTGCACGGGTGCGGCTGGGCGCCGTGCGCGGTCGCGACCGCCACGGGGGCAGCGCCGAGCCTGAAGGCCGGCCGGCACGACGACAACAAACAGTTCAACCGCTTCGTCGAGTTCATCGGCCAACACCGCGGGATTGTGCCCTACCCGCTCGACGTCAGCGAACGGATCGTGCTGCGCACCCTCGACCAGGAGGGCCGTAGCCTGCACAACTGCGCGGTCGAGATCGCCGGGCCCGACGGCCGGCGCCTGGCCCGTGGCGTCACCTACGCCGACGGGGCGACCCACTTCTTCCCCGCCGATGTCGGGCGCGGCGCGCAACACTTCGTCGTCGACGCCGTGTGCGGCGGCGTCCGCAAACAGGCCCAGCTCGCGCGCGGCGGGCCGCGCCAGGTCGACCTGGTCTTCGACCTGCGGCGCCAGGTCCCCGAGCGGGTCCCCCTCGACCTGGCGATCGTCATCGACACCACCGGCTCGATGGGCGGGCAGATCGCCCGCCTCAAGCAGACGTTGCAGGCGATCCACCTGCAGCTGACCGAGCTGCCGACGCGGCCGGACCTCCGCTTCGGCCTGGTCGCCTACCGGGACCGCGGCGACGAGTACGTCACCCGCGTGACGCCGTTCACCCGTGACGTCGACGCCTTCCAGCGGGCGGTGCGGGCGCTCGTCGCCGATGGCGGCGGGGACGCCCCCGAGGAGCTGCAACCGGCCCTGCGCGACGCGCTCGAGCAGCTCGACTGGCGCGCCGCGGCGGTGCGGCTGGGCTTCGTCATCGCCGACGCGGAGCCGCACACCGACTACCCGAACCAGGGCTTCACCTACCTTGACGCGATGCACGACTCGTTGCGGCGCGGGATCAAGTGGAGCATGGTCGGCGCCGGGGGGCTGCCGTTGCAGGGCGAGCTCATCTTCCGCCAGCTCGCCCAGTACACGATGGGCGAATACGTCTTCGTCACGCCGCACGAGGTACAGCGCGACACCCTCGGCGACGACACCGAGGCCAGCCACCACGTCGGCACCAACTACCTGGTCGAGAACCTCGACCAGGCGATCGTGCGCATCGTCCGCCGCGAGCTCTCCTATCTCACCGACGACCCGCGCGAGGTCGACGACACCATCGTCGCCCGCGCCACGACGCCGGTGCCGCGCGACAAGGTCCTCGCCCCGGCGGTGCAGGAGGCCTTGCGCCAGCTGATCGACTACAGCGCGATCCGACTGCGCGACAAGACCCCGGTGGCGGTGGTCCCGGTCAGCGCGCCCGACGAGGCGCACCGTGGCGTCGCCGAGTACCTCGGTGAGCAGCTCGTCCTCGCCGCCAGCCGCCACCTCGAGCTGCGAGTCGTCGAGCGTGACCTGGCGGCGGTGGCGCAGGAGCAGCGCGTGCAGCTGAGTGATCTCTTCGACGCCCCGACCACCGTCCCGTTCGGCAAGCTGGTCGGCGCCGAGCTGCTCATCGTCACCCGCTTCGCCGCGCGCGAGGCCGGCGGCGGCGAGCTCTACGCCCGGCTGCTCCGGGTCGAGACCGGCGAGGTCCTCTCGGCCGCCAAGGTGTCGTTCGAGGGCGAGGCGCTGCGCCCCGCCCTCCCGGCGCCAAGAACCGCGCTTCGCAGCGAGATCGCAGAGTAGCAGCCAGGCACCGTTCATCCGACGCGATCGAAACCTACTTGACTGTAGTCATAACTATAGTCATATTCAAAATATGAAGAAGGTTTCCAAGGGGTTGCTGAAGGCTCGGATGCTCGAGCTGTTCCGGACCGTGGAGCAGACCGGCGAAGAGCTCATTGTCACGGACCACAACCGCCCGGTCTTGAAGGTGGTTCCCCTCCGCCAACGGCAACCAGCAAGCACCGTGTTCGCCGACGTACGCGGCAAGGTCGCCTACCACGAGGACATCCTGGCCCCGACCTCCGACGAGTGGGGCGATTCGTGATCGTCCTCGACACCCACGCCCTGCTGTGGTGGGCGCTCGACCCGGGGCGGTTGTCGCCGGCGGCGGCGGCGCTGTGCGCGACGATGGAGCGCGACGGAGGCTTCGCCAGCTCCATCTCGATCTGGGAGCTCGGCATCAAGGTGAAGCGCGGCAAGCTGGAGCTCGGCCTGGCGGTCGACGAGCTCGCCCGTCGCGTCGAGCGCAGCGGGGTCGTGGAGCTCATCCCGGTCGACACCGCGCTCTGGCTGCGCAGCCTGGCGCTGCCGTGGGAGCACCGCGACCCGGCCGATCGGGTCATCGTCGCCACCGCGCTGCGCCTCGACCTGCCGATCCTCACGCGCGACGAGACGCTCCACGCCTTCGCGGGCGTCAGGTGTGTGTGGTGAAGCTCAACGTCGTTCGCCGAGCGCCGCCAGCACCCGCTCGGGGGTGAACGGCGCCTCGTGCAGCCGCACCCCAACGGCGTCGAAGATGGCGTTGTTGATCGCCGGCAGAGCGCCGTTGATGCCGATCTCGGAGACGCTCTTGGCCCCGAAGGGACCGGTCGGCTCGTAGGTCGGCACCAGGATGGTGGTCAGCTCCGGCAGGTCGGCGGTCGAGAAGATCTTGTAATCGCGGAACGACGGGTTGCGCATCCGGCCGTTCGCGTCGAACAGGTACTCCTCGGTCAGCGCGTAGCTGATGGCGTTCAAGACCGCCCCCTCGCACTGCCCCTCGGCCAGCTTCGGGTTGATCGCCGTGCCGCAGTCGATGGCGATGACGTAGCGCAAGCACTGCACGATGCCGGTCTCGGTGTCGACGTCGACCTCGACGAAGTGGGCGGCGAACGGCGGCGGCGACTTCTGGGTGATGTGCGAGTTGATCGCGCCGATCTGGTGCTGGTCGTGGGCGTAGAGGGTCCGGTTGGCGATGTCGGCCAGGCTGACCGACTCGCCGTTCGGCGCGATCGCCCGCTCCTTCTCCAGGCGGATCTGCTCGGCCGGCGCCTCGAGCATCGCCGCGGCGACCTCGCGCAGCTGGCGGGCCACGTCGCGCGCGGTCTTCTCGACCGCCGAGCCGGACAGGTAGGTGGTGCTCGAGGCGTAGGCACCGACGTCGAACGGGGTCAGATCGGTGTCCGACGAGTAGACGATCATCTTATCGAGCGGCACGCCGAGCACCTCGGCGGCGATCTGCGCCAGCACGGTGTCGGAGCCGGTGCCGAGATCGGTGGCGCCGATGAGCAGGTTGAACGAGCCGTCCTCGTTGAGCTTCAGGCTCGCGGCGCCCATGTCGATGTGCGGGATCGACGAGCCCTGCATCCCGGCGGCCATGCCGAAGCCGCGCTTGACCGAGCCCTGGCGCGGGCGGCGGGTGTCACGGGTGCCCCAGGCGAAGGCCTTGGCCCCCAGCTCCAGGCAGCGGGCCAGGCCGCACGACTCGACGGTCTGCTCCACCCCCTCGGTCCCCTCGCCGAGCATGCGGAAGACCGGCGAGCTGCCACCCGGCTGGATGTGGTTCTTCAGCCGCAGCTCGACCGGGTCGAGGCCGAGCTTGTGCGCCGCCTCGTCCATCACGCACTCCATCGCGAAGGCGGCCTGGGTGGCGCCGTAGCCGCGGTAGGCGCCGGCCACCGGCAGGTTGGTGTAGACCGAGTCGGCGATGAAAGCGACGTCGGGCGTGGGATAGAGCGGCAGCACCTTCGAGCCGCAGTTCGAGGCGACGGTCAGCGCGTGGGCGCCGTAGGCGCCGGTGTTGGTGCGCACGCGCATCTCGATCCCCTGCACCCGGCCCTTCTCATCGAAGCCGGCCTCGACGCGCACGCGTGACGGGTGGCGGGTGCGGCTGGAGATGAACTCCTCGGCCCGGCTCAGCTCGGTCTTCACCGGCCAGCCGGTGCGCACCGTCAACATCGCGCAGACCTGCTCGAGGAAGACCTCCTGCTTGGCGCCGAAGCCCCCGCCGATACGCGGCTTGATGACCCGGACCTTGCGCACCGGCAGGCCGCAGACCTGCGCGACGATGCGCCGGACGTGGAACGGCACCTGCGTGCTGGTGCGGATCACCAGGCGGCCCTCCGGGTCGAAGTAGGTCACGCAGATGTGCGGCTCCATCGGGCAGTGCTGGGCGTACTGGGTGAAGTACTCGCCGGCGACGCGCAGGTGCGCACGACCGAGCGCGCCCGCGACGTCGCCAGCGCGCGCGTCGATCTTGGCGGCGATGTTGCGTTGCGGCTCGTACGGCACCGGGATCGGCACGTGCGCGTCCGGCTCGTCGTGGATGACCGGCGCGCCGGGGGCGTCGGCCTGGGTGAAGTCGAGCACGGCCGCGAGCGGTTCGTACTCGACCTCGATCGCGGCGAGGGCGGCTGCGGCCTGCTCCGGCGTGTCGGCGGCGACGGCCGCGACGCGGTCGCCGACGAAGCGCACCTTGGTGTCGAACAGCGCCGTGTCGTACGGCGACGGCTCCGGGAAGCCCTGGCCGGCGGTGGTGTGCAGCACACGCGGCACGTTGCCGTGGTGCAGAACGACCCGGACGCCCGGCATCGTCTCGGCGCGGCTGGCGTCGATCCGCTTGATGCGCGCGTGGGCGTGCGGGCTGTAGAGGATGGCGCCACAGAGCGCGCCGCGGGTCTCGACGTCGTCGGTGAACAGCGGCGCGCCGCAGGCCAGAGCCAACGCGTCGACCTTGGCCAGCGAGTGGCCGACCACCGCGAAGGAGCGCTTGTCGTCCGTCATGACCGTTCCCTTCACGCGCGCGAGCGCAGGCGAGCGGCGGCGAGCTTGACCGCCTCGAGTTGCTTGACGTAGCCGGTGCAGCGACAGAGGTTGCCGTCGAGCGCGGCGCGCAGCTCGGCGTCGGTCGGATCGGGGATCTGGCTGAGCAGCGCGTCGCTGGCGATGATGAAGCCGGGCGTGCAGAAGCCGCACTGCACCGCGCCGGTCTCGACGAACGCGGTCTGCAGCGGGTGGGGGTTGAAGACCGTGCCGAGCGACTGCACCGTCTTGAGCTCGCAGCCGTCGACCTGCGCGGCGAGCAGCAGGCAGGAGTTCAACAGCCGCCCGTCGACCTGGATGGCGCAGGTGCCGCAGTAGCCGTCGGCGCAGCCGCGCTTGACGCTGGTGAAGCCGTTGCGGCGCAGGACCTCGAGCAGGTTGTCGGCCGGCTGGATGGCCAGCACGCGCGGCGTGCCGTCGATGGTCACCCGCAACAGGTGGCCGGGCTCGCCCGGCGGCAGCTCGCGCCGCCACGGCGGTGGCGCCGGCCGGCGGATCGGTGCGTAGGTTTCGTTGCCGCTGGCGCGCGCGAAGGCGAGGCGCAGCGCCCGCTTGACCGCGGCGACCAAGAGCACCCGGCGGTGCTCCTTGCTGGCGCGCAGGTCGGCGTGGACGGTCGCCGCGTCGGCGGCGAGCTCGGCGGCGTGGGCGAAGAGCCCTTCGTCGCCGGGCGCTCCGTCGAGGGCCTTCTCGGCCTTGAGCGCGCGCGCCGGCCGGGGCTGCACCGAGCCGACCGCGATGCGTACGTCACGGCACAGTCCGCCCTCGACGCGCAACACCACCGCGCTGGTGGCCAGGGCCAGATCCGAGACCGTGCGCGCCATCTTGACGAACGCGCCGCCGACCTTGCCGCGCGGCTTTTTCAGCTCGATCTCGGTGATGATCTCGTCGCGGGCGAGCACCTTGCGCGGGTGCGCCGCCAGGAGCTCGGCGACCGACAGGGTGCGCTTCGCCCCCGAGGCGCGCACGGTGCGCACCTGGCCGCCGATCGCCAACAGCGCCACCGGCATGTCCGACCAGGAGAGCGTGCCGACCAGGTTGCCGCCGAGGGTTACCTGGTTGCGCACCGCCTGGGCCGAGATCGCCGCGGCCGCCTCGCGCAGCGGCACCGCGCCGAACGCGTCCAGCTCGATCGCCGCGGCGAGCGTCCCAGCGACCGTCGTCGCGCCGATGCGCAGGCGCTTGCCGTCCGCCTTCACCCCTTCGAGGCCGCAGCGCATGATGTCGACGATGGTCTGCACTCCCCCGGGGACGTGCAGCGCCAGCGCCGACCCGCCGGCGAGCAGCGCGGCGCGGCCGCCCTCCCGAGCGAGGATGCGCGCCGCGTCGGCGGCGTGCTTGGCAATGACGAAGCTCTCGACTCCACGTGGCATGGCGTTCTCCAACCGGCAGCGGCCGGTGCCGAATCGTGTACCAGCCCCGGGGGTCGAGTCAAAGAGGTCAAGCGCGCGGCTGGAGGTAGTTGCGTCCCGTCTGCCGGTCGGCCTCGGCGACCATCTCGGTGGCGATGGCGTTGGCCGCGCCGATGAGCTGGTCCTCGTCGGCGTGCTTGAGCCGCCCGTGCTCGACGACCAGCTCGCCGTTGACGAGCACCATCTCGGCGCGCCGCTGCGCGGCGCAGAAGACCAGGGCGGCCACCGGGTCGTGCATCGCCCCGGCGAAGGCGAGATCGCGGGTGTCGAAGACCGCCAGGTCGGCGGCCTTGCCCGGCTCGAGGCTGCCGATGTCGTCTCGCCCGAGGACCGCCGCGCCGCCGAGCGTCGCCAGCTCCAAAACGGACATCGCCGTCGTCGCCTTGACCCCCTTGCGGATGCGCTGGACCAGGAGGGCCTGGCGCGCCTCGAGCAGCATGTTCGACGAGTCGTTCGAGGCGCTGCCGTCGACCGCCAGCCCGACCGGCGCGCCGGCGGCGCGCAGCTCCGGCACCGGCGCGATGCCCGAACCGAGCCTCAGGTTCGAGGTCGGGCAATGGGCGACGCCGGTGCGCGTCTCGCCGATGCGGGCGATCTCGGCCTCGTTGAAGTGAATGCCGTGGGCGTACCAGACGTCCGGGCCGACCCAACCGACCCGCTCCATGTAGGCGAGCGGGCGCAGCCCGTGCAGCTTGAGGCAGTACGCCTCCTCGTCGAGCGTCTCGGCCAGGTGGGTGTGGAGGCGTACGCCGTGCTTGCGCCCCAGCTCGGCGGTCTCGGCGAGTAGCCGGTCGGTGACCGAGAACGGCGAGCACGGCGCCAGGGCGACGCGGCACATCGACAGCGGCGCCGGATCGTGCAGCTCGGCGATGACCCGCTCGCAGTCGGCGAGGATCGTCGCCTCGTCCTGGACGACCTCGTCGGGCGGCAGGCCGCCCTTGCTCTTGCCCCGGCTCATGCTGCCGCGGGTCGGGTGGAAACGGATGCCGAGGCTCTTGGCCGCGGCGACCTGTACGTCGATCAGCCGAGGGTCGACGCCGCGCGGGAAGACATAGTGATGATCGGTCGAGGTCGTGCAGCCGGTGAGCAGCAGCTCGCCCAGGCCGACCAGCGCGCCGAGGCGCACCGCGTCGGGGGTCAGGTGGCGCCAGACCTCGTACAGGTCGACGAGCCAGTCGAACAGCTCGACGTTCTGGACCCGGGGGATCGCCCGGCTGAGCGTCTGGTAGAGGTGGTGGTGGGTGTTGACCAGCCCGGGGATCACCACCCGGTGCGCGAGGTCGATCACGCGGTCATCCGGCGCCGCGGTCAGGCCGCTGCCCACCGCCGCGATCGTGCGGCCGTCGATCAACAGATCGGCGTCCCGCAGCACGCGACGCTCGCGGTCCATGGTCACCACGGCCAAGGCACGGCGCAGCAACAGGCGGCTCATCGGCAAACACCTCCTGGGCCAGAAACGATGCCCCAGCGCCGCGCGAAAAGGAAGGCGCAAAACCACACCGCGCGGGTTTGCCAGACCGTGGGCGAGTCGGTAAGCTGAACGGACGGGGCGACGGGATGGCCAGCTACAGCTTCAATCGCGCGCGCACCTGCCCGGTCTGCAAGGCCGTGTTCCAGAGCGCCGAGCAGAAGCCCGAGTACGACCCGGTGGTGGTCGTGATCTGCCCGACCTGCGGCAAGCTCCTCTGGCGGCCGGGCTCAGACGAGGACGCGGAGCTGGTGGTCTACGATCCCAACGCCGACGCCGGGGGGATCTGAGCCTCGCTCAAGGCTTGCCGTTGGTCTTGCCGGCCGCCTCCTGGCGGGCGTTCGACTGGTTGATCCGGCTGTCGGGCGGCGTGCTCTGCGTCAACCAGACGTTGCCACCGATCACCGAGCCGCGGCCGATGGTGATCCGACCGAGGATCGTCGCGCCGCTGTAGATGATCACGTCGTCCTCGACGATCGGGTGGCGGGCGATGCCCTTGATTGGCCTGCCCTGCTCGTCGAGCGGGAAGCTCTTCGCGCCCAGCGTTACGCCCTGGTAGATGCGCACCCGGTTGCCGATCACGCTCGTCTCGCCGATGACCACGCCGCTGCCGTGGTCGATGAAGAACATCTCTCCGACCTGGGCGCCGGGGTGCAGATCGATGCCGGTCAGGGTGTGGGCGTGCTCCGAGATGATGCGCGGCAGCAGCGGCACGTGCAGCCGGTAGAGCTCGTGCGCCAGGCGGTGGTTGGTGATCGCCAGGATCCCCGGGTAGCAGAGGATGGCCTCGTCCGGGGACGTGGCCGCCGGGTCACCTTCGTAGGCCGCCTGCACGTCGGTGGCGAGCAGCCGCCGCACCTCGGGCAGGCGGGTGAAGAACTGCTGGGTCAGCGACAGCGCTTTCGCGTCGCAATCGGCGCACGGCTCGGCGGCGGCCTGATCGCAGGCGAAGCACAGACCCCGCCGGACCTGCTCGGCCAAGAGCCTGGAGGCCCGATCGAGGGCGGCGCCGAGGTGGTAGCGGACGCTCTCGTCGCTGACCTCGGTACTCCCGTGGTAGCCGGGGAAGATCACGCCGCGCAGCAGCTCGACCACCTCGATCAGCGTATCGCGTGCCGGCAACAGTTGGCGGCCGGCCTGCGGGCGGCGACGACGGGTCAGCTCGGGGCTGGCGGCGCAGAGCGCATCGACCAGCTGGGCGAGGCCTTCGCCGGTCAGCGGGCGCGCGGGTGGACTCAGCTCGACGCTCATCGCCGGACTCCTGTCGGCCCCGGGGTGACGACGGGGCCGGGTTGATATGCAGCGGGCCCGGCCGTTTGTCGAGCCCTCGGCGCGCCGGGGCCGCCCGCTCCCCCACCCCGAACAGCGCGCGCCAGCCGGTGGTTTGGTGGTACAAGGACGGCGAGAGGTGAGACGATGGCCGATGAACAGCTGTGGTTGATCAAGGGGCCGCACGACGCCCCGGGCTGGCGCGAGCTCGAGAAGGGGGCGAAGGACGGGACGCTGAACTGGCGCCTGTTCGACCGCGACGGCTTCGTGCTCGTCCTCGCCGCCGAGCCGCCCTCGGGCTACGACGGCTTCACCGTCGCGCCCCCCGCCGACGGGCTCTACCTCGATCAACAGGGGCGGCCGGTCTACGTCGTCGGCGCGCGCGAGGTGCGCGATGGCTACCGCGTGATCGACGCGCTCGGCCCCGACGCGCAGCGGTTGCTCGACGAGCTCGAGGACCCGGACGCGGCGCTCCAGCGCTTGGGGCGGGTGTTCTGACCCGAAGAACAGGGGTGCGCGATGCGCGCCCACCCGTTCAGACGCGCACCTTGGCCAGCGCGTCGTCGAGCGCCTGGATCAGGTCCGCCTCGTCTTCGATGCCGACCGAGATGCGCACCAGCCCGTCGGTCACCCCGACCTTCTCGCGCTGCTCCTTTGGCACGCAGGCGTGGGTCATCGACGCGGGGTGCTGGATGAGCGAGTCGACGCAGCCGAGCGAGACCGCCAAGGTGAAGACCTGGATCGAGTCCATCACCTGGCGTCCGGCCTCGACGCCGCCGGCGACCTCGAAGCTGACCATACCGCCGAACCGGCCGTTCATCTGCCGCGCGGCGAGCTTGTGCCCGGGGAACTCCGGCAGGCCGGGGTAGAAGACCCGCTCGACCTTCGGGTGCTTCTGCAGAAACCGGGCGATGGCCATCGCGTTCTGGCAGTGCCGCTCCATGCGCGCCGGCAATGTCTTGATGCCGAGGTTGACCAGCCAGGCGTCGAACGGGCTCGGCGAGCTGCCGACGTCCTTGATCACCATGTAGGCGCGGTCTTTCACCGCATCGCGGGTGGTGGTCATCGTGCCGCCGACGACGACGCCGTGGCCGCACAGGTACTTGGTCGACGAGTGGAGCACGACGTCGGCGCCGAGCGCCAGCGGTCGTTGCAGGTACGGCGTCGCGAAGGTGTTGTCGACCAGGACGACCATCTCCGGGTTGGTCTGCCTGGCCAGCTTCGCCACCGCCGCGATGTCGCTGATCTCGAGCATCGGGTTGGTCGGGCTCTCGAACAGCAGCGCCTTGGCGCGCGGGTTCGCCTTCAAGGTCGCCGCCAGTTGGTCGAGGTCGGCGGTCTTGGTGAAGACGGTGCGGATCCCCATCCGCGCCAGGACGTTACGCGCCAGGTGATCGGTGGCCCCGTAGACCACATCGCCGAGGAGCAACGTGTCTCCGTGCTCGAGCACCGCGAGCAACGCCGAGCTGATCGCCGCCATCCCCGAGGAGAAGGCGAGCGACGAGACGCGCACCTCGGGGTTGTTCAGCTTCACCTCACAGCCTTCGAGCGCGTTCAGCTTCGCCTCGAGAACGGTGACGGTCGGGTTCCCCAGCCGCGTGTAGATGTAGCCCGGCCGCTCACCGGCGAAGATCTCCGCACCCTCGGCCGCATTGCGGAAGACGAAGGTCGACGATTGGTAGATCGGGTTGGTGTGCGAGCTTCCCTGCGGCTGGCCGACGTGCTCGCCGGCGTGCAACGCCCGGGTGGCGAAGCCCCGATCGAGGTAGAACTTCTTGATGTAATCGGTGTTCTTCGAGTCTTCCATCACGTCTCTCCTACAGGCGAATGATCAGCTCGCCGCTGCCGATCCCCCCACCGACGCACCGGGAGGTCACGCCGAACCTGGCGTTGCGCCGGCGCAACTGGTGCACCATATCGACGACCTGCCGCGCGCCGGTACAACCGACCGGGTGGCCGAGCGAGATGCCGCTGCCCCACTGGTTGGTCTTCTCCGCTGCGAGGCCGGGTAAATCGTGGAACGCCGCCGCGAGCACCGCGGCGAACGCCTCGTTGATCTCGAACAGATCGACCGCGCCGAGCTCGAGCCCCGCCTTGGCCAGCAGCGGCGGGATGACCTTGAACGCCCCCTCGCCCATCAGCTCTCGCGCCACGCCGACGTTGTGGAAGGCGCGTAGCTCGGCGAGCGGTGTCAGGCCGAGATCCTTGGCCCGCGCCTCGGTGGTCAGCATCACCACCGCCGCCGCGTCGTTCAACGTGCTCGAGTTGAGCGACGTGATCGTTCCGCCCTCGGGTTTGAAGTAGGGCTTGGCCTGTGCCAGCTGCTCGCGCGTCAGCGGCTTCGGTCCCTCGTCGCGCTCGACCTTCTTCGCCGGCCCCTTGCGCGTCGGCAGCTCGACCGGGATGACGTAGTCGGCGAACGCCCCCGACTCCCAGGCGGCGAGGGCGTGCTGGTGCGAGCGGAAGGCGACCTCGTCCTGCTCGGCGCGGGTGACGTGGTACTTGTCGACCAACCGCTCGGTCAACAGTCCCATCAGCTCGCCCTTCGGGCCGACGTTGGTGTCGGTCAGCGCGCCCATCAGCCCGTCGACCAGCGTCATGTCGCCGTACTGCTGGCCCTTGAAGCGACCGCCGAACAGGTAGCGCGGTACGCTGCTCATCGACTCGACGCCGCCGGCGATGCCGAGGGAGACCTCGCCGAGCCACAGCCGCCGGGCCAGGCTGTGGATCGCCGCGCCGCCGGAGGCGCAGTTCTCATGGAAGGTGGTCCCAGGCGAGGTGTGGGGCACGCCGGCGAACTCGGCCGCGGTCTTGGCGATGTTCGGCGCGCGCGCGTCCTGCGCCACCCAGCCGAGGCAGGTGTATTCGACCAGCGTCGGATCGACCCGGGTCTGCGCGAGCAGGCCGCTGATCGCCGCGGTGGCCAACGGTCGCGGCAACACCTCGGCCAGGCCCCCGCCGATCGCGCCGATCGGCGTACGCACCGCACCAACGATGACGATCTTGGGCAAGCTCATCGGGCACTCCTCGCTTCAGAAGGTGACGGAGAAGAGCAACAACGGCGAGAGTGACCAGGCGCCGCTGCGCAGATCGTAGTTGACCAGGATGTGCGGCAGCCAGGCGCCGCGGTTGGTGACGAGCCCCAGACCGCCGCCGGCGCACAGGTAGAGCGTGTGGCTGAACCCGCCCTCCCCGTCCGGCATCGCGTCGTGGATGACGCCCAGCTGGGGCTGCAGCGTGACGACCACGTCGCCGAGCTTGGTCAAGAATCGGTCGAGGCTGAGGAAGAAGGTGCCGCCCCAGTTGCCGAACTCGGGCGCGAACTCGAAGCCGAGCGACGGGATCAGCGTCCAGTCCTGATCGAGCGGCACGAGCAGATCGACGCTGGTCGCGACGTAGAGCCCGAAGTGACCGACCTCCGGGTGCAGGCCGACCACCTCGAGCAGGCCGACGGTGAGCGCCGGCTTGACGGTCGCGGGGTCCTCGGCGCGCGCCGGCGCGGCGCCGAGCGCACAGAGCAGCAGCAACGTCACCGAGCGCATGCGGTCCCCCGATCAGCTGAGCGAGCGGCGTAGGTTGGAGAGGATGGCCTCGATCATGCCGGTCGGGAAGACGCCCCCGGCCTCGAGCTCGGCCCGGCCGCGCGTCAGCTCCTCGGCCACCTCTTCGAAGGTGCTCGGCACCGCCGAGGCCTGGTGTCGGTCCGACCCGGCGCGGCCGACCGCGGTGGCCGCGAGCACCGCGTCGAGGTCGGCGATGCCCTTGCCGGCGATGAGCGCCTGGGCGATGCCGGCGAGCAGCAGATGCGGGTGCGCCGAGCCGTCGCCGAGGCGGAACTCGATGGTCGGCGTGCTGACCATCCGCCCGTCGCTGGCCGTGACCTGGATCGGGATGCGGATCAGCGCCCGGCGGTCGAACTCGCCCCAGAAGACCGAGCTGGGCGCCTCCTTGGCCTGGGTCAGGCGGACGAAGGAGCGCTCCTCGCGGTTGCCGAAGGCCATCAGCGCGCCGCCGAGGCGGGTCAGCCCGACGATCAACCACTTCGCCGCGTCGCTGAACTGCCCGTCGGTCTGCCGGCCGCCGGCGTGGCGGCCGTCGACCACCGGTGAGAGGTGGAAGTGCAGGCCGTTGCCGGCGTGCCCGCGGCCGATGATCGGCTCGAAGCTGATGTCCATGCCCAGCTCGTAGGCGAGGTTGCGCAGCACCCAGTGGGTCAGCGCCACCGCCTCGGCGGCGGCGGGCAGCGGCGCGAGCGCGAGTTCAATCTCGTGCTGCTCCCAGACGGTCTCGCCCGGGGTCGACGCCTTGACGAAGCCGACCTCGGAGTGGCCGTACTTGATCGGCACGCCCATCTCGGCGAGCACGAGCAGCGCCCGTCGCCGCAGGCCCTGGCTCACGGTCATCGGCGCGGTGGCGTGGTAGCCCCGATCATCGGCGCCGTACCGGTCCCCATGGCACCAGTGCCTGCCGACGAAGTACTCGACCTCGCCGAGGGCCCAGAGATCGACGCCCGCCTCGTGCTTGGCTCGCGCGTAGGCACGGCGGAGGATCGAGTCCGGGGACTGCGGCAACGGCTGGTTGTCGCGCCCGTGGTGGCTGCACAAGAGCACCAGCGCCGGCACGCCCTCGAACGGGTCGAGGAAGGCGGTGTCGAGCCGCGGACGCAGCAGGATATCGGACGCGCCGGCCTGGATGCCGGTGCCCGGGAACAGGCTCGAGCCATCGGCGCGCTCGCCTCCCTCGAGCACGTCGCGCAGGTGGCTCTCCGAGCGGGGGACGAAGTCGAGGGTCTTCAGCCACCCGTCGCCGCCCATGTGCATCAGGTTGACCTGCCTGACGCCGAGCTCGCGGACGATGCCCATCAGGTCATCGACGCGCCAGTCCGAGGCCGGCCGGCCGATGAGCCGCTCGAGCTTGCGCGCCGGGTAGACTGTTTGAGTGGTTCGCGGCTCAGAGGAGACAGAGGAGAACATCGCCATGCTTCACCAGCCTTCGGCTCCTGCGTGGCTTATGGCACGGCTGCTCCGCTGCCGCAATCGGACTCAGAGGAGCAGCAGGCTGACCGCCATCACCGCCATGCCGGCGATCAGGCCGTAGACCGAGTGGTGCTCGCGCCCGTACTTCTTGGCGTTCGGGATCAGCTGGTCGAGCGAGATGAAGACCATGATCCCGGCGACCGACGCGAGCGACGCGCCGACGACCAGGTCGTTGACGAAGGGGCGCAACACCAGCACGCCGATCAACGCGCCGACCGGCTCCGCCAGGCCGGACGAGAACGACAGCCAGAAGGCTCGCCGCCGGTTGCCGGTGGCGTAGTAGATCGGCACCGCGACCGAGATCCCCTCCGGGATGTTGTGCAGCGCGATCGCGACGGCGATCGAGATGCCGACCGAGAGGTCTTGCTGCGCTGCGACCATCGTCGCGAAGCCTTCGGGGAAGTTGTGGATGCCGATCGCCAACGCGGTCAACACCCCCATTCGTTGTAGCTTGCGCTCCGGGGCCGGCGTGCTCATCTCCTCGGCCAGCGACGCGTCGTGGGGGTTGTCGAGGGTCGGCACCAGGGCGTCGATGACCGCGATCAGCACGACCCCGAAGAAGAAGGCGCCGACGGTCGCCCACGGGCCAGCCTCTCCGAGCGCCCGGGCGATCAAGTCGCTTCCCTGTGGGAGGATCTCGACGAACGAGACGTAGATCATCACGCCGCCGGAGAAGCCGAGCGCGAAGGCGAGCAACCCCTTGCCACCCGGACGGGCAAAGAAGGCCAACGCGCTGCCGATACCGGTCGACAACCCGGCGAGCAGCGTCAAGACGAACGGCCAGAAGAGCTCTTCCACGGCGCGACGAGGATGCGGCGGATCGTCGCGCGAGGCAAGGGGCGCCGTTGACTCGCGCCCCGCGAAGCCGTAACTCATCCAGGCCGGAACCGGTCACCCACGGAGGGTTTGATGCCTCTCACCGACAAGCTGCAGAAGGCCCTGAACAATCAGCTCAAGCACGAGTTCGAGTCCGCCTACATCTACCTGGGCATGGCGACGCACCTGGATACGCTGGATCTCGCCGGCGCGACCCACTGGATGCGCATGCAGGCCCAGGAAGAGATGATGCACGCCGCCAAGTTCTACGCCTACCTGTCGAACCGCGACGCCAAGGTGGTCTTGCAGACCATCGAGGCGCCGCCCGCGTCCTGGCCGTCGGTGGTCGAGACCTTCACCGCCGCGCTCGCGCACGAGGAGAAGATGACCGCTCGGCTGAACGAGCTGATGGAGCTGGCCCAGAAGGAGCGCGACCACGCGACCGTGAGCCTCCTCCAGTGGTTCGTCGACGAGCAGGTGGAGGAAGAGGCCACGCTGCGCACGCTGATCGCCCGGCTCCGGCTGGTCGGCAATGACTCGAGTGGCCTGTTCCTCCTCGACCGCGACCTCGCAGTTCGCCCGGCGCCGCCGAGCCTGACTGACGGACAGCCCGCCGCTGAGTGACCCACCCGCGAGACCACCGATGAGCAAGACCAAGCACCAGGTCCCCGCCACCCCGGCGGGCAGTGAAGAGTTCGCCGCCCTCCTCGATCAAGCCGGCGCCATCGCGTCGCTGCGCCTCGCCGTCGGCGATCGGGTCAGCGGCCGCGTGATCCACATCAGCAACGACACGGTGTTCTGCGCCCTCAGCCCGACGCAGGAGGCGAGCATCCCCAAGACCGAGCTGCTCGCCGACGACGGGAAGCTGTCGGTTACCATCGGCGACGAGGTCGAGGCCTTCGTCTACAGCCTGCGCAACGGCATCGAGCTGCGCCGCCGATTGAGCAGCGACGGCGTTGACCTCCTTCTGCTCGAGCGGGCGAGGGAGACGCGCCTGCCGGTGCAGGGGACGATCACCGGGGTCAACAAGGGCGGCCTGGAGATCGCGGTCGCGGGCACGCGCGGCTTCTGCCCGATCAGCCAGATCGACGTCGACTTCGTCGAGGACCCGCAGGCGCTGGTCGGCAAGACGTACGACTTCCTGGTCCAGGAGGTGCGCGAGAGCGGTCGCAACGTGGTGCTCAACCGCAGGCAACTGCTCGAGGCCGAGCGGCAGGAGAAGGCCAAGGCGCTGCTCGCCGACCTGGCCGTCGGTCAGCGCCGGCTGGTGACCATCACCCGGCTGACCAGCTTCGGCGCCTTCGCCGACCTCGGCGGGGTGGACGGCCTGATCCCCCTCTCCGAGCTCGGCCACGGCTCGATCGAGGCGGCCGACGCGGTCGTCCATCCGGGCGACAAGGTCGAGGTCGAGGTCCTGCGCATCGAGGAGGATCCGAAGCGGAAGGGCCAGTCGCGCATCGCCCTCAGCCTGCGCGCCGCGCTGCCCGACCCGTTCGTCGTCCACGCCGCGGACCTGGTCGAGGGCGCGGTGCGCGAAGGCAAGGTGGTGCGCATCCAGAAGTTCGGCGCCTTCGTCGAGCTCTTCCCCGGCGTCGACGGGTTGGTGCACATCAGCGAGATGAGCGAGCGGCGCATCCGCCACCCCAAGGACGTCGTCAGCGAAGGGCAGCGGGTCACGGTGCGTATCCTCCAGGTGCAACCGGAGGAGCGCCGCATCGCGCTGACGATGAAGGAGATGGCCGAGCGGCCGGCCGCCGGGCAGGGGCCGGTGGTCGGGGCGCGGGTCGACGGGATCGTCGATCGCGTCGAGCGCTTCGGTGTCTTCGTCAAGCTCGGCGGGGGGCACCGAGCCCTGCTGCCGGCCGCCGAGACCGGCACACCGCCGGGCAGCGATCTGACCAAGCAGTTCCCCGAGGGGACGAGCCTGCCCCTCATCGTCATCGCCGTCGACGAGCAGGGGCGCATCAAGGTGTCGAAGACCGCCCGCGAGCGCGACGAGGAGCGGTCGATGGTCGACGACTACAACCGCGCGCAGGGCGGCGGCAAGGGCCTCGGAACGCTCGGCGACCTGCTCAAGAGCAAGAAGCGCTGAGCTCAGCCGCTCGGCGGTGGTCGCGGATCGCGGCGAGCAGCACCGCCATCCACATCCAGCCGAACCACCAGGCGCCGGTCCACAGGCTCGGGCGAACGAGCAGCACCGCGTAGTTGGCGATGTTGATCAAGAGCAGGAGGCTGACCCAGTCGGTGCCGACCACGGTCGGGAGCCGCCAGCGCGAGATCATCATCGCGCTCATCCACAGGACCAGCACCGCCCACCAACCGGCATCGAGCTGATCGCGCAGCAGCGCCGCGGCCATCAGGTTCCCGGCCGCGATCGGGATCGGTAGGCCGGTGGTCCTCGCCGCCTTGCGGTGCGCGTCGGCCTCGACGTTGAACCGGGCCAGGCGGTACCAGCCGGCGAGCAGGTAGACCAGCGCGACGGCGAGGCCCAGCCCGCCGAGCTCGTGCAGCACGGCCTGGTAGATGAGCAAGGCCGGCGCAACGCCGAAGCTGGTCAGGTCCGCCAGGCTGTCGAGCTGCTGGCCGAAGCGCGACGTCACGCCGAGCAGCCGCGCGACGCGCCCGTCGATCATGTCCAGCAACACGGCGGCAAACAGCAGGTAGACGGCCAGGTCGAGCTCGCCGCCGGTGGTCGCGAGGATCGCGGCGAAGCCGCAGCACAGGCCGATCGCGGTCACCGCGTTCGGGATCCATGCGCGTCGCGAAGTCCGTGACGGAGCGTCGCCCATCTCCGCCACCATATAGAATCCGCCCGCCGCTCGGCAACCGCCCCTTGCCTAACGTCGGCCGCCAGGGTAGTGGGCAGCGTCTTGCAGCGGAGGTCCACCGATGCGTTCGATGATCGTGATCTGTCTCGCCCTGCCCCTGGCCGTCGGCTGCGCCAAGAGCGGCGCGGTCGATGCCCACGCCTGCGTCGATGAGCACGGGGCCGGCTCGCCCTGCGGTGCCCCGGTCACCGGTGCCGCGTTGACCGCCCAGCCCGAGAGCCGGGTCGACCCAACCGGCGCGACCGTGCTGCACGCCGGCGCTCCGTTCGCCGGCGCGGCCGAGCTGTCCATCGCGGACCTCGTGACCAAGGGCGAGGGGCTCAAGGGCCAGACGGTGCGCGTCGCCGGGCAGGTCGCGGCGATGTGCCACCACAAGCGCGGCTGGTTCGCCGTGGTCACCGGCGAGCCGGGCAGCCCCCACGTGCGCGTCCTCACCGCTCCGGGTTTCCTCGTCCCCGAAGGCTCGATCGGCAAGCGGGCGCTGGCCGAAGGCGTCGTCGACGTCATTGAGATCAACGCCGAGACGGCGCAGCACTACGCTCACGAGCACAAGCTCGGCGAGCCCGCGGCGGCCAGCGGCCCGGTCAAGCAGGTGATCGTGCGCGCCACCGGCGCGGAGTTTCTGTAGACCGCGATGCAGTGGCGCGCCCGGCTGCACGTCCTGCACCGGGACGTCGGTTTCCTCTGTTTGGGGATGACGCTGGTCTACGCCGTCTCCGGCGTAGCGGTGAACCACCGCGAGCACTGGGACTACAACGTTCGCACCGAGATCGTCCGGACGTCGGTCGCGGACGCGCCGACGTTGCTCGGCGCCACGCCTCCGGACGGCGACCTGTTGCGCTGGGCCGACGGTCACCGTGCTGCGCTGGTCGACCGGCTGGTCTCGCTCTCCGGCCGTTCGGCGCCACCGCGCGCGGTCTTCTGGCGCGGCGACCGCCTCAGCCTGTTCTTCGGCCCGGGAGAGACCGACGTGCTCGACTACTGGCCGGCGAGCGGCGAGCTCGAGCACACCGAGCAGCGCGACCGCCCGCTGCTCCGGCAGCTCAACTTCCTCCACCTGAACGAGCCGCACGGCGGCTGGACCTGGGCCGCTGACCTCTACGCCGTCGCCCTGCTCTTCCTCGCCATCTCTGGCGTGCTGATGGTCCGCGGGCGACGCGGTCTGCGCGGACGCGGCGGCGTGTTGCTGCTCGCCGGGGTCAGCGTTCCTCTGCTGGGCTACCTCCTGCTCCGTTGAGACGCAGCGGCTCGATCACCGGCGGGCGCGGCAACTCCACCTCGGCCTCGATGGTGATCGCCTGAGCGGTGCCGACGCCGGGCAGACCGAGCGCGGCGAAGGCGTCGACCAGGCACGTGCGGGTGCTCCAATCGAGCCAGACCGGTTGCTGCAGGACGCGAACGTTCAACACCCGCCCCGACAGCACCGTCAGCGCCACGCGCAGGCTGCGCGGTCCGACCGGCCGGCGCATCGCCGGCGGGTTGTGCGCGATGCAGGTGGCGAAGCTCTCCTCCCGCTGATGCAGGATGTGGTTGAGCATCTCGTAGGCGGAGGTCAGACGGATCGCGCGGCTCTCGTCGCGACGCAGCTCCAGCTCACGGACGCTCCCCGCGTAGAGCACGCTGAGCACCACCGCGGCCACCGTCATCACCCCGGCGACCAGCTGCGCCAACGACCGGGGCAGCCAGCGCCGCCAGCGGTGGAACGGCACCCACGGGACCAACGGCGTCCGGCGCGGGCAGTGACGCAGCGCCTCGGCCAGCTCCTGACCGTCGCGGAAACGCCGCTCGGGCCGCGGGTCGAGGCCACGGCGCAGCAGGGCGTCGAGCGCCGGCGGGACGCGCGGGTTGAGGGCCCGGGGCCCATCGGGAGGTGGATCGTCGGCCCGTGCCAGCCGCTCGCCGAGCTCCGCGAAGCCAAACGGCGGACGCTGGGTGACCATCTCGAACAACGTGGCGCAGGTGGCGTAGGTGTCGCTCCACGGGCCGACCCGGTGGTGCTCGCCCTTGAGCTGCTCCGGCGCGGCGTAGGCATGCGAGCCAACGAAGACACCGGTGCGCGTCAGGTGTGCGTCCTCCTCGATCGGCACGGCGATGCCGAAGTCGATCAGCTTCGCGTTCCCGTCGACGGTCACCATGATGTTCGACGGCTTGACGTCGCGGTGGATGACCCCCTGATCGTGCGCGTGCGCCAGCGCCTCGGCGACCTGGGCACCCAGGTCGATCGCGATGCCAACCGGGCTGTGGGCGGTCGAGCGACCGCCGGCGGCCGCGCCACAGGCCATGCGCCGGACCAGGTCCGCCAGCCACTCGTCTGGCCGATCTGCGGTGGCGAGATCCGCGGCGTTGAGCAGCTCACGCAGCGTAAAGCCCGCGACCAGCTCGCTGGCGAGATAGGCGATCTCGCCGGCCACGCCGAAGGCGTAGACCGTGGCGATCGCCGGGTGCTTGAGGCGCGCGGTGAGGTCCGCCTCGCGACGGAAGCGTTGCAGCTGCAGCTTGCTGAGCGGCACGAGCAGCTTCAACGCGCAGCTGCGTCGTGGCTCCTGCTGCTCGGCCAACCAGACGCTGCCCATCCCGCCGTGGGCCAGAGGCCGGAGCAGACGGAAGCCGGCGATCTCCTCCGGTGGCGCCTCCGCCGGCCGGACCTCCCCGGCGAGCTGCTGCAGCTCGGCGCGCAGCTCGGCGATGGCGCGGATCCGCTCGACCAGCGCCGGCTCCTCGGGGAAGTGGGCACAGAAACGCTCCAGGTCCGGCGCCCGGCCCTCGAGCCACAGCTCGTGATAGAGCGCCAGAGGCCCGGTGGAGCTGCCGCTGCTGCTGGTCACCCGGCCAGCATAGCGCGCCCAGGTGGTGCCGCGCATCTCCCTTGCCTGGTCTACGGCGCCGAGTTACGACTGAGGGGCGGACGCGACGTGCCGCGGACGAGGCGAGAATGCAGGTCAGCTTTGCTGCGCGGACCGACATGGGGCGCCAGAGAACGAACAACGAGGACAACTACTACGTCCTCGCCGACCAGCACCTGTACGTCGTTGCCGACGGGATGGGTGGTCACGCCTCCGGTGAGGTGGCCTCGTTGCTGGCGATCCGCACCCTGGGCAACTACTACGTCGACGGGCAAGGCGCCCCGGTCGGTGAGCTGGCCTTCCCGATGCCGGCGCAGTTCAGCAGCGACGAGACCCGGCTCTCCACCGCGATCCGCATGGCGAACCGCGCCATCTACGAGGCGGCGCAAAGCGACGACTACCGGGGCATGGGCACGACGTTGGTCGCGCTGCAGCTCGGCGCACAGGGCGCCCACATCGCGCACGTCGGCGACTCACGCGCCTACCGCATCACCGACGGCGAGATCGTCCAGCTGACCGAGGACCACTCGTTGATCAACGAGTACATGCGCATTCATGGGCTGAGCAAGCAGGACGTGGTCGGGTTCGCGCACAAGAACGTGATTGTCCGCGCGCTGGGCCTCGCCGATGACGTCACGGTCGACTTCGTACGCCTCAATCCCAAGACCGGGGAGACCTACCTGCTCTGCTCGGACGGCCTGACCGACATGCTGACGGACGAGCAGATCCTCGCGACGTTGAAAAAGAACAAGGGCAACGTCGAGAAGGGAGCGCAGGCGCTGGTCGACGCAGCCAACCAGGCCGGCGGTCAGGACAACATCACGGTCGTGCTCGTCCGCCTCACTCCCTAGTCCGGCTGGCGGCGTTGGCGCGCAGCCGGTCGGCGTCGAACCGCTCGAGGTACGGGCAGAGGATCGCCAGCAGGTCGAGCTCGACGCCCAGGCTGCGCAGGTTGCCGTACAGCCCGGCCACGGTCCGATTGAGGAAGACCAGGTGCTTGGCTGGCTTGAACGAGCGCATCCGCGCCGCCAACCCCGGCAGCTCGGCGGCGATCTGTCGACGCAGCCCCATCGACTCGCCCCAGTCGACGACCCCCGGCCGCAGGACTGAGCGGCGGAAGAGCTCGAGCCAGCGCCGGTAGTAGCCGGGCTCCACCGGCGGCCCGGTCAGGTCGCGGACACCGATGTGCACGAGCGCCCGCTCGATGCCGTCGAGGTCATCGGCCAGCCCGGCGAGGATCAGCTCGCGCGCCGCGCAGACGGTCTCGCGCGGCAACGTCTTCACGCAGCCGAAGTCGTAGACGATCAAGGTGCCGTCCGGCCGGCAGGCGAAGTTGCCGGGATGCGGATCGGCGTGGAAGGCGCCCAGCTCGAAGACCTGGGCGGCGAGGAGGGTGACCAACTGCTCGGCGATCCGATGCCGGACGGAGGGGACGTAGCCACAGTCGACCAGGCGATGGAGCGGATCGCCCGGCTCGTAGGCGAGCGTCAGCACCCGCTGCGCTGAGCGCTCGCCGATGACCTCGGGGACGACGACGAACGGGTGGCGCGCGTGGTAGGCGCGGAACAGGCGGAGGTTGTCCGCCTCCAGGCAGTAGTCGAGCTCCTCATGCAGCCGGGTGCGCAGCTCGGCGAAGGTCGCGTCGAGCGCCGCGCGGTTGACCCGCGCCAGGACGCTCGCCCGAAGCGCCAGTCTCAGGTGCCACAGATCGCTATCCACCGCCGCGCCGATGTCTGGGTACTGAACCTTGCAGACCACCTCGCGCCCGTCGTCGAGCACGGCGCGGTGGACCTGCCCGATCGAGGCGGCGGCGAACGGCTCGCGCGCGAAGGAGCGGAACAACCGCTCCGGCGCCGCCCCGAGCTCCGACCGGACCTGCTCGGCGATTGTCTCATACGGCATCGGCGGCGCCTCGCGCTGCAAGGTGCGCAGGGCCTCGGCCAGCTCGGTCGGCAGCACATCGGCGGCGATCGACACCATCTGGCCGACCTTCATCACCGCCCCTTTGAGCTCCCCCAGAGTCTGAGCGATCCGCCCGCCGCTGTGCAGGTGCGCCAGCCGCCGCTCGCGTGCTCGGGCCTCGTCGGTGAGGAACAGCCCCTTGACCTGGGCGGAGGTGTAACGCCCGACCACCGATGCGGTCATGCCGGCCAGCTTCAGCAGCCGCCGGCGCCTGGACGACGACTCCCCCGCCACCGGGTCACAGATCGCGACGGTTGTAGACCGCGTCGAACTCGCCGAGCTCGTCAAACTGCAGGTAGCGGTAGATGTCGGCCGCCTTCGGGGCCACGCGCTCGGCGAAGACCGCCAGGTAGTCGGCCGGGCTGGGCAGCTCGCCGCGCAGCGCGGTGACCGCGCCGAGCTCGGCCGAGCCGAGGAAGACCTTGGCGCCGTTGCCCATCCGATCGTCGAAGTTGCGCGTCGAGGTCGAGTAGACCGTCACGCCGTCGGGGACGCGCAGCTGGTTGCCCATGCACAACGAGCAGCCCGGCACCTCGATGCGCGCGCCGATGGCGTTGAATTGGGCGAACAGCGCCTCGTCCTTCAGCTTCGCCTGGTCCATCCGCGTCGGCGGGCAGATCACGGTGCGCACCCGCGGATTCTGCTTCTGCTTCTCCCAGATGCGCGCCGCGGCGCGGAAGTGGCCGATGTTGGTCATGCACGAGCCGAGGAAGACGTCATCGACGCGCGTGCCCTGCACCTCGGAGAGGAGCTTCACGTCGTCCGGGTCGTTCGGGCAGGCGAGGATCGGCTCGCTGATCTCGTTGAGATCGATCTCGATCACCGCCGCATACTCGGCGGTCGCGTCGGCGCTGAGCAGCTCGGGTTTGGCCAGCCAGGCTTCGAGATCTGCAACCCGACGCTTCAGGGTCGCCGCGTCGCCGTAGTCGGCGGCGATCATCCGGTTCAGCATCGCGACGTTGGAGCGGACGAAGCGCTCGACCTGCGGCACCGAGAGCTTGACGCAGGCAGCCGCCGCCGAGCGCTCCGCCGCGGCGTCGGTCAGCTCGAACGCCTGCTCGACGCCGAGATCGAGGCCCTCGATCTCGAGGATGCGCCCGTTGAAGACGTTCTTCTTGTTCTTCTTCGGCACGGTCAACAGGCCCTGCTTGATCGCCCAGTACGGGATCGCGTTGACCGCGTCGCGCAGGGTCAACCCAGGGCGCAGCGCCCCGGTGAAGCGCACCAGCACCGACTCGGGCATGTCGAGCGGCATGAAGCCCATTGCCCCAGCGAAGGCCACCAGCCCCGAGCCAGCGGGGAAGCTGATGCCGATTGGGAAGCGGGTGTGCGAGTCGCCGCCGGTGCCGACCGTGTCAGGGACGAGCATGCGGTTGACCCATGAGTGACAGACGCCGTCCCCCGGCCGCAACGCGACGCCGCCCCGTTCACGGATGAACGCCGGCAACGTCTTGTGCATCTTGACGTCCGCCGGCTTGGGGTAGGCGGCGGTGTGGCAGAACGACTGCAAAAACATCGGCGAGAGGAAGCGCAGGCAGGCGAGCTCCTTGATCTCGTCGGCGGTCATCGGGCCGGTCGTGTCCTGCGACAGCACGGTGGTCATCCTCGGCTCGCAGGCGGTGCCGGGCAGAACGCCCGGCAGGCCGACCGCGCGGCCGACGATCTTCTGCGCCTGGGTGTAGCCCTGCCCCGATTTCGGTTCCGGGTTCTGCACGTCGACGAAGATCGTGGTCTTGCCCCGCCGCAGCGCGGCGCGCGCTTTCGCGGTCAGCGCCCGCCCGATGATCAACGGGATGCGCCCGCCGGCGCGGAACTCGTCGGCCAGGGTCGCCGGCTTGAGCTTGAACTCGGCGACGACCTTCCCCTCCTTGCTGATCGTCCCCTTGGCGGTGTTGACGACGATCTCGTCACCCGAGGCGATCTTGGTCACGTCGGCGACGATCGGCAACGCGCCGGAGTCCTGCGCCGTATTGAAGAAGATCGGCGCGATCACGCCGCCGAGGATGAGTCCGCCGCGCCGCTTGTTGGGCACCGCGGGGATGTCCGCACCGATGTGCCACAGCACGCTGTTGCAGGCGCTCTTGCGCGACGAGCCGGTGCCGACCACGTCGCCGACGAAGGCCACGGTCTTACCGGCCGCTCGCCATGCGGCGATGGTCTGGATGCCCCCGGGGAAGCGGGTCTTGCCCATCGACAGCGCGTGCAACGGGATATCCGGCCGGCTGAACGCCTCGCCGGCGGGCGAGAAGTCGTCGGTGTTGATCTCGCCATCGACCTTGAACGCCTTGACTGCGTACTCGGTAGCCAACGCCGGCCGCTCCGTGAACCACCTGGCCTCGGCCCAGGCCTCGAGCACCTCCTGCGCTTTGGCGTTGGTCTTGCTCATCGCGACGATCCGGTCGAATCCGTCGTACACCAGCGTCAACCCGCCAAGCGCGCGGGCGGCCAACGGTGCGAGCGCAGGTTCGGCGAGCGCATCGATGAGCGGTGGAACGTTGTAACCGCCAATCATCGCTCCGAGGATGGCCACCGCCTTGGGCTTGTCGATCAGCGGCGAGCTCTTCTTGTTGGCGAGGATGTGGGCGAGAAACCGTGCCTTGACCTCCGCGGCGGGATCGACCCCGGGGGCGATGCGCGTCTCGAACAGCTCGAGCAGGGTCCGCTCCTGACCGGCGGGCGGCTTGGTCAACAGCTCACACAGGGCCGCAGTCTGCTCCGGGTTGAGCGGCAACGGCGGGATCCCCTGGGCTCGGCGTTCAGCGACGTGGTCCTGATACTGGTTCAGCATGACTGTTCACCCCGACGTGGTTGAGACGGAGCGGATCTATACTGTCGGCTCCCGGGGAAGTAAACGACCAGGAGCCTTCCAGACCCCCGAGAAGTAAACGACCAGGAGCCTTCCAGACCCGGAGAAGTAAACGACCAGGGGAAGAAGCAAACGACCAGGAGCCTTCCAGACCGGAGTTCAGACTAGACGGGGGTGCGCGATCCGCACACCCGTTTGCGGTCCTTTCTAGGGCGAGGCCGCTGATGGTGATCGGGAATCATGACCGTCCGTTTGGTATTGCCGCTGTCCCAATTTGCGACACCGAGATCCGCGTCCGGCTCAGCCAGCCAATCTGGCCAGTTCTAGTTTGGCCTCCAACTTGCTGGGCATCTCTGGGTGATCCTCGGCTCCGAGCACCGTGGCCGTCAACACAGCCACCCAAACCCCTCCGTCGTCGCACGGCCAGACGACGAACGTGCCCGCTTCTCAAGCGACAGGCACGCTCGATACTTCGAGCTCGGCGTCGTCTATCACGTCGTCTCCAGGACGCGCGGCAACTTGTTTCTGCTCAGGCCTGACCTCGAGGGTACTCTGCGCGCCATCATCGTCGGTGTCCTCGCTAATGCACGCGACCGCTTCCCCTCCATCGCCAACTTCGCGACCTCCCAGATGAGCAACCATCTGCACGATCTCCTCGCCGCGATGCGGGGCGACCCTCGCGTGCTCGCCGACTACATCGCCTACACGAAGCGAGAGATCGCGCTGCGCTGGCGCCGCGAGGTCGGCTGGTCGGGGTCCGTCTTCGAGGGCTATCGGTGCTCGGCGTTGGTCACGGTTGAGGCGCAATTGTCGGCGTTCAGGTACGTCCTCAGTCAGGGCGTCAAGGAGAACCTCGTCGACGACCCACGCGAGTGGCCAGGGTTCCACTGCGCGGAGTCGCTGATGACCGGCGAGCCCATGAAGGGCTACTGGCTCAACGGCACAGATTTCGGCAAAGCGATCCACGCCGAGAAGGTGAAGAAGAACCCGCGGAAGATCCGGCGTGAGGACTACCTCGAGCCGCGCACGTTCACGTTCAACCGCCTGCCTGCACTGGAAGACCTCTCCGACGCGGACTACCGCGCCCATGTGCGGGACCTGGTCCATGAGATCGTTCTCGAAGGACGCCGGCAGAGAGCCGAGAAGCGGCCTCTCGGGCCTGCGGCCATCTGCGCCCAAAGCCCACTTTCGTCACGGCCTGTGCCAACCCAGCCGTGGTTCGAGAAACGTCGACGGCTCATTGTGTGGGACAACCCTCGGGCGCCCGAGGTCAAGGCATACCTGGAACGCTACTGGCAGCACCAAACGCGCTTCCGCGGTGCGTCGAAGACGTGGCGCACTGCCGACAATCTTGCAGCAGGCGAGTTCCCAGAGTGGTCCTTCATCCCCGGCTTGAGGTCGCGGCCCATCCCGCAGATGGAGACGAGCACGAGCTGACGGCTGAGCCTCCGCCTGGCTCGCGGTCGCAACGCCGTCGATGTCCATCGGGGAGCGCGTCGCGAGCCCTACCGCCGTCGTTGGCGCGCATCACGTGCATTCGCCGCCCATGCTCCTGCGGTCTCGTCTCACCGTTGGGGTCGGCTTGGTCTGATTGGTCTGATCGGCTCTCCGATGAGCCAACAGACGCCCCTCGCCTCGCCGCGTGCGCAGCCCATTGATGCCCGGCGACCCACCGATCCTGGCGTTCGACCGGAGCGAATTGTCTGATTCGAGTCGCACATCGGACGTACCAGGCAAAACAGTCGAAGTTCAAGCCGTTCGGACGGTGCTCATGATTCCGTCTCAGGTCCAGCTTGCCCCCAGCACAGAAGTCTGGGCAAATCCTGAAGGCTCCAGGTGGTTTCGTTTTCGTTTCTCTGGGAGGCCACTGCCGTGCATGAAGGCTCCAGGTGGTTTCGTTACCTCGCCTATGCGGGGGGCATGATGGTGGCGCTGGTGTATCTCGCCAACCCGGGCGCCGGGGTGATCGAGCTCATCCCGGACAACCTGCCGGTGATCGGCAACCTCGACGAGGCGGGGGCCATCGCGCTGTTGGTCGCGTCGTTCAAGGGGCTCCGGCGATTGCGGCGGCCGAGCGCCAGCGACGCGAGCAAAGACCACCAGCCGGCCTCTGGTGCGAGCAAACCGAAGGTCAGCCCTTAGCCCCGTGCCCGCGGACCTCGCACGCGCAACGCCGCGAGCAGCCGCGCGACCTCTCGTGGATGACGGCCGATGGCGGTCTCGTCAGAGAGGACGATCCCGGTCCAGCCGGCGTGCTCGACGTCGTACAGGTGCACCACCTCGCTGCGGGTCGGCGCGGGATGATCGACCAAATGCTCGAGCACGCCGCCGGCCAGGAAGGCCGGGTGCGCGAACGTCTGCAGCGCCTCGGTGAACTGGGCCTGGAGGCCGCCGAGCGCGGCGAGGCCGGCCTGAGCGCCGAGGTCGCCACGACAGAACCAGAGCTCGTCGAAGGCGGCGTCGATCGCGTCGAGGTGGCGCATCGCCTCGGGGCGCTCGACCTTGGCAACGAGGTGCCGACGCGCCTGAGCGCGGAACAGAGCGGCCTCGTGGCCGTCGTGGACGAACGAGCAGGCGACCTCCGCCTCGGGGTACTCGCCCAGCGCGTCGAGCGCCGCTCGGTCGCTCACGGTCAGCGCCGCCAGGCGGATCGGATGATCAGCACGGTTGATTCCCTTGTGCGGTCCGACGGTGCCGTTGCGAACCACCCGCGCCCGGAGCTCGTCTCCGGCCACCTCGGTCACCTCGAGCTCGGCCCGGCCGTCGTTGAGCGACAACCGCTCCCCGGGGGCGACCTGCGCGAACAGCTCCGGGTGGGGAACGTGCAAGATCGCCGGGCTGGCCTTCGCCGGGGCGTTGAGCACCAGCCGTACCGCCGGCGCCAGCTCACCGCGCACGGTGGTCGCCCCCAAGCGCATCTTCGCGCCCTGCAGGTCGACGACCACCGGCAGCGGCCGGCCGATGTCCTCGCCGATCCGGTGCAGCCGCGCCAACCACTCGCCGAGCTGCTCGGGGGTCAGGTGCGAGGCGTTGAGACGAAAACGCGCTGCGACCTCGGCCAGCTCGACGATGACGTCGGGCGTGCTCGAGGCCGGGCCCAACGTCGCGGTGACGCGCAGCTCCACGGCTACTTGACGATCGCCATGCTCAGCTCGGTGCGGTTCTTCACCGAGACCCCCGGGCCGGCGTCGACTGACGAGGTCAACGTGCCGCGCAGCGCCTCGAGCATGCCGGCCTTGACCCCGAAGTCGGTGATGAAGTCGCCGTCGATCCGCACGGTCGCCGCGCCGGGGGCGGCGCCGCCGGCGCCGGCCCCGCCCATCCCCGGCATCGCGCCGAGCCCAGGGACCCCGCCCATGCCCATCATCCCTGGCATCGCGGCCTCCGGCTCGTCGCCGCCTTCGTCCTCCGCCGCCGCGGCGACGCCCGGGGCCTTGCTGGTGTCGACCTTGGTCGAGACCCTGGTGCGCAGCGTGGCCTTCTCGGCGCTGGCCTCCTCGACCTTCACGTCGATGGTGAAGTCCGCCATCGGCGTGCTGAAGCTGGCCCCACCGGCGACGTCTCCCTCGGGGAGGCGCAACAGCTCGAGGAACTGGGTGGGCAGCAGGTCGACCTTCTGCGCCTCCTGCTTGACCTCGACCCGCTTCTGCTTCTTCTCCTTGCCGAGCTTCTCGACCTTGTAGCCGCCGGAGAGCTGGCCGGTCTTGGGGTCGAACTGCGCGTGGACCGAGACCTTCTCGTCGCCGGCGGTGGCGCTGGCCGACGCCCCGTGGGCGCCCGCCTTGGCGGAGACGAGCAGGTTCGCCCCGCTCTCCTCGTCGACCACGAGGTAGACGACCTCTTTGAAGGTGAAGTTGCCCTTCGCGTCGATCTCCACCGGCGTCTTCAACGCGTCCTTGGGCAGCTTGTCGATCGTCGCCATCGCCTGGCCGTCGCTGTCGACCACCTTGAACGACTCGATGACCAGCTGGCCCTCGGCGACGCCCTTCTTGGACACCTTCTTGATCACCAGCGCGAAGGTCGAGTCGGTCGTGAACTGTTCCTTGACCGCGACGCCCATCGCCGAGACGTCGACCTGGTCGGTCGACTTGACCGTGAATCGGTAGGTCGCCTTGGGCTTCCAGGCGTAGCGCAGCGTGACCGCCTGCGCCTGGGTCGCGACCAACGAGGCGAGCAACGCGGCAGTGACGAACGATAGGCGTAGCATTCTGTGACCTCCTGGCCGACATCGACGCCCGCTGTGGGCGTTCGATTCATCGATTGATACGCCGGGCGGTGGCCGCGGCCAAGCCCTCACGGCGTGGCGCGCAACGTCCACGAGGAGATCACCTCGACCGCGCTCGCGCCGTCGTGTGGCGGCAGTGCGAGCCGCGCGATGCCTTGGCGCAGGCACTGGTTGAACCCCTCGGGCAGGTCGGAGCGCACGACCCGGACGTCGTCCGGCCGGCCCTGGTTGTCGATGACGAAGCGGACGTAGACCTCGCCGCCCGCCTTTGGCGCGCGCGCCTGCGTCTCCCGGTAGCAGGCGTGCACGGTGGCGGTGGCTCGGCCAATCGCCGCGCGGACGTAGGGGTTCGCCTCGCTGCCCTCGCCGTTCTCGAACGACGTGCGACCGAGGTCCTCGTTGGGTAGCTCGAGGCTGCCCTGCCCCATCACCGCCGCCGCGCCGAGGCTCTCGCTGGCCGCCGGGCTGCCGCGCGTCTCGAGCGCACCGGTCGCGGCACCGCGATGCTTGAGCTCCCGCGCCGCGACGTCGAGCTCTCGGGCCAGCTCCTTGTTGCCGGCGGCGCCGGCGGCGCGTAGCGCCGCGAGGATCGCCGCGTCCGCGGCCCCGTCATCGTAGACGGGGAAACGGGTGATCCGCTCCGCCCCTTCGGCGTCCCAGGCCCGCCAGACGCCGGTCTTCTTGCCCGCCCAATACTCGCCCTCGAGCGCCTTGGCGCCGCTCTCCTTCCAGAAGGTCCACAGCCCGTGCTCGACGCCGCGCCGGTACTCGCCCTCGGACCGCTTCGCCGGCACGCCGCCGACGCAGGCGGGGCGGCGGCAGGCCTCGTGCCAGACGGTGCGCCGCCCGTGCCAGACGCCCGACGGGCGGCGGCAGCCGATCTCTCGTCCCTTCGGCGGCGCCTTCCCGCGCAGCCGGGCGTTGTCCGGGCACGGCGCCGCCGCCGTCCACCAGGCTGCTTCGGCGTGCGCCTCGAGGGCGACCAGCGACGTGGCGAACGACAGCACGACCAACCGCACCCGCATGCCGGCACTGTACCCGGCTCCGACGGCGAGGCAAGGCCTGGCGCTGTTGCCAGGCGCCGCGCGGTGTGACAAGCGTTGACCGGTGAGCCTGCTCGGCAACATCGTCTGGTTCCTGTTCGGCGGGCTGTTCGCCTGCATCGGCTACCTCATCGGCGGCGTCGGGATGTGCCTGACCATCGTCGGCATCCCGTTCGGCGTCGCGTCGTTCAAGCTCGCCGGCGCCGTGCTCGCGCCGTTTGGCAAGACCATCGTCGTCGCGCCCGACGGCGACTCCCCGCTGC
>JBFYZW010000307.1:0-5394 GCA_041309305.1 Deltaproteobacteria bacterium | reverse complement strand
CAGAAGCCGCGCTCGGCGAGCGCCCGTAGCGTCGCGGCGCGCTCGCCTCCGGCGAAGAGCTGGTCGACCAACGGCGCGAGCTGCGCCTCGGCCTCGCCGAGGACGACGACGTCGGCGAACGGCGCGAGCGGACGCGGGTCGGCGTAGCTGAGCGGCCCGCCGACGACGACCCACGGGTGGCGCGGGCCGCGCTCGGCGGCCAAAGGCGGCACCCCGGCGCGGCGCAGGCACTCGAACAGCCCGCCGAGCTCGAGCTCGTAGGCGACCGAGAAGGCGAGCACCGCGAGGTCGCTGACCGGCCGGCGACTCTCGTAGGTGCAAAGCGGCGCGTCGGCGCCCTCGGGGAGGAAGGCGCGCTCGGCCACGGTGTCAGGGAGCGCGTTGAGCAGCCGGTAGACGGTCTGGTAGCCGAGCGACGACATCGCGACCGGGTACGGCGTCGGGTTGACGAGCGCGATCGCGCGCCGCCCGACGCCGGTCAACCCGCCGTGCTCGGCCCGCAGCCGTGCGTCGATCGCGTCCTTCCAGCCCTGGCTCGCCATCCGGCAACGACGATACCCCCTTCCGTCGCCCCGGGCCACCGCCCCCCGCTACGCACGAAGTTCACAACCCTGACCCGCCGATCCGAAGCCGGCCGTTCGAGGCCCGATCCGCGCTGTTTTCGTCTTTGTTTTTGAAGATCTCCGTCGCTGCTCGCCGGCACCCTTCTTGCTGGAGAACAGAAGAAGCCGATGCAGTACCTGGCCCCACTCCTGTCCCTCTCGGTCCTCCTGTCCGGTTGCGGCGGCATGGCCTTCTTCGGCGGCACCGAGCTGCGCCCGCCCGAAGGCGACCAGCTCTGGGCGCCGGTGCTGGCCAATGCCGGCGGCGACCGGGAGGTTTTGCGCGGCTACCCGACCTACCTCGACGGCACCGGCACCTACCACCCGCTCGGCGCCGGCTTCTCGGTCCGCTGGACGCAGCTCGGCGGCGAGCCGGTCTACCTGTCCAACCCGACCGCGCTGAGCCCGACCCTGGTCGCACCGCTCGAGGAGCAGACCCTCGTCTTCCGGTTGACCGCGACCGACGGGCGCTTCTCCTCGTCGGCGGACGTCAAGCTGGTCGTGCGCGAGAGCCCTGCGCGGCACGCGCCGCGCGTCCGCGCCGGGCCGGATCGGTTCCTGGCCCTCACCGAGCCAGCCGAGCCGACCGCGAGCGACCTCATCGACGCCGGGCGCAGCGGCACGATCACGCACTGGCAACAGGTGGTCGTCGACCCGCTCGACGGCGACGCCGCGACGCTGCCGGCCGTCTTCGCACTGCACGGCCAGGCCGACGGCCTGGCGGCGGCGGTCGACTACCTGCTCCTCTGGCCCTACGCGCCGGAGCAGACCGGCCGCCAGGCGCCGCTCGCCGACCTCGCGGCCGACAGCACCGTCGAGCCGGGCGCCGAGCTGTGGCTCGACGCCGGCGGCAGCGCCGACCCCAACCGCGACCCGCTGCGCTTCCGCTGGGAGCAGACGCGCGGCGAACCGGTCCTGCCGACCAAGGCTCACAGCGCGAGCTTGAAGGTCAGCGCGCCGATGCAGCCGCAAGAGCTCTCCTTCCGCGTCATCGTCGACGACGGCCTGCTCGGCGGGACGCCGGCCGAGGTGCACGTCGTCGTCGGCCCGGGGTTGACCCCGAGCCTGCCGCCGGTCGACCCGGGCGCTGATCGACGCACCCGCCCCGGCCGGACCGTGACCCTCGACGCGCAGGCCGGCGTGACCAGCACCGTCCCCGGCCGGGTGACGCCGACCTTCCACTGGCAGCAGACGCACGGCCAGGGCGTCGTGTTCGAGACCTTCGACCAGGGCCGGCTGCTGGTCTTCATCGCGCCCGCGGCGCCGGCCGAGCTCGCCTTCGCGGTGCTCGCCGAGACCGAGCTGGCCGAGACCTTCCCGAAGGTGGCGCGCGTCACGGTGGTCGAGGAGGACGACAACCTGCCGCCGCGCGTCTACCTGACCTCGGCCACGACCCGCCTCTCCCCCGGCGGCACGGTCACCATCCAGGCGACGGTCAGCGATCCGGAGGGCGACCAGTTGACCAGCTGCGCCTGGAGCGCGAGCAGCGACCCGGCGACCGAGCTCGACCTGACGACCACCACACCCTGCGCCCCCGGCGCGACCAGCGAGAGCAGCGTGACCTTCACCGCGCCGCCGGCCGGCACGCTGGTCACCCTCCGGCTCACGGTCGTCGACGAGCTGGGCGCCACCGGCGTCGCCGAGCTCGAGCTGACCAGCGACTGACCCGCCCGCCCCCGCGGTCACTCCGCCTTGCGGCGCAGGAACGCCGGGATGTCGTATTCGTCCTCGGCGACCACCTCGACGTTGTCGGGCAGGCGCACCTTGGCGATCCGGTCCTGCTCCCAGCGGTTGCGGATGATCGTCGGGATGTCCTGCATCTCCTTGGCCACCGGCAGGTCCTTGACCCCCTGGCCGCGCCTGGCCGCGTTGTCGAAGCCGGTGGCGATGACCGTGACCTTGATCAGGTCGCCCATCTGCTCGTCGATCACCGCGCCGAAGATGATATTCGCGTCGTCGTCGGCGGCCTGGTGGATCAACGCCGACGCGGCGTTGATCTCGTGCAGGGTCATCGACGGGCCGCCGGTGACGTTGATCAACACGCCGGTCGCGCCGTCGATGGTGATGTCCTCGAGCAGCGGCGAGGAGATCGCCTCGGTCGCGGCGTTGACCGCTCGGTTCTCGCCCTGCGCCCGACCGGTGCCCATCAGCGCCATGCCCTGATCGGACATGATCGTGCGCACGTCGGCGAAGTCGACGTTGACGATGCCGTGGAAGGTGATCAGGTCGGAGATGCCCTGCACCGCGTGGAGCAGCACCTCGTCCGCCTTGGTGAACGCGTCCATCATCGTCGTCGTCTCGTCGGTGATCGACAGCAGACGCTGGTTGGGGATGGTGATCAGCGTGTCGACCGCCTCGCGCAGGGCGAGGATCCCCTGCTCGGCGTGGCGCCGCCGCCGGTTGCCCTCGAAGAAGAAGGGCTTGGTCACCACGCCGACCGTCAACGCCCCGAGCGATCGGGCGATCGAGGCGATCACCGGCGCCGCGCCGGTGCCGGTGCCGCCGCCCATCCCGGCGGTGATGAAGACCATGTCGGCGCCCTCGAGCTGGGCGGCGATCTGCTCCCGGTCCTCGAGCGCCGCCTCGCGGCCGATCTCCGGGTTGGCGCCCGCCCCGAGCCCCTTGGTCAACGTCTGGCCGATCTGGATCTTCAGCGGCGCCAGGTTGGCGCCCAGCGCCTGCAGGTCGGTGTTCGCGGCCACGAACTCGACGCCGTGGATGTTGGCCTCGATCATCGTGTTGATCGCGTTGCCGCCCCCGCCGCCGACACCGATGACCTTGATCCGTGCGTTGTGGCTGCTGACTTCATCGAGCTCGATCATCATTCCCTCCTCGGGGAGACCGGGGCGCGCACCCCGGAGTTGCAGTGCTCAGTTCGTCTGGTCTGGCGAAGACTAAAAGATCTCCTCCAGCCAGGCCCGCATGCGTCCCTTGACCTTGGCGTAGACGTTCTCGTCGCGCACCTTGAAGGCGCGGCTGTCCTCGTGGTCGGCGCCGTACTGGACCAGGCCGAGCGCGGTGGCGTAGACCGGGCTCTTGACCACGTCGACCAACCCGCCGACGCCGGCCGGCATCCCGGCGCGCACCGGCAGGCCGAGGATGTCCTCGGCCAGCTCGGGCAGGCCTTTGAGCAGCGTCGCCCCGCCGGTGATCACCACGCCGCTGGCGAGCAGATCCTCGTAGCCGGTGCGGTGGATCTCCTGCTGCACGAGGGAGAACATCTCCTCGACCCTCGGCTCGATGATCTCGGTGAGGATCTGCCGCGACAGCGTGCGCGGCTTGCGCCCGCCGACGCTCGGCACCTCGATCATCTCCTCCGACTCGACCAGCGAGCTCATCGCGCAGCCGTGCTTGCGTTTGATCCGCTCGGCGTCCTCCATCGGCGTGCGCAGGCCCACGGCGATGTCCGAGGTAATGTGATCACCGCCGACCGCGAGCACCGAGGTGTGCACGATGCTGCCCTCGCTCCAGATGGCGATGTCGGTCGTGCCGCCGCCGATGTCGATCAGCGCCACGCCGAGCTCCTTCTCGTCCTGCGACAGCACCGCCTGCGATGAGGCCAGCTGCTCGAGCACGATGTCGGCCACGGTCAAGCCGCAGCGCTGGGCGCACTTGATGATGTTCTGGGCCGAGGTCACCGCGCCGGTGACGATGTGCACCTTGGCCTCGAGGCGCACACCGCTCATCCCCAGCGGCTCGCGGATGCCGTCCTGGTCGTCGATGATGAACTCCTGGGGCAGGATGTGGATCACCTCCCGATCGAGCGGGATGGCGATCGCGCGCGCCGCGTCGATCACCCGGTCGATGTCGGTCTGGGTGACCTCCTTGTCCTTGACCGCGACGATGCCGTGGCTGTTGAAGCCCTTGATGTGGCCGCCGGCGATGCCGGCGTAGACGTGCGAGACTTCGCAGCCGGCCATCAGCTCCGCCTCCTCGACCGCCGCCTTGATCGAGTTGACGGTGCTCTCGATGTTGATCACCACCCCCTTGCGCAGGCCCTTGGACGGGTGGGTGCCGATCCCGACCACGTCGATGCCGCCGGAGTCGGTGACCTCGCCGACCACCGCGCAGATCTTGGTCGTGCCGATGTCGAGCCCTACGATCAGGTCGCCTTTCTGTGCCATGCCCTCACCTCGCCTTCGCGATCAGAGTGTTGGTGCTGCCGGTCCCGTTGTCGTGATCCAGGCGGACGTGAACCCGCCCGGGGTGCTTGATCCCGTCGGCCCAGAGGACCGCCGGTGTGAGCTGCTGGTCGACGACCCGCGCCAGCGCCGCGAGCGCCAGCGGCAGCCGCTCGCTCGGCCGCCGGCCGAGATGAACGATCAGCGGCCGCGCGCCGATCTCCTGGTGCGTCACCGCGCTCCAGCCCAGGTCCGCATCCCAGTGCAGCTCCTCGAGCCGGCCGAACGGGCCGCCCTTGGCGCGCAGCTCGGCGTCGAGCGCGATCGCCTCGACCAGGCGCCCGGCCACCGCCGCCGGATCATCGCTCACCGCCTGGCGGCTGAGGCCGGTGACCACCGGGCCGACCACCGCGTCGCCGGCGGTCAGACGCTTGAACGGCTCGCCGCGACGGTTGGCCAGGTAGAGCTCGCCGAGCGCGACGACGATCGCCGGCTCGTTCTCGGTCACGTCGACGACCACCCGGTCCGGCAGTTGGCGCTGCAGCCGCACGGTGTCGATCCACGGATGCCGGCGCAGCCCGAGCGCCGCGGCGTCCAGGTCGGTGCGCAGGATCGAGTCGCCCGGCGCGATGTTGGTGTAGGCCTGGATCTCGTGGCTACGCACCCGCTGG
>JBFYZW010000306.1:0-3685 GCA_041309305.1 Deltaproteobacteria bacterium | reverse complement strand
CGCCTCGCTGACCAGGCCGCGCTGCAGCGCATCGGCGACGCTGCCCTCCAGGTCGAAGTCGGGCCGCGCCCGCACCACCGCCTCCCCGACCGCCGTGACCGCCGCCGGGCCGAGCTGCCCGGCGGTGAGGGCGGCGAGCGCCAGCTGCACGGCGTCGCGCGTCGCGCTCACCTGCGCGAAGGCGCGCAGCGGCTCGAGGCGCCCGTGCTCGAGGTGGATGAAGATCCCCGCCACCCGCCCGGCCGCGGCCGGCTGCTCGTCGACCAGGCGGCGCACGCAGGCGACGTCGAGCGCGGCCACCCCGGCGCGCGTCAGCGCCGCGTCGATCGCCGCGCCGCGTAGCGCGCCGGCGAGCAGCTCGGCGTAGAGCGTGTAGGCGAGCGCGTCGGCCTCGGTGTCGTCGCCGTAGAGGTATTCGACCGCGCGCGGCCGGCTGCGCCGCGCGGTCAACAGCGCGCAGAGCTTGAAGCCGATCTGCTCGCGCAGCCGCCAGACCGTCCAGCCACGCAGCACGCGCAGCCAGTCCTTGAGCACGGTGCCGTCGTGCTCGACGCCGTCGAGCAGCATCTTGCGCTCGAGCACCGGCCGGAGCTGCGGCGGGCTGGCCGAGACGAAGTAGATCGGTGCGCAGGCGAAGCCGGCGCCGGCGCCGCGGCGCAGGCCACGCAGGACCTCCGGCATCCCGGGGATGGCGCGCTTGTCGATCGCGAACTCGACCGGGATGCGCAGAAGGCCCCGCGTCGAGGAGAAGTGCGTCGACAGGTAGGTCTTGTCGATGTCCCACAGGTGCACCGGCCCGGCGTAGTCGGGCGGGTAGTCGCGCCGCTCGTCGAAGACCAGCGGGTAACGCGGTCCGGCGCTCACCGCGCCCTCAGCGCCGCCAGCTCGTCTCCGACCGGAATGGCCATCAGCGCCGCCAGCGCCTGCGCCGCGGTGTGCCCGTCGTAGAGCAGGCCGTACACCGCCTCGACGATCGGCAGGCTCAACCGGCGCGCCAGCGCGGCCTCCCGCACCGCGCGGGTGGTCGGCACCCCCTCGGCGACGCTGGCCATGCTGCCGAGGATGGCCTCGAGCGGCTCACCGCGCCCGAGCCGCTCGCCGACCTGGTGGTTGCGCGACAGCGGCGAGCCGCAGGTGGCCATCAGATCGCCGATGCCGGCCAGCCCGCCGAAGGTCAACAGCTCGGCGCCCATCGCCACGCCGAAGCGGGTCATCTCACTCAAGCCGCGGGTGACGAGCAGCGCCTTGGCGTTGTCGCCAAAACCCAGCCCGTCGGCGACCCCGGCGGCGAGCGCGATGATGTTCTTGAACGCGCCGCCGAGCTCGGTACCGATCACGTCGTGCCCGCCGTAGGTGCGCAGCGGCCCGCCGGCGAAGAGGGCCTGCGCGGCCCGGATGACCAGATCGTAGCGCGACGCGATCAGCGCTCCGCCCGGCTGATCGGTCATCAGCTCGCGGGCCAGGTTGGGCCCGGAGAGCACGCCGATCTTCAAGGCGCAGGTCTCCTCGCGCAGGATCTCGGACATGCGCTTGAAGGTGCCCTGCTCCAGACCCTTGGTCACGTGCACCAGCAGCTGATCGCCGCGCAGGTGCTCGCCGATCGCCCGCGCCACCTCGCGGAACGAGCGCGACGGCACGGCGAGCAGAACCACCGGCGCCCGGGTCACCGCCGCGAGGTCGGTCGTCGCCTCGAGCTTCGCCGACAGAGACAGCCCCTCGAGGTAGCGCTGGTTGGTGTGCCGCTCGTTGATCTCGGCGGCGAGCTCCGGGCGCCGGACCCAGAGCACCAGCCGCCGCTCGAGGCCGGCGAGGATGTGCGCCAGCGCGCTGCCGAAGCTGCCGCCGCCGACGACGACGACCTCGAGATCACGCCCGGCGCTCACGCGACACCTCGCAGCTCGGCGAGCGGCAGGTGCTCGATGCGGTTCTGGTAGTAATAAAGGAGGTTGCGGTCCTCGTGGAACAGCCGGTCCCCCCGCCGGGTCACCGCCGGGCGGCGGTGGTAGCTGGCCAGGTGGGCGAGCGCCTCGTTGACCAGGAAGACCGTGTCCTTCTGGCGCAGGGTCTCGTCCAGACGCACCCGCCCCGCCTCGGCGGCGCGGCGCAGCAGCGCCAGGGTCCGATCCAGCCGGTCGTAGACCGCGGTGAGCGCGAAGCTCTCCGCGCTGCCGCCGGTGCGCAGCAGGCGGTAGAGATCGAGCTGCGGGTTGGCCTGGCGCAGCAGCTGGAAGACGACGAACGCAACCAGGTGGGTGGAGTTGAGCATCGTGTCGCGTTGGAAGGCGGCGCCGACCGCCCGCGCCAGCTCGCGGGTGTACTCCTGGTCGCGCTGCGCGTCGCCGCCCGGCTGGCCGTCGACGTGGACGTAGGGCGACCGCTCCACCGCCCGCCCGCGCGCGTCGTGCGAGACGCCGTCGTCGTCGACCAGGTTGCCGAACACGTCCAGCGGCCGCGAGACGACGATCTGGATGTGCGAGTTGAGCGAGAAGAGCTTCTCGACGAAGTCGGCGACCCGCTTGAGCTGAGAGAACTCGTCATCCTCGATGATGTAGCGGCTCTTGCCCACCTCCTTGAGGTGGTCGTCGATCAAGGTCTCGGCCTCGAGCACCAGCTGGTAGTTGATCGTGCACGGGACGACGAAGACGTCCGGCTTGCTCTTCTGCGCCTGCAGGTTGTGGATGTAGGCGTCGAGCCCCATGCCGAGCAGCCCGAGCTTGAGCTTCTGCTCCACCGCGCCGCTGCGCGACCGGGTTCCCCCGGGGAAGAACAGGTTGTGGTAACCCATCTCGATGCTGCAGCCGGCGTAGACCTTGAGCACGTCCTTGTACAGGGCCGCCTTCTTGCGCCGGTCGACCTTGTAGGCGCCGAGGTGGTGCATGAAGAAGCCGATCAACCGGTTGTGGAACAGGTTGAGGCCGGCGCCGTAGGTGTAGGGCGGCAACCCGAGGCGGAAGAGCCCGAAGCCGACCAGGATGCTGTCCAGGTTGGACAGGTGCGTCGGCACCAGCACCGTCGTCCCCCGCGCCACCATCTTCTTCAACGCCTCGGCCTCGCCGAGGATCTCGAGCTGCTCGTCGAGGGTCGAAAAGCCGGCCGGGATGGCCTCGAGCAGCCGGAGGGGGCTCAGGGTGTTGAGCAGCACGTTCAACGCCGGCGGCACCAGCCGCGTCGCCAGCGCGTAGACCCGCTCGTCGAAGTGGCCGGTGATCTCGTCAGCGAAGCCGCGCACCACCTGGCCGACCAGCTCGCGCAGGTGCTCGCCGCTGGCGTTGCGCGCCTCGCGTGCGATGCGGTCGTAGAAGCGCGCCTGCCGCTCGGCGGCCCGACGATCACGCTCGGTCTCCAACCGACGGCGCTCCTCGTAGAGCGTGTCGAAGAGGAGCTGCTCGAGCTCGGCCGGGGCGCTGCCGCAGCGCTCGAGCACCCGGTGGGTCACCTCGACCTTGATCCGCTCCTTGTCGCTCGGTCGCACGACGCGCCTCCCCACGGTTTGGCTCCACGAGCCCCGCGCGAGGCCGTGTCATAAATCACGTCTCCAGCCGGCGCAACCGGCGCTCACTGCCGGGGTGTGATCGGTCGTCGTGACTCCTGAGAAGAAACCCTGGCGTGTGCGGGGCGGCTGTGATCTACGCTGAGCATGTTTCGGCCAACCAATCGGCAAGCAGAGCTTTGGCGTACCGAAACC